>CALGKA010000012.1 GCA_937927895.1 uncultured Granulosicoccaceae bacterium | reverse complement strand
ACCCCTCAACCAACTGAGCGTCGCGAACCCACAAGCGCGCTTTTTGTTGTTTTTTGAAATAGTCTTCCGTGGGGTCAAAGCGCCATGGACGGCGCTTTGAGCGCGGTGCACATGGATGTGCCCATAGTTGACAATAATGGGCGCGACCCCATTCCAGAGGATTTCAAAAAATGGCGACAGCCACCCAAGGGGCAACAAAGTAGCAAGAAGGCCTTTGCTTCTGTTTGGGCCTGTCCAAACGACAGCCGCCGGCAGGCATGCCACGCACGTAAGCCGTCCGCGGGACAAAGTCAAAACGACAGCCGCCGGCAGGCATGCCACGCACGTAAGCCGTCCGCGGGACAAAGTCAAAACGACAGCCGCCGGCAGGCATGCCACGCACGTAAGCCGTCCGCAGGACAAAGTCAAAACGACAGCCGCCGGCAGGCATGCCCCGTACGTCAGCCGTCCGCAGGACAAGCCAAAGCGACAACCACCGCAAGCCACACACATCAGCCGCCTGCCAAGGCAAAAAAAACCGCAGCCCGGCATGCAATGCCAAAAAAAAATCCCCCAGTTGTGTTTCACTCCAGCAAAACATCAATACTTAGTATGTAGAAAAGCCCATTGACGATTTGCAATGTTAAACCCCGAAAATCCGCTGTAACCGAGATCCAATGTATGAGAGTTTGCATCTCCTGCACACCAGAGCTGGTGGCAGGCTTATAAAAACAATAATCAGGCACACTGAAAGTGATAATAAAAATAAAAAAATCTTCAGTCATAGCCTTCGCAGTTGCTGCTCTTACCAGTTTTAGCAGTATTTCTCATGCGGGTATCTTTGATTCATTAGTGGGCGTTGCTAACAGCGCGCTACCATCCTACGGCCGTGACCAGTTACTGAGCGTGCGCCCTGACTTAGACAAGGCGCAAATTGTCACTGGTATACGCGAGGCATTGGAACTTGCATCTGATCGAGCGGTTGCAAAAGTGGTCGCGTCCGCGGAAGGTGAAAGTCAGATCAAACTTTCTTCAGATTTACGAAAGGCGCAAAAGCTTGCCCGCAAGAGTGGCCAGGAAGTGGCTTTTCAACAGTTTGAAAAACAGCTTAATGAAACAATGATAGCGGCAGCACCTGCCGCTCGTGATTTGTTAAAAACAGCTTTAGAGCAAGTTGAAATTATTGAACCACGGGTTTTATTGGTGGCGCATGATGCTGCGGCAACTGATTTCCTTCGTATGCGTGTGATGGAAAAACTACAACGGCAACTACAGCCTGTTGTTGCAGAGCTGCTTTTAGAATCCGGTGCAATACATCGTTGCGATGAGATAGCGTCGAAAATCAAATTCGGTAATCTGTTGGAAACCATAAGCACCGATCACGTGGTTGAATCCACCGTTGAAAGCTTCTTTTTGCAGTTGGAAATGGAAGAGCGTGCTATTCGGCATGATCCTGCTTCTCGCTCCACCGACCTGCTACGCGACGTATTTGGCTAGCTAGTGTCCATCCGTAAACGAAAGCTACTGCGGTCGCCTCAAGCACGCAATCTTTCGACTACCCCATGTGGCTATTTAGAACGACTAAACGCCCACATGTGGTAGCCGAAATCTCACGCACTTGAGACAACCTCGCTACGCGCTGTTTATGGACGGACACTAGCTAGTATTGAAATGATGCGCCTTGCTATGTGGATGGCAGGGGTTAAGGTCACTTTTTGCTACACACTGTAACTGTCTGCGAAGCCGCTCTGGCTATTGGTGCGGCTGGGAGCGTGATATAGTTCGAGGCTTCTCACCTTAATAGTAGACCAGCCTCCATGGAGCAACAAAACAGTTATAACCGTGAAGAACTTTTAGCTTGCGGTAGAGGTGAGACCTTTGGCGAGGGCAATGCCCGATTGCCATCACCCAATATGCTAATGATGGATCGCGTCACGTTAATCAACGCAGACGGCGGTGCTCACGGTAAAGGTGAGATTCACGCAGAGCTCGATATCACTGAAGACCTATGGTTTTTTGATTGCCATTTTAAAGGTGATCCAGTCATGCCTGGCTGCCTTGGGCTTGATGCTATGTGGCAGATTGTTGGTTTTTTTCTAGCATGGAAAGGCAACCCAGGTCGCGGCCGTGCGCTCGGTGCAGGCGAGGTCAAATTCTTTGGTCAGGTGTTACCTACGGCCAAAAAAGTCACCTACCATCTAGAACTTAAAAGAGTCATTGAGCGCCGCCTGGTTATGGGCATTGCTGATGGTCGCATGGAAGTAGATGGTCGGGAAATCTACACTGCTAATGATCTACGTGTTGGATTGTTTACGTCGACTGACGACTTCTAAGCAGCGATTCTGAAATCATTTGATGGGCAGGCAGTCTCGGTGCAACTTCGCTGCAAGCTCAGTGGTCCAAATTCAAGTGTGATAGCCACAGTGAACAAGTGAGCGATAAGTGAACTATACAAGGGCGCGCGTCGTTACTTGGGCTCTGATAAAATGCTACCCACTTAACTTTTATACTCTAAAGGGGAATGGCAAATGCGAAGAGCGGTAATCACCGGATTGGGCATTGTGTCTTGTCTAGGAAACGACAAACACCAAGTCACTGAAGCGCTAAAAACCGGTCGCTCAGGTATTTCTAGTAATGCGCAGTATGCTGAGCTTGGAATGCGCAGCCAGATTGCGGGCACTCCCAATATTGAACTTAAAGATCACATTGATCGTAAGCAAATGCGTTTTATGGGTTCGGCAGCGGCCTATGCTTATATTTCAATGCAACAGGCAATAGACGATGCTGGTTTGTCTGATGCGCAAGTATCAAATGTTCGCACAGGGGTGGTTGCAGGATCCGGTGGCGCATCATCTGCAAGCCAGGTTGAAGCGGCTGATATCATGCGCGACAAAGGCGTTCGCCGTGTCGGTCCTTACCGCGTTACCCAAACGATGGGCAGTACTGTCTCTGCCTGTTTGGCAACACCGTTTTCCATAAAGGGTGTTAACTACTCTATGTCTTCTGCTTGTTCTACTAGTGCACATTGTATTGGTCATGCAGTAGAACAAATTCAGTTGGGTAAACAAGATATTGTTTTTGCAGGCGGTGGTGAAGAAGAACACTGGACTCTAAGCTGCCTGTTTGATGCTATGGGTGCGCTTTCATCAAAGTACAACGACACACCCACTACCGCTTCACGTGCCTACGATGCAGAGCGCGATGGTTTTGTTATAGCCGGCGGTGGTGGCATGGTAGTGGTTGAAGAACTCGAACACGCGCTTGCTCGCGGTGCCAATATCTATGCAGAAATTGTCGGCTACGGTGCTACCTCTGACGGTGCTGATATGGTGGCCCCGTCTGGTGAGGGTGCGGTGCGCTGCATGCAAAATGCAATGTCCACCATAGATACAACCATAGACTACTTAAATGCTCACGGCACTAGTACACCGGCTGGTGATGTAACAGAGCTGCACGCAGTACAAGAAGCGTTTGCTGGTAACACGCCAAAAGTCAGTTCAACTAAATCTTTATCGGGTCACTCACTAGGGGCTGCCGGTGTGCAAGAGGCAATCTATTGTCTGTTAATGCAGCAAGGTAATTTTATAACCGCCTCTGCCAACATTAATACGCTTGATCCCGAAGCAGGTGATGTTGATATCGTGCGTGAAACTATTACCGATGCAAAGATCGATACGGTAATGTCTAACAGCTTCGGTTTTGGCGGTACTAATGCATCTTTGGTTATGCAGCGTTTTAACGGCTAGAAATATCAGTGATGTGGCCGCTAATGTGCGGCTGCATCTGGAATATAGAACTCTCCAACAAGTGCTAGTAGTGCCTGAACGGCATTAAGCTGTGAACTGCCGCACAAATAATAGAATTGTCTGCTTGATCAGTGATGGGTAATTGTATTGGCACAGTAACTGAACAAATCCCTTAATCAAAACCTGTGCAGTTAAGGAGTTTGTTATGAAGTGTGTTGATCGCTCTCGTCGTGGGGCTCGATTTTCCAATCTATCAATAAGAAGTTTGCTCATCCATGGGTTGCTTGTATTGTTTACCGTCTCTTGCGACAGCGGCAGCGACATAACACCCCTGCCTACAGCCCCTGAAGTTTCTATAGTGCCGACCAACCCGGATAGCTTAGATACTTTGACTGCCGTGCACGACCCCATTCAAAGTGGCACACCAGACACAACTTCTGAAGACAACATACAGCTGAGCTACTTATGGCTAGTCAATGGCGCAGCTCCTATTGAGACCACTGTGCCGGTGCTTGAGCGAGACCAGTTCGCACGTGGTGATAGTGTAGGAGTAGAAATACTGATCACTGATGGCGTTCGTGGAAATACTTCAAGCGCTTCACCGGTTTTTATTCAAAATACACCGCCAGAATTTGATGCTATTGACTTTAACCTTACGACTCCAAGAGTCGGTGATGAGTTGCAGGTGTTGCTCAGTAACGTTAGAGATGTAGATGGTGATGAAGTGGAGGTGTCTTATCGATGGAAGCTAAATGGGGTGGCACTACCTGATGAAACGAGTGCCACTCTACAGGCTGAAAGTTCTGATTTTATTAGTGCACAGGCAATAATAACTGATGGCGAAATTACAATTGAGAGCGAAGAAATCCATGTGTTTGTTGATGAGCCGTTATTTATCCCGGTTCGTGTTATTGATCAGCCGATCTCGATGGTAGATGAAGATCGGACTCGACCAGAGCAAGGCGCAATAATTTCATCGGCTAACTTGCCGCTTCTTTCAAATGGCGCAGATCTATTCTCAGATGTTGGTCCCCAACGGGTTGATGCGGATAGGGTCGCTAGTTGGCCAGGCCTTCGTTATGGTGATTTTTTAGTGAGTAACAACCCCTGGTATGCTAGCTCTGCTAGTTACCCATTGTGGTATCAGGAGATCAGTCTTTTTGAAGGTAACAAGGGCTATGGAGTAAATTTTGAATGGGATTGGGGGGCTTTTTCAGACACCACGGGATCAATCTACAATACAAAGTCGTTACCTGAAGTGATCTACGGTACGAAATCGAAGGCCGAAAGATCTGGTAATTTTCAAGCTACTGGACTGCCAGTTGAAATCTATGATGCGCCAGAAATTAGCATAGAGTACTCGTTTGATTATCAAGCTAGCGCGTCGCAATCGACCAGTTCTGGTGAGTCGGGTTCTGAATTCAATGTGGTGATAGAGTCTTTCTATCACTCTTCCTGCGATATAGAACGCACTGGTGCGGCTACAGATAATATAGTGTTCGAAGTGATGGTTTGGTTGAAGGCAGGGCAGATAAAGCCATCAGGTGACGCACCGCGCGGACAAGTGGTCACTAGTGATGGTCGCGTGTATGAGGTCTATGCCAAAAGCTCTAACCGA
Source organism: uncultured Granulosicoccaceae bacterium (assembly GCA_937927895.1). Lineage (GTDB taxonomy): Bacteria > Pseudomonadota > Gammaproteobacteria > Granulosicoccales > Granulosicoccaceae. Next base: position 219,133 of record CALGKA010000012.1, on the reverse strand, counting down.
AATTACCTGGCTTTTGTAGCAATTGAAGAGCAAAAGACAGGCTCAGTTCAATACAGTGAGCTACTTAACCATGCACAAGATAACGCTCAAAATTATGGCACTTATGCTTTGCAAGATACAGATTGTCTTGCCAATATTATTTTGGGAACGGAAATATGGTATGGCGCTGGTTCATTTGATTTGAATCACTATAAGATCACTAGAACTTACTAAGCGTTATTAGTTTGCGCCTGGGTAGGTGTTCTACTTTTTAGTTTTACCGACGTTCATTTATGTAGTAATCAACAGACGGCAAATACGGCATTCCCATTGGATTGCCCATTTGGTTATAGCCGGCGGTTATTTGCTCTACCATTTCGCGTTCATCATCGGCAAGTAAAGTTGTGCTTGCAATCCACTGTTTAACTTCCGCCTCGTGGCTGCCCATGCGCTGCATAATAGTAGACATTAAAAGATTGGTTCTGCGGCGATTATTATAGGAGCCAATTTGATTAAGTAGGGTGGTGGTGTCGGAGTTAGGGTCCATTGAGTTAAGCGTGATTGAACCGATCAATTGTACTTCGCTATTGCTTTGTTCATTAAGCCATTGTTGGGCCGCTTCCGGGCTTTGTTGTGCCAGAGAGTGCACCATCTGTTCTATATAATCTGACTGTATGTCTGTTGGCATTCTTGCAAAAAAACGCTTTGCAGTTTCAGGATCACCGTGTAAAAAAGCGCCAGCGTTGGCGGCGATAATATGATTGTTAGCCTCTGACTCTGGTAAGTTAAACAACCATTCGGCGGCTGCGTCCGGGCTTGTCATGGCCCACTCTCCGATTATATTCATGTGCGCCTCAACTCGTTGTTCTTCTGGCAGTTGTTCGGCCCATGCTATAGCGCTAGCAGGGTCAGTGCGTGCCATATTAAATGCCATAGATGATATCGCCATAGGCATTACCTGATCGCGGTCTGCGGGGTCCATTTGGTCGACAAAACTTTGCAGGCCAGTTGGATCGTTTGGATCCCAATTGTGCACCAGATTCATTAGTGCGCCGACTCGCGCGTCGGTATCAAGTTGCGACTGTATCCATTGGTACGCGGCGTTGGGATCAGTTTTTGACAGATGTTCAGCATACATTTCAGTCATTACATACGATTGGTTTTGATCGAGTGTATTGTTGCTAAGCTGCTTTTCTATTTCTTCTAGTGCTGTAGCTGGGTTTTGCTCGTACCACAAGTGCATAACTTGATTAGAAAATATAGATTGCGCCTGACTATCTAGCTCTGTTTGAATGAAGTTCCAAGCAGATTGCGGATCTGTTCTAGCCCATTCATCAAAAGCCATAGACAAGGTTTGAAAACGTTCTGAGTTAGGGCTGTTTGCATCTGCGTATTGTCGCGCAAGTTGCTCTGGGTTATTGCTTGCGAGTCCGGCATACAAAGCATGCTTGAGTTCTGAGTATTCATAGCCTGTGTCGATACTTTCAATGTGCTCGCGTACATAATCGGGATCAACGCTTGCTAAAATGGTAAGGCTCTCGTGTGCCCACCTTGAGTACTGTCGATTACTTTGGTTTTTAATGCCTGCTATCGCGTAGTCGAGTGCAGTGTTTAGATCAACTTCAGCCCAACGTTGATACACAGCGGCATTCATTGCTCTGGTAAATGGCGAACGGTCATTGTCGTTGTTTAAAAGTGACGATAGAGTTTCTAGTTGTTCTGAGCTTGCGGTATCTATAAATTGTAAATGTTGTTGTAGTTGGTGGTAGTGCTTAACTTGTGAGAGCGATTGTTCAGTGACAGCCGGTAAGGTGGTAGTTGAATCATTACGCGGGCTTGTGTCACTAACGTTTGGTTCTTGCGCGACAGGTGGAGATTCTTTTTCTATAGGTGCAAATGGTGAAGCTGGCTCAGCCGGTTTTGTTGCCGCCGGTTGCGTGATTGGCGCAGGCGGGGTGTTGCGTTGTTTAAACCGGGTGGTGGAAAATGCACCTATAGCGCTGCCTGCGATAAGCCCAACAACGAGTAAAACCAGACTTCTCATGTTTATTCCTGCATTACACCAGAACCCGACAATACCTTAAAAGCCAAGGTCAGAGCGCTATTGGTTACACGGAATTACAAATAATGAGTTAATCCCACTTAAGCGGGCGTTCATCCAGGGCGGAACTTTGCTCTTTTAATTCAAGAATATGTTCATCCCAATAGCGGGCATCGGCAAGCCATGGAAAAGCTTGTTGAAAGGCGGGTTCATTGCGCCGAACATCAAGCCACGCAGCGTAGTAAATCATTCTGAGTGTTCTTAAGGGTTCTATTAACGCAAGCTCTGCAGGATCAAATTCTCTGAACTGGGTATAGCCCTCTAGTAGGTCTGCAAGTCTTGCTTGTTGGTATAGTCTGTCACCTGATAAAAACAACCATAGATCTTGTATGGCGGGGCCGGTGCGTGCGTCATCGAGATCAACAATGTGTGGTGTGTTGTCGCGCCATAAAATATTACCCGGGTGGAAGTCTCCGTGGAGACGTATGTTGCCTACATTAGGGAGTTGTTCAAATCGGTCTGCGACCTTATCCAGTAGATCAATCACTAAAGATTCATAGGCACTGGCAAGTGATTCTGGAACACGATCATTGTCGAGCAAATAGTTTGCAGGCTCATGGCCATGGGTGGCGATACTAATTTGTGGTCGATGATGAAATGCTTTGGTCTCTGATATTTTATGGATGCGTCCAATAAAGCGCCCAATTACTTCCAGTTGTTTCGGATTGTCTAACTCAGGCGATCGTCCGCCACGCATCGGATACAAGGAAAACTGAAAGCCTGCACTTTCTCGCAGTGTTTTACCGTTTTCATCTGCCAGGGCCGTAACTACCGGGATCTCGGTATCCGCGAGCTCCTGTGCAAAGGAATGTTCTTCTGCAATTTGCTCGGTGGTCCATCGCTTTGGTCGGTAAAACTTGGCGATCAATGGCTCGCCGTCTTCAATACCTATGCGGTAGACGCGATTTTCATAACTGTTGAGTGCCAGCAGGCGACCATCGGTGAGTAAGCCTGATTGCGATTCAATGGCATCAAGAATGACTTCAGGTGATAAGTTCTCGAAGCTGTCGGGTGAATCTGCTGCTGGCATGTCTTAGAGTCTGCCGGTGTGTGAATGAGACATAGATGGACTTTCGGTAAGAAAAGGTAAGACAAAAATCAGCATTTTTAATCAAATCAATGAGCGAGTGATGAATAATTATGTGTTAAAGTCACGCGAACCAGCTGACAAACGCGCTTTAATGTTGCTAAATTCAGCGAAATAACAAATTCGACGGTTTCTGGTAGGTTTTCTGAAACGGGTGTGTGTACCAACGGATATTATTGGTCTGGATTAGCGTTTTGGATCATCAGCAAGAGTGTGGCTGATTACGCTGAGACTGTCCAACCGGTACATGGGCGTTGCAGAGCTACCGCAACATACTGAACTAAAACAAGGCGGCGTATTTACGAAATCTATGGATATTCGCAAAGTAAAAAAGCTGATTGAGCTGTTAGAAGAATCAGGGATTTCTGAGATTGAAATAAAAGAGGGCGAAGAGTCGGTTCGTATTAGTCGAGCTAATACCGCACCTCTCGCAGCCCCACCGGTTGCGGCTGCCGCACCGGCTGTTGCCCCCGCACCGGCAACGGTGCCACTGGGTAATCCGGCACCAGCTGCAGAGCCTGAGATTGATGGCCTGGTGATAGATTCTCCAATGGTGGGTACTTACTATACGGCGCCGTCGCCTGGCGCACCGGCTTTTGTGAAAGTAGGCCAAACCATTAAACCTGGCGATACCATCTGTATTGTTGAAGCGATGAAAATTCTGAACCAGATAGAGTCTGAAGTATCGGGTGTGGTTAAAAAGTTATTAGTAGAAGATGGCCAGCCAGTTGAGTTTGGTGAGCCATTGATGATTGTAGAAACATGAAACAAGTACTGATTGCCAACCGGGGTGAAATTGCACTTCGGATCATGCGCTGCTGCCGTGATATGGGTATCGGTACCGTCGCGGTTTACTCCACGGCTGATCGAGAGCTCAAACACGTAAGGCTTGCTGATGAAGCAGTGTGCATTGGCCCACCTTCATCAACTGACAGCTATCTGAATATTCCAGCACTTATAAGTGCGGCAGAAATCACTGACGCTGATGCCATACATCCGGGTTATGGTTTCTTATCTGAGAACGCTGACTTCGCAGAGCGTGTTGAATCAAGTGGTTTTACTTTTATTGGCCCATCTCCGGGTGTTATTCGTTTAATGGGTGACAAAGTCAGTGCTATCAAAGAAATGATTAGCGCAGGCGTACCTTGTGTACCTGGTTCAGATGGTCCGCTTGGGAATGATGAAAAAACCAACTTAGCATTAGCCAATAAAATTGGTTACCCGATTATTATAAAGGCTGCAGGCGGTGGTGGTGGTCGTGGTATGCGCGTTGTGCGTAGTGACGATGAACTAATAGATTCTATTGTTCTGACAAAAACAGAAGCCGGCAATGTCTTTAATAACGATATTGTCTACATGGAAAAATTCCTTGAAACACCACGCCACGTAGAGTTTCAGGTACTAGCTGATACGCACGGTAACGCGATTCATTTAGGTGAACGGGACTGCTCTATGCAGCGTCGCCACCAAAAAGTGGTAGAGGAAGCACCGGCACCGGGTATCACTGAAGAGCAGCGTGCAGCTATTGGTGAGCGTTGTGTCGCTGCTTGTAAGCGCCTGGGTTATCGCGGCGCGGGTACGTTTGAATTTTTGTTTGAAAACGGTGAATTTTATTTCATTGAAATGAATACCCGGGTTCAGGTTGAACACCCGGTTACTGAAATGATCACAGGTGTTGATATTGTCAAAGAGCAGCTAAGAATAGCCATGGGTGATCCGCTCACTTATAAGCAAGAAAACATAAAGCTTAATGGCCATGCCTTTGAGTGCAGAATAAATGCTGAAGATCCAGAGACTTTTATGCCAAGCCCCGGTCTTATAGAGCAGTTTCATTCGCCTGGTGGTTTGGGTGTGCGTGTTGATACGCATATTTATAATGGCTACAAAGTACCACCCAATTATGACTCTATGATCGGTAAGTTGATTGCCCACGGAAACTCGCGTGAGTCTGCAATGGCACGTATGCGCGGTGCCTTAAGTGAAGTGTTTATCACCGGTATAAAAACTAACATTCCATTGTTGTCATCGATTATGCAAGATGAAAACTTTGCTGAGGGTTGCACTGATATTCACTACCTTGAAAAGAAACTAGGCATCTCTTAAGTTTCAATTGATGGGTTTGAATTTTCATCGCTTGTACCCGCAGAGTTAACCGTAATTAATAACGTAGACCTATAGGTTGGCGATGAATAACGACTATCTCTTAATGAAGGTGAGTGTTCAGCGCAGTCACGTTGAGAATGTCGAGACGGCGATGCTTAACTGTGGTGCTATGTCTTGCACCTATCAAGATGCCACCGATACACCCATTCATGAGCCGGCCCCGGGTACTACGCCATTGTGGCCCGATGTTGTAGTCACGGGTGTGTTTGATAAAAATGCCAACAAAGAATTGGTCACCAGTTTATTAACGCATCAGATGGAAGAATTTGGTGCCACTGAAATCAGCTCTGAAATGCTTACAGACAAAGACTGGGAGCGTGCCTGGATGGATGATTTCAAGCCGGTTGAAATAACCTCGCGCCTTTGGATCGTGCCAACCTTCTGTGAGCCGCCCAACCCGGCTGCCATAAATATTTCTCTGGATCCGGGCCTGGCTTTTGGTTCGGGTACGCATCCTACTACGCATTTATGTTTGCAGTGGTTGGCGAAAATAGATGTCAAAAACAAAACGGTAATCGATTATGGATGTGGCTCTGGCATATTGGCAGTGGCTGCGGTGTTGCTCGGAGCTGCCAATGTTTACGCGTTTGATATTGAGCCGCAGGCATTGCTGGCAACAGCTGAAAACGCTGAGCGCAATGGCGTGCTTGAAAAGGTTACGATTTGTCATAGCGATCGCGACCTACCGGCAAAGGTTGATATTGTGGTGGCCAATATTCTGATGGCGCCGCTGCTGGAATTGCAAGCTCGATTTTGCGATCTGCTCAGCGAAGAAGGGCAAATTGGTGTCTCTGGAGTGTTGTCAGAGCAGGTAGGGTCATTGGCTGCGGCATACGCTACACAGTTTCGTCATAGTGAAACCGAGATTCGAGAGCAGTGGGCAATGTACACTGCGATAAAGCAGGAAGTTATATCTACGTAGCTTCCTAAGATGCTATGCATTTGAACACTGTCAACCAACAACATAAATTAATACGGGGCAAACTATGATTACGCAGTGCAATCATTGTGGATCTACATTTGAAGTCAGTGCTGATCTTGTTTACTCAAGAGACCCCGGAGTCAGATGTGGCGAATGCATGTCCTTGTTTGATGCGCGCGCGAATGTCTATAAAGAAGGTGCGGCACGACAAACAACCACTGCCTACAAACCGGTGCAGCCAAGCCGCATAGTAGAGACCACTGACTCGGAAATATTGGAATCGGCTGATACGGTCGTCAATGAAGGCTTTTATCAGAGCCGCGGTGAGGACCGTCAACCAGAGATGGCAGAGGCTTCTGGATCTTCAATGGCTGATGGTTTTTATCAAGTTCCAAATTCAAGTGGCTATTCCCAAGGTGGCAATACTGACAATAATGGTTCACGCCCGGACAACGATTACCCCGATTATCAGTTAAACAAAACCGCTGCCAGTGACCTGGAGTTCGAAAGAACCATGGCGACAGAGTCAGCACTAAGTGCAACTGGAATTGAAACGCCTTACCCCAACGCTTTAGATCGCGAAAGCACAGGTAGCGACACAGCTACTCGAAGCATCGGCCCGGTGGTTACCCCACCTGTAACTCCTGGCACACCTGCAGTTACTAAAGACAAGCATCTACGTGAGCAAATGGCGGCGGAAGAAATACGCCAGCTTAAGTTAAAAGCCGCAAGTGAAAGGGAGCGACGCGCGTTAGCTATTGAACCGCAAAAGCCAGCGCTAGACGCCGCAAAAATGCGCCAGATAGAAGAATTCAAAGCGCTTCATAGACCTGCGACAAAATCACCGGAACTTGATGATCTAGTGCTAAGCCGAGCCGCGCAGAAAGACTATGGTTTTATCCCTGACGACGTTCTGCAAAAGCCTGCTGTTATTCGCGACGACGGCAGACGCGATCAAGATATGCAATTTGAATCGACCACTCCGCGCTTTGAAGCAGAGTTTAGAGGTCGCCGTGAAGCAGCGCATGCATCAAGCGCGTCTGTTCGTCGTCCTAATAGGGGTGAAGCGTCCGATAAGCGCCAGGCTACGCGTGTTGAAAGCCAGCCTAAGACAGAGCTAAGTCCTGTTGATTTTGATCTTAATGATAATGATTTTCATGATGTCCGCTCTCGTGATACCCGCCCGCGTGCAGATCAGATTCACGAAAGACGTCGTCGTCTGGCTCCGGTAAGAGAAAGCCGTGCGCGTGATAGCAGAGAGCCACAGGCGCGTGAGACAGATCGTTATCGGCACGCCGCCGGCGGCGCAGCTCGCCGAGATAGGCGCCCTTCACATGACACCCGCAACCGTTATCAGGTCAGTGAAACGTCGGCTCAGGAAATGCGCCGTTACCAACAACAGCGCCCGGCAATGGCGGTCACTGAGTACCATGAAGATCACGCCTTAGACGTTACTGAAAAGACTGCAACAAAACGACGATCGGGTATAAGCCCATGGTTGTTATTATGTGGCGTTATTGCCCTTGCGTGTTTTGCCTTGTACGCGGCTCGTAATGTGATTGCCAATATGGACTTACCAGAGCCTATTATCGGCAGTTTTTGCCAAGTGACCGGTTGTGTCCCGGCTCAGGCTAAAAAAGATATCAGCCAGCTGCAGACCATGCGCAAGCGACTCTATGCTCACCCGGAAATTGAAAATGCGTTAGTCATTAGTATCGATATGGTTAATCAATCAACCTTCAAACAGGCTTATCCGACTGTAGCAATAATACTGCTTGATGCTGCGGGCGAGCCGGTCGCTGAGCGAGCGTTTAGCGCTTCTGACTACGAGATCGTTGATCGCAGCGAATCTGAGTTTCTAATGCCGGACGAGCCAACCCGCATTAAAATTGAAGTAGTCGACGGTGGCCTGGGTGCGACCGACGTCGCGCTCGAGTATAAGTAGTAAAAAAGCGCATTGTGAAAACTATCTATTAACAGCGCGGGCCGAATTCTGTAGAATGGCCCGCCCGGTTTTGGGTTTGTTTCAATATGCGTGTTGGCCGTTTTGAATTTGATCGCCCGATTGTTTTGGCTCCTATGGCTGGGGTCACTGACAGGCCTTTTCGAATTCTTTGTAAGCGTCTGGGAGCAGACCTTGCGGTGTCAGAAATGGTCACCTCCAACAAGGCCCTCTACGCCACCCGTAAGTCCCTCACCCGTATGAACCATGAAGGCGAAGTCTCGCCTAAGATAATTCAGATTGCCGGCGGTGATGTCGCCATGATGGTAGAAGCCGCGCAAATGAATGCTGATTTAGGCGCTGATATTATTGATATCAATATGGGTTGTCCGGCCAAGAAAGTCTGCAATCAAGCGGCAGGTTCAGCGCTACTATCTAATGAATCTTTGGTGGGCGAAATTTTATCGGCTGTGGTTGCAAGTGTTGATGTACCGGTTACCCTAAAAATAAGAACAGGCCCATCGCGTGACAACATTAACGGCGTCACTATTGCGAATATTGCAAGTGATTCTGGCGTTGCGATGTTGTCGGTACACGGCAGAACACGTGCCGATAAATTCTTGGGCGAAGCCGAATATGAAACGATTGCCAAAATTGTTCAGAGCGTTGCAATTCCGGTGCTCGCCAATGGTGATATCAATACCCCGGAACAAGCAGAGCAGGTACTAAAAGTAACAGGTGCTGCAGGGGTTATGATTGGTCGTGCCGCGCAAGGTAATCCATGGATTTTTCAGCAAATTAAACATTACCTGGATACTGGTACTCATTTAGATGAGCCCGGCGCTGATGAAAAAGCCAGTGTATTAAAATGGCATTTGCAAAACCTGTATGAACTCTACGGTGAGTACAGTGGTGTTCGCATAGCGCGCAAGCATATTGCGTGGTATTGCAAAGGTAAAAAGCATGCCGCTGAATTTAGAAGCAATGTTTATAAGCTTGAAAATGCCAGAGAGCAACTAGATCAAGTAGACGCTTTCTTTAGGCAATCGAATGAATCATACGATTCAATTAAACCCGCTCGCATTGCAGTAGGAGGTGTGTAAAGTGAGTGCATCGGCATTACAAGAGCAAGTTGAAAAAGAACTGCGTCAGTATTTTAAAATACTCAACGGTGAAGAGCCCTCAGCGTTACATGAGCTAGTAATGGGGCAGGTTGAAGAAACACTTTTTCGGGTGGTGCTTGATTACTGCGATGGCAATCAAAGTAAAACAGCGGTGTATCTAGGTATTAACCGCGGCACGCTGCGCAAAAAACTAGCGCAGTATAAAATAGCTTAAACGTCGATTTAGTCGCGAATAACCGCGCAAATTTGTATTCTTAAATCTTAGCCATTGACTGTTTGTTCAGTGGCTACTCTATAAAATTATTAATTGATTTGGATTTATGTCTAAAAAAATATCTCGTGCATTACTAAGTGTTTCTGATAAAACTGGCATCGTAGAGTTTGCACAAAAACTTGCAAATGCAGGTATTACCTTGTTATCCACAGGTGGTACGGCGGCCGAGCTTACCAAAAACGGAATAAAGGTAACAGAGGTATCAGACGTTACTGGCTTTCCAGAGATTATGGCAGGCAGAGTCAAAACCCTGCACCCTAAAATTCACGGTGCCATACTCGGCCGACGTGATATCGATAGCGCAGTCATGCAAGAGCACGATATTACCGGTATTGATTTAGTCGTAGTAAACCTTTATCCGTTTGTACAAACAGTAGCCAAGCCAGATTGCAGCTTGGCAGATGCAATAGAAAACATCGATATCGGTGGCCCTGCAATGATTCGCGCTGCAGCAAAAAACCACACAGATGTAACTGTAGTAACAGAGCCTGCAGACTACGCGAACGTTGCAGAATCTATTGCAAGTTCAGGTGGCGTGGAGGATCAAGTTCGATTCGCACTGGCATGCAAAGCTTTTGCACATACAGCAAGTTACGATGGTGCGGTATCAAGCTACCTGGCTAAGCAAGCAACACCCGATGCTGCAAGTACAGGCCTTGATCAAACCGTACAGATCAGTTTAGATAAGCTTCAAGATCTACGTTACGGTGAAAACCCGCATCAATCTGCAGCCTTCTATAAGCACGGCACACCGAGCCCGCAAAGCATTGCAGCAGCAACACAACTGCAAGGGAAGGAACTCTCGTTTAACAATATTGCAGATTCAGATGCAGCACTTGAATGTGTTTTCCAATTCGATCAGCCGGCATGTGTCATTGTTAAGCACGCCAACCCTTGTGGGGTATCGGTAGCCGCTGATGTTGGTAGTGCATATGAGAAAGCTTATATAACAGACCCGGTATCGGCATTTGGTGGAATAATCGCCTTCAATCGCGAGCTAGATGCAGAAACCGCCAAAGTAATAGTAGAGCGCCAATTTGTAGAAGTATTGCTGGCCACCTCTTTTCATAGTGATGCATTAAAAGTATTGAGTGAAAAACCAAACATTCGTGTGATGCAGGTAAGTGCTGATTCTGCTGGTGACTCTCGCTTGCTCTACCAGTGTGTTAACGGCGGTATGCTGGTACAAGACTCAGACAGCAAAATCATTACCGCAGACGATATAAAAGTTGCCACTAAAACCAAGCCAACAGATGCTCAAATACGTGATCTATTGTTCGCATGGAAAGTAGTTAAGTTTGTAAAGTCCAACGCAATTGTGTTCTGCAACGATGGCGCGACTATAGGTGTAGGCGCCGGTCAAATGAGTCGTGTTTACTCAGCCCGCATAGCAGCCATTAAAGCCGCAGATGCCAAGTTACAAGTAGAGTCATCAGTGATGGCATCAGACGCGTTTTTCCCATTCCGCGATACAGTAGATCAGGCAGCAGAATATGGCATTAAAGCGATCATTCAACCCGGTGGTTCAATGCGTGATAACGAAGCAATAGAAGCCGCTGATGAACATGGCATTGCTATGGTGTTTACGGGTGTTCGGCATTTCAGGCATTAGAGCTGGACTGTTTTTTGTACTCGAGGCTGTGCACCAGGTCTTCTTCAATTGGTGCGAATTAAATTCGCCCACATGAATGCGATGGAGTATCGAAGCATGAAGTTAAGCCTGATAGGCGAGAATTTTGGCGTAGGTAGTGACAGTGAGTTACCCAGGGCAATAAGCCGTTTGACGTATCGTATGGAGGGTGATGAGTTAAAGGGGTTATATAAAGTGTTTCGTCAAGATTTGCCCCCTGGGTTTTCCTAACCCTGTTGCTCTTGAATTCAAGTCATACGTGCAATTGATTTTATATGAGTGCGTTAAAATAGTTATGCTTGAATTCAAGTTCTGACCTGGGGTTTACTTTGTAACCCAGTTTTTAGTGATGATCCATTCTTTGAAATGATTAAACGCCCCATCGTCGGTGACCAACGTAGCACCGACGGCAACCGCATGTGCGCCAATCAGCATATCCATGTTACTTAAGCTTACTCCTTTTGCCTGACTTTGAGCTCGTATCACAGCATATGCTGACGCGGCTTCAGAATCCTATGCCCGGCGATCAACTCGGGATAGAAATGCGTCAACGAGCACATGAAGTGCAGTCTTGGTGGGTCGTTGCAGGCGACCGAATCGAATCTCAGCTTCGGTGATTGCAGATATACAGATGCTGCCAACGCCAGTCTGACTCACCATCCATCAAGACCCGAATCTTGTCCGCGAATCAAATTGACTCGCCGTCATTGTATCGAGCATATACAAAGTGTCACTCACTCGAAAAGTTTCCGATCCTGAGGTGGCTCGTCGTGACGATCATTCATAAAATCGTTCGGCACATTGCTGTTATCTCTAAGCTTAAAAAAACCGCCCCAGGACGAGGATTTTTCCGAGATGATTACATCACCGGTTGCCGGGTCTTGCCTTATGTAGACCTCTGCACCAGAGAATCGATAGTCCCGTGGTAGCCGAACGGCTTGACTGCGCCCGTTCATAAACAATTTGGCAGTTTGTCCCATCTTTAAAGTCTGTTTGGTATATGTCTTAGTATATGCTGTGTATCGGTATATATAAAGATAGATTAAATGTTGGTTCTTTCTTGTATCTGTCCCGCTTTCCCTATGCCGGATGTTCCTGCAATTTCATACCTGCCTGATCGCCAGTTTTTTTGCACACTCGAGAGATAGAGGGTCACAGATAGAGGGGGTCAAGTCCTGATATTGTCTCTATAATGGTGTAGATTTCAGCGATGGTAAATATTGAACACAAGCATAAAAGAAATGCAGAGAGAGACAGAGAGAATATACTGAGCGGTTTAGATGTGTAGTTAATGGCGAACGTAAAGAGGATTGTGCCAAAAATAACTAACATGATTAACGCCAATCGATAATGGTCGGGTGTCATAGTTTTACCTCTTTGGTGCTGCGTTGGACCAGTGCTGTCAAAAATATAAACCGCTCAAATAGAAGCCGAGTGGCAGCTTCAGAGCATCGTAGCCTTCGAACTGCAAAGAGTATAAAGAACTGTATTCGGCCGGTTTGGGCCGACTGCTGCCAGTCACTTAGCGGTTAAAAATACGGTCGTTTTTGTTCACTCAGCCAACCATCAGCATGTCAATGACTTTCCATACCCACAGACGACAGTAAGCACAGCTGGCGCAAATGCTTTATTGAACGCGTATTTCACTGTGTATACAACACGATCTTCGTTGTATGGTGCTATTCGCTAGCGGCTGAGTTTCCAAAAACTCAGTAGTGATAATGACACTGTAGGAACGTTATTTTATCGTCAGCTACTGCATATACTAGACGATGGGTATCATCAATACGACGAGACCAAAGTCCTGCTAGGTTCTCTTTCAAAGGCTCAGGCTTTCCAATACCTTCAAACGGATTTCTTAAAGTCGCATCAACTAGTTTGTTGATGCGTTTAAGTGTCTTTTTATCTTGAGTTTGCCAGTAGACGTAATCTTCCCAACCAGTCGGTGTCCATGCAATATCTCGACTAGCAGGCACTCTCTATGTCTCAGTCTCTTCTGCTCATAATTCTTTATGAACTATAGCTTTGCCAAGTTCATATTCAGAAATTGATTGTGCTAGGCGGGCAGCATTAGCTGGACTTCTAAGAAGGTAAACTGTTTCCATCAGAGAATTGTAGTGATCTACTGACATCACGACAACATCTTCTGCGTCACGACGCGCGATCACTGTGCAGTCAGCATCATCAACTACACGATCTAATACTCTCTTCAGAGATTTACGGGCTTCTGTGAAATTTATTACGTTCATGATTCTACCTTAACAAATCTAACATGTACTGTATATGGTACATGTATCGACAGGTGCAACTTTTAATCCAATTTATTTTAGTGTCCCACAATGTAATTGTGGGACAATAATCTCTAACTCATTGGAAAATATAACATTGTTGAAATGCTTGCCGGCTGAATGCCCCTAATCAGTTGGCTTCCGGCGATATGGGACACGGCTCAGGCGGTGTTGTATGTTGTTGACGTCTCAAAAACCTTCAGCACCAGGGTGGCTCAACTTTGGTTTTGGTGCGCCGTTTGGAACAAAGAGTGAGGAATTCATACCTGAATTATCCTGTACATAAAATATGTTATGTAAAGCATAATACTGCCCGAGAAGATTTACATTATCCTCGGATACTTGAGTGTAGGTGAACGTTAATCGTCGGCACTGTAAATTCTATTTGTTTTTCTTTGTACTAGTCACTGTTGCCAATGGCTGTAATTCATCAGCTTCGCCTAACAACTGAATAACATCATTCACTTTAATATCGTTAGCAGCAAACCAGCCCTTATTCATCTCAAGCGCATAGCGTGCCGCAACACTTGATGGGTAGCGATCGCCACCTGGCTCCATGGTGAGTATTTCACCAATGCGGCCTTCTTCGTCTATGAAGGCGATATCTAGCGGTATAAGTGTATTGCGCATGGTGAATACACGTGGGCGGGTGTTGTCGAAAATAAACAGCATGCCGCAGTGTTCACCCATGCTGGAGCGGAACATTAAGCCATAGCGTCGGGTGCGTTCGTCTATTGCTAGCTCTACTTGGGCTATTTGTTGATTGATCTGCAGCGATGCTTCTGTTTTGCATTCGGTATCGGCAACTGCCGGGCTACTGATTAAGCTGCCTAAGCCTAATAGGAATATTGCGAAGAACGAACGGTGTAGATTATTCATTGGGTTTTTAAGGCCTCGAAATTTCTAATTAATGAGTCGGTGCTAACACTGACTGCATTCCATGTAGTGAACGCGAGTGCTGCTTGTTCTACCAGCATGCCGCGTCCATCGTAATGTTGTTTGCAGCCGCGCTCTTTTGACCATTGTAAGAACCGTGTGGGTTCAGAAGCATAGGAAAGATCGTAGCTAACGGTGTTGCTGTTAATAATGGGGCTGTCATTTGCGATGGGTAGTTTGCCATCCAGACTTGCTGAGGTGCCGTTAATTAATAGGTCTGCGGGTGGTATGTCTGTCGAAATATTATCAGCGCCAACCGCCTCTATGCTGAACACATCGCTGAATTCATCGGCGAGCGCGTGAGCTTTTTCGACAGTTCGATTAATTAGTGTGATTCTATTTGGTGCTTGATCAATCAATGGTTGCAATATACCCCGTGTCGCACCGCCTGCGCCGAGCACAATAATGTGTTTGTTTTTTAGGCTTAAGTTGTGGTTTGCTGTTAAGTCTTGCAGTAGTCCTGCGCCATCTGTGTTGTGGCCGCATAGTGCGCCGGTGTCGTTTTTATATAGGGTGTTTACAGCTTGCGCGCGTTTCGCATGGTCAGTGAGTTCAGTGCACATTGCAAAAGCGAGCTCTTTGAATGGCGCTGTAACATTGCAGCCGATGCCACCGGATTCAAAAAACTGACTGACATCATTAGAAAAATCCTGCTCATCAGACAGGATTTTTTCATAGGCAATATCAAGCTTATGCTGTGCTGCAAAATGCTGGTGAATTTGCGGCGATAAGCTTTGTTGGATGGGGTTGCCGAAGACTGCGAATACTTTTTTCATGAGACCGTTGTGACTGAGGCTGCTAGAATGATTATAAATGAATCAACACCCAGGTAATGGAGCATATTCCTTGAATCACGGCAGCTTTCCCAGAACCCGCCCTCGGCGACTGCGAAGCGCAGACTTTAGTCGGCGTCTGATGCGTGAGACCACCGTTACCACCAATGATTTAATTTACCCGGTATTCACTATTGATGGCTCCGGTGAAAGTCACCCTGTGCCCAGTATGCCGGGTGTTAGTCGGATAACCATTGATCTGCTACTTCGGGAGGCAGAAGCGTTGGTGCGCGCTGGAATTCCCTGTATAACGCTTTTTCCAGTTACAGCCGATGATGTAAAAACAGAAAAAGCAGAGCAAGCCTATGACCCGGAAGGTTTGGCGCAGCGGGCTATTCGGGCGCTTAAGGCAGAATTTCCCGAGCTGGGTGTTATGACTGATGTGGCGCTTGATCCATTTACAATTCACGGTCAAGACGGTTTATTAGATGCCAATGGTTATGTCACTAACGATGAAACAGTAGAAGTCTTAGTTGCCCAGGCTTTGTCACATGCAGAAGCGGGCGCAGATATTTTGGGCCCATCTGACATGATGGACGGGCGCATTGGTGCTATCAGAGATGCACTTGAGAAAAACGGTTTTGTAAACACCATAATACTTTCATACGCGGCCAAATATGCATCGTCCTTTTATGGACCCTTTCGCGATGCCGTTGGTGCTACAGCAACTCTTGGTTCCGGTAACAAATACAGTTATCAAATGGATCCTGCCAACACTGATGAAGCGCTTCGGGAGGTGTCACTTGATCTTCAAGAGGGGGCAGACATGGTGATGGTCAAGCCTGGTTTACCTTATTTAGATATTATCAGTCGGGTTAAGCGCGAGTTTGAAGTACCGGTTTGTGCGTATCAAGTGAGTGGTGAGTACGCGATGTTAAAGGCCGCCTCACAAAATGGCTGGCTTGATGAACGCCAGGTAGTTATGGAAAGCATCACATGCTTAAAGCGTGCAGGGTCTGATTCCATAATGACTTACTATGCTCGTGATATTGCCGCCTGGTTAAATGAAACGGCTTAGGGTAGCTTTTGTGAAGGCATTGCATTGATAGACCTTGAATCCATATTGGATACAGCGCAGTTAAAGCGTGTACTGACTGATACTCACTTTTGGATTGCACTTGCCTTAGGGCCTGTGGTGTGGATTGCCCTTTGGTTTATATTAGGTAAGCCTGCGATCAATGGTCTGGCGCTTAAGGTATTTTTAACCGGTGTTATATTTTACCCAATAATGGAAGAGCTTGCCTTCAGAGGGTTTATACAAACGTGGTTGCTAGAAAAGCCCATTTGGACCCGAACAGTATTGCCTAAAATAAGCCGTGCAAATGTGATGACAAGCGTTGTTTTTGCGGCCTTCCACTTGTTTAACCAACCACCCTTATGGGCGGCGTTGGTGTTTGTGCCATCTTTGATGTTTGGTTATTTGCGTGAGCGCTACGATGCGGTTACGCCTTCAATAATAATGCACGCATGGTATAACTTAGGGTTTCTGTGGTTGTTCAGCTAAGCTGGAAATCAAAGCTAGAATTCAAAACTACCAAGGGTTTCCTGATAATCAATTCTGTCGCTAGCGAGCTTAATGCTCTGATCAAGCGCGTTTATGAGGCTGTTATAGAAAACTTTTGCAGGAGCACTTGAGGTAAAGTCTGCATAGCGTTCCAATTCTGAATCGCTTAAGTCCCGTAGCAGGTAACCTAAGTCTGCAATAATACTGTTGGCCATTAGTTGTGCTGTGATCTTGTCATCACGAGTAAGGTTTGCCCGTACTCTTTCCGGGTTTAATTGACCATCGCTTAGCGTGCTTTGAGCTTTATCAATACAATCACTGTGTAGAATGCCTGCGTATTCTATTTCAGTACCAATAATTCTAATAAAATCATTGGTGCGAGTGTTATTGATAATACGTTTTATGTTATTGACTCTATCGGGTTGCAATAAAAACACCGACTGATAATTTACCGCTTCATCAGGATCGTAATTGCCTTGTTCGGCATTGTGTATTGATAACGCCAGCGGGTTTTGATACCAGTCCAATAGCGTGCCCATATCCGCGGGGTCTATCGGGTCAAAAAACCTCAGCGTGTCATACAGGATTGAGTCATGGTTAAAGCTAGGCAAGGCGGTGCCGGGTGCCGGGCTTACTCCGCAGCGCTCGACATTGCTTTGGCTGGACTGGATCACAAATTCTTTCAGCGACTCAATCTGCTTAACTACCCCGGTACTCTCCAGTAGCTGATCAAGGCCTGTCGGTTTTGTCGCAGCGTGCGTTTGAAAGGCAAGCAGGGCGCCAAATACCAGCGTTATTGTGGTGGTTTTTCGAGCTTTCATGTGGGAAATACTTGGAGCTGGGTCACTGAGTATTAGTGACTGTTTGGGGTGAAACTTGAGTTGGGTAAAATTTTATAAAAGCATTGATGCCGGCCGTCTATTCCGCTAACGTTTGTTGCTTTGTGCGAAGTGTGCACAGCTATTGGATCGGACAAATTCAGTGAGTAAAAGAAGTGGTGCGCTGGTATTTTTGGGGGAGTTTATTAAGAACCCCACACAGCTTGGATCAATTATTCCGAGCTCAAGGTTTTTAAAGCGACGAATCATCAAAAACGCAGATACTGCCAACGCAAAAATGATCGTAGAGCTTGGCCCTGGCAATGGTGGCACTACGCAGTCAATACTCGACAGTATGCCAAGTGATGCCACGTTGTTGTGTATTGAGCTAAACGACGGTTTGTATAAACTTGTCAGTGAAATTGATGATCAGCGGTTTATTGCGCACCACGGTAATGCCTGTGATATTGAATCGATTCTACAAACCTACAATCTGCCCACGCCCGATGTTGTGATCTCCGGTATTCCGTTTTCTTGTATGGATAAAAAAGCCGGTGCTGACTTAATAGAAAAAATACATCAATTATTGAATCCAGGTGGTCGGTTTGTGGCCTACCAGGTTAATCCGCGTGTGAGTCAGTTGAATACGTTTTTTAGTAAAGAGCAGAAAACCGTTCAATTGGAGTGGCTCAGTATTCCACCACTGTTTGTGTGGCGATGGCGAAAAGCCTAGATAGTCGCGCAGCGTGGTAAGATTATCGTTGAAAGCGGTAGTTTGTAGCGGTATCGATAAAAGGCTCATTCAAGCTGCTTGGCGAAAATAGGTTGGGTCTTCTATGAATAATGTTCAGTGAACAATAGCCAATGAAAAAATTATCGCGGCGTGCGTTGCTGTTAGGTGTTGGAGGTGTAGCAGGATTTACAGCTTCTGGAAAACTGCGCACCACTTTGCCGACTCTTGCCGGAACAGAAAGCCTGAAGGTGCCGTCTGGCCCCGCAATGCTTAACGATGCCAGTGGCTTGTCTGCAACCCCGATACATAAACATATTATTTCCAGTGATAGCTACAGCGATCGTTTGCTTGAGACCGTGCGTGCGGCTATGACTGAGGCTACAGAATCTAATCGACCACTAAACGTAGGTGCGGCTCGTCATTCAATGGGTGGTCAGGCTATAGCGCGTGATGGTATTGCCATGACTCTCAATAACGGCGCTGTAGAGCTTGATACAGCAAATAGTCTGTACCGTGTTCATGCAGGCGCAAGATGGTCACAAGTAATTACAGCACTAGATGCGTCGGGTTGGTCGCCTGTGATTATGCAATCGAATAACGACTTCGGTGTGGCGGCAACGTTCTCAGTTAACGCTCATGGTTGGCCGGTTCCCTTTGGACCAATGGCATCCAGTGTGAGAGCCATTAGAATGGTATTGCCGAATGGAGAGCTAGTTGAATGTTCTCGTGAGAAGAACAGCGATCTCTTTAAGCATGCTATGGGTGGTTATGGATTGATGGGTGTTATAACGGATCTAGATATAAAAATGGTGCGCAACAGTCGCTTAGCGCCAACGTTTAAAAAGATGCCTGCCAAAAACATTGCTGGTGCGTTTGAAAGTGCTATTGAAGATCCCGCGGTAACGATGGCCTATGGTCGTTTAAATGTAGAGCGAGCTACGTTTTTTGAGCAAGCTTTGTTAGTGACTTACCGTGAGACTGAAGATCAACTAAACCTACCCGAGGCTACTAGCGCAAGCTTTAAAGCAAGTTATGCAAGCAAGGTTTATCGTGCCCAGATGGGGAATGAACGTATGAAATCATTTCGTTGGTGGAATGAGACAGTTGTTGGTCCAAAATTGGGTACTGGTGAAGTAACACGTAATGCACTTATGAATGGAAGTGTAGACATTATTGCTAACCGTAATCCTAATAGAACATTTATTTTGCATGAGTATTTTATTGGCTTTGATCGTTTTAATGACTTTCTTCAGCTGTGCCGTGATGTCATTCCGAAGTCATTTCAAGAGTTTTTGAATGTTACTTTGCGATACATAGCGGCCGACAAGGAAAGTGTGTTGTCATATGCGCCGGTGCCGAGGCTGGCCGCTGTAATGTCATTTAGCCAGGAGATGACTAAGCGTGCGGAGGCCGATATGCAAAGAATGACCCGTGAACTGATTGATGCAGTATTGGCAATTGAAGGTACATACTATTTGCCGTATCGGCCACATGCGACTGTAGCGCAGTTTAGTACTGCTTATTCTCGTGGCAGTGAGTTTGCTGCTTTCAAGCGCGATAATGATCGTGGCCTGCTGTTGCGTAACAATTTATGGGATACCTATCTTAATAAGCTATGAATTGAATGGCTTTTGGACTATGCAACTGCAATAAACTATAAGTATTAATTGAGGGATTACTGAGCTAAAGCAAAATAGCTGTATACTGGACTGGCAAACGAGCGAAGGTCTCTTTGCTGCCTGCTGCACCTGGGTGGTGATAGGTTTTATAACGGTGCAATAAGAGGGATTATCATGAGCAAAGGTCAAGACAGTAAAAAGAACGTAAAAAAGGCGCCGCTTTTAACGCCTAAGGAAAAGAAAGCTGAAAAAGCTGCCAAAAAAGCAGCTAAAGAACGTTCGGGTGAGTAACGCCAATAGGCTATCGAGTGTTCGATAGCCTATTGCTAATTTTCATTAGGTCTCTTCTGTTTTATTTCCAGTTAAACGATACAGTTGTTGCAACTGTAGTTTAAGATCGCTTATCTCAGATTCTAATGTCTGAACAGACGTTTTAAGTTCAGCGACTTCCAGTTCTAATAATTCCACGGTATCACTTTGATCAACACTTATTGATTCTGGTTGCGTGTTCGGTGAGGCATTGGGTTGTGGTGTAGAGTCGTGATGCGCTGTAACGCTTGGTTGTGCCGCTAAATAAATGGCCAATTCGTTCACCGCGCTGGCCGGGTTGCTGACCCAGGCGAATGGCAAACGGTATTTCTCGATTACACAGGCGATCAACGCAGTGTTCCAGATCTTCCCGATTGGTGAATTCACACATGCGTTGAGTGCGTGTATCCAGTTCACTGATAGTTTGTGGGCCGCGTAGCATCATTACGCACAATAGTGCTTGTTGCTTTTTTCCAAGCTCCAGGTACTTAATGAACCTTTGGCTGTATTTCTCAGCGCGCGAGCCGTACTCTTGTTCTACAAATTTTTTATCAATAAGGCCTTGCAGCGCTCGTTTTAAATCCCCTTGTTGGTAATTGCTTACCGGATCACGGCTGGATTTCTGGTTGCATGCGGTAGCTATGCTATTGAGTGTTAGGGGATAAGCATCAGGGGTGGTGAGTTGCTTTTCCATGAACGCGCCTAATACGCGTAATTCTATAGCCGTTAGCTGCGGGGCTGTGGCTTGCTCGCCTGCTTCGCTACCTGGCTGACTATTTGAATGATTAGGGTCGTTGTTGTCCATTGAATCTCTAAACGCTGTATACGGAGTGATGAATGGCGAAGAACCACAGCCGTCTTTCGTAACTATGCAGCCTTTGTACCTTCGCTATCAACGCGAGGCCTGTTGTTGATTAGCAACGCTCGCTGTCAAACAGCGATGAACCGCGTTCATCGATTATCTGTTTGGCTTTATTGACAGAATGTTCAACTGCCGCGTCAAAACTGCTGTGGTTGTCGGCTCTGATAAATTCAGTGGATTTCAATTCTCCGTTGATCGATTGGCTTATCGTGCCTGCGGTTTTGAACTGACCACCTTCAGAAAGTGGTTTAGCAGTGATAGTGATATCTTTGTACGTAATAGGGTCTGCTGAGGCGGCCTTGTTGCTGTCGGCCTCTTTTGAGCCACTGCCTGTCAGTGCTTGAAACAGTTTTTTGAATACCATGGTTGGCTCCTTCGTTTTCAATTTTCACTCAAGCGCCTATAGGTTCGCTTGGGATATTGTCGTTTATGTTAACTACATAAAATACGCAGATTGCGCCCGGAAAGCGTGTACAGATGGTTATCTGGCCTTGGTGAACAATCTACTATGTCTTACACTAGCTGCTTGTATTGTCTCATGAATAACAATCCTGATCATTCCGGCTGTAGTATCTGTGTAATGATTTAAAATGGCTAAGCATACAGAGCAAACTGCACATGTCACATAACGTTTCAATCTCCTGCCCATCCTGTGGTGTTGCCATAGAAAATACCAATGCGCTAACTCGCAGTCTAACCTGCCCGCACTGTGATAACTGGGTCTACTTTGGTAGTAACGGCTGGGAGGTTGCAGGTTTATTTGAGCATGCCATCGATGCTCCTTCGATGTTGCAGCTTGGCAAGAGTGGCGTGTTATTAGATCGCGGTTTTGTTGTCGGTGGCCGTGTCCGATTGAGCTACGAAGACGGCTACTGGGATGAATGGTGGCTAGAGTTTGAAGACGGCAATCATCAATGGCTTGAAGAAGACGACGGCGTTTATCGTTTGCATGAAAAGATAGATGTTAAAGCCAAGGCTGATCAAGTGAAAAAGGCGAACCCGGGAGGCAACATCAGTATTGATGGCGCAGATTGGTTTGTCTCAGAGCGCACCGATGCCCAGGTGGCGGGCGTGCAGGGATCATTGCCTGTGGCGATAGTCCCCGGCGAGGCCGTCGTGTGTATCGGGGTAATGGGCAATGGTCGTAAAATGTCTATTGAAAGCAGCGAACAGGAGATCCAGATTTGGCAAAGCAGTGTAGTCAGAGGTGCTGCATTTAAGTGGAGTTAGATTTGAGTATTCACATCGATCACGCTGTATCATAGGCGTCTATGCAAATCTCTAAACGTCTAGTCGGTATTCACCCTGATAAAGTCCTGGGTGCACTGCAGCAACATATTGATGCCGGTCATGAAAAATCGGCGCTGCAAGCGATTCCGGATCTGCAGCTACAGCATCCGCAGTTCCACAACGAGCTTGAACAACAAAAAGCACGCTTGAGCGCGAAGTTGATTGAAGGCGTTAAGGTGCTTGACCGCAAAACCGCTGAAGTGTTCCGCTGTGTTAATTGTGGTGGCGGTTTAGCGCGTCAGAACCCGGAATCGACTCATGTGATTTGTCAGTACTGTGGCTGTGACGCTGAGCACCCGGCAACTAATATTCACCTTGAGCGCTGGAACAAAGCGCTTGATTTAGAATCCAATTTTACTATTGGTGATTTTTTTCAATATAACAATCAACGTTGGCAAGCTATCGGAGTTCAGCTCTTTAGTGGTCGAGTTCGAGAATACGATAGCGAAGATGGCTGGGAGACCAACTTCTCGCGCTACACCACCTGGTGGATGCTGAATGAAACACGTGAGCTTGCCTGGCTGGTTGATGATGGCTCTGATCGTTATTGGAGTGAAAAATTCATTCCTGAAAAACCTGCAGTGCCTGATTCAAAAGATAAAAACTATGAACACGGCATTTGGAAGCTTGAGTTTGCCGCAGGTGAATTTAGCTATCAGCCTAAACTGGGTGAGGCACACCAGAGCGCTGAAAGTCCTCGCTTGCGAAAAATGCCAATCACACCAGGCGGTAAATCGGTTGGTTTTTACACAGGTGTAGAAAGTAGGCTCGATAAAAACGACAAAGTTAAAGAAATAGAATTTATACGTTCCAGGGAAATTCCCGACTCAGAGATGTTTACGGCCCTTGGCAAAGACCTTGAGCTCACCGATATTAAACGTTGGCGTAATTCAATACGTGCATTGATAGTATCACTACCGTTGTTGTTGGCAGTTGCTTTCTATCTTAATCGCGGTGGTGAAGCAGTTACCCAATCGGTTGATTTGAATACTGCATCTACCGATGTACAGATGCAGTCAATAGAAGTAAAAGAAGCTGGCACTATGATGCAATTAACAGCAGCGGTGAATGCAATTAACAATAACTCATGGCTAGGCATTAACTTCGCGCTACAGAATAGCGAGGGTGAACCCCAATACGATAAGTATTTAGAGTTTTGGCGTGAAAGCGGCCGTGATAGTGATGGTGCATGGCAAGAGAGCAAGCGCAGTATCAAGTGGCATGTTCGTATTGATGAGCCGGGTACTTATCAAACGGTTGTATCTTTTGAGCCTGCTTCAACGACTACGAAAACTCAGTTGCGTTTGGAGTCTGAGCCTAATCGTACTTCTTCAACACCATTTCTTTTTGGCGGTGTTGCAGGCTTTTTGTTTATGATGCTCTTCCGTTCCAAGTTGTCGTCAGTAACGGCTGTGGCGGCGTCAATAGCGGTCAAGCTAAAGCGCCGGTTTGAACCGGGTGGTAAGCCAAAGCGCGAGCGCAAAACAGCTAAGGAGCAATGGTCGTGAAAAAATTACACTATCCGTTGTTGACACTTTTAATACTGGCAATTATTGGTTTGCCTGCGTGGTACGCCGTACATGGCAATGCTGCAGAGGCGGTGCCGGGTGTTGGATCAAAAGAAGTGTTACGAAATAAAAATGGTCGTGTCATTGTAGGTGGTGGGCCGCGGGTCGGAAAATAATTTCAAACCATCAGTTTGTAGAATATAAATCGTAATGTTAATTAGCGGAGATTAAAATGAACAATAAAAACTGGCGTATAAAAGGTTATGCGTTTTTGGTTTTGGCTGGCATCAGTGATATAGCGCTTGCGCAGCAAAGCGAATTAAATAACCTGGCTTCTGAGCTGCTTTCAACTATTATTTTCTCTGTCGTGGGAATCGTAATGGCAGTGGCGGGCTTTAAAGTGGTTGATTGGCTTACACCAGGTAACCTGGCTGACGAAGTAGCGAATAAAGAAAACCGCGCCTTAGCTGTATTGGCAGGCTCAATGATGCTTGGCGTTTGCCTTATCATTGCAAGTGTATTAATCAGTTAATAGGAATTAACTGAACTTGTTATCTGTACTTTTGTAGCGCAAAAGATTGTCTGCTAATGACGGCGCAGTAGATGCCCGTGCAAACGTGCGGTCCGGTGACCACGGTGTAAACAACAGATCTATAAATGATCATGTCGATAAAAATTCTCCGACAGTAGACGATAGCCAGTTCATGCTGCTAGCGGGCTCTGTTTTTATCATTGCCGCTTGTAGTTTGATTTACGAGCTGCTAATTAGCAGCTTGTCTACCTACTTGCTTGGCTCAAGTGTTATCCATTACTCCTTAACCATTGGCTTATTTTTATTTTTTATGGGCGTCGGTGCATGGATTTCACAATCCATTGATCGCCACCTTATTCCGGTATTTGTCAGTATTGAAATAGCCATCGGTGCGGTTGGCGGAATATCAGCGTTGCTGCTGTTGTTCGCCTATGCATGGACAGAGTTCTATTACGTAGCCATGCTAGTAGTGGTGGCAATAATTGGCATACTGGTCGGGATGGAACTACCACTACTGACTCGCATTCTTGAAACCCGAAGCGGTTTGCGGCGTGGCATTAGTCAGGTGCTAACCTTCGATTATATCGGCGCGTTAGCAGCATCGTTACTGTTCCCGTTTATATTGTTGCCGTATCTTGGGCATTTATTAACGGCGCTAGCAGTCGGGGTTGTTAATTTATTAGTCGCGTTAATAGTCGCGTGGTCATTCCGTGCGCAGTTAGCTGTCTGGCGTTGGCGCATAGCGGTCGGTGTTTTGTTGTCAGTGTCGTTATTGGGTGCTTGTGTGTATTGGGTAAAGCCTGCCGAAGAACTTATTGAGACAGCACTCTACGAAGATCCAGTGATTCAGTCGCAACAATCGACTTATCAAAAGCTGGTGTTAACGCAGCGTGGCCAGGATTTGCGTCTTTACCTGGATGGCAATCTGCAGTTTTCATCGGTTGATGAATACCGTTACCATGAAGTGCTGGTGCATTTACCGGCATCTTTTACCGGCCAGTTACACCGTGCGCTGGTGATTGGTGGTGGCGATGGCTTAGCAGCTCGTGAACTACTTAAGTATGCAGAGCTAACCGCAATAGACGTTGTTGATCTTGACCCTGCCGTCACCGAACTTGCGAGAACGCAAACGCAATTAAGCACGCTGAATCAGAATTCGATGCATGACAAGCGTGTTCAAGTGATTAATCAGGATGCATGGAACTGGTTGTCAAAAGAAGGTGATCTATACGATCTAATAGTGATTGATCTGCCCGATCCAGAAAGTGAAGATATCGCTAAGCTTTATAGTGTGGCGTTTTATCAGAAGATCGCCAGACGCCTTTCTGTTGGCGGGGTGATGATCACCCAGGCCACATCGCCGTGGTTTGCGCGTCGCGCGTTTTGGAGTATTGGCAATACACTTGATACCGTGTTTGAAGAGGTGCGGCCAGCTGCTGTGTATGTGCCATCTTTCGGGTTGTGGGGCTTCTTTATTGGCGCACAACATAGCCTTGCGAGTAACAATATTTATGCGGGGCGTTTTATCAATGCAAAAACGGCAACTGAAGTATTGAGCTTACCTGCAGATCTACCGCGACTTGATACGGAAATAAACCGTAATCACTCACTGCCTGTGATTGAATATTATCGAGAAGGTTGGTCTGCACTTCATGATGCTACTGACCCTGCAGACACGTCAGGTTCTAAATCAAGTCAATGAATACCCATAGCCAATGAACACAGCAGGGTTTTACCCGTTAAAACTCAATTCGGATATACCGACTGTATTCCCGAGCCCGTTTGATGTGCTGCCGCATGTGGTTGCACAACAAGCTGCTGAGTCTTTAAAGCAGCGCTTGCCAGAGTTATGTGGTGGTATCCATAGTTTTGATACGCCTGATGGCGGCAAAATGTTTGGTGTGTTGGTAGTGCAAAACAGTGTGGGTGAGTTTGGTTATCTTTCGGCATTTTCCGGCATGCTTGGCAACCGTTGGGAGTGCACCGGTTTTGTGCCGCAGGTGTTTGATTTGCAGCAGCG
Source organism: uncultured Granulosicoccaceae bacterium (assembly GCA_937927895.1). Taxonomy (GTDB): domain Bacteria; phylum Pseudomonadota; class Gammaproteobacteria; order Granulosicoccales; family Granulosicoccaceae. The sequence goes on along the minus strand of CALGKA010000012.1, from coordinate 192,659 downwards.
CGAATCCCTATTGCATAAGGGTGAACAGCAGGTTGCTGTTATGTCTGGGGAGATGAATTCACGGTTGGGTGATCCGGCTTTCATTGATACAGAAAATCAATTGTATAAGCTCGATGACACCGCACAGCTTGAACTTGAGTCTTTAAAAGCTGCAAATGCCAATAGAAAACAGCAGCGCCACAAATCACGTGCACAAGCAGATTTGACTCAAGCAGCCCTTGATGAAATGGCGCATCAAAGCCGTAACGATAAAATAGCCTTTAAACAATTGCGGATTCGCTTGGCGGCTGAAAGCCGTGAATTGCGATCTCAGTATCAGCTGATGACAGCTGCAATTGATAAGTTAAGAAAGCAAAGGAAAAAGCTGTCGCAAAAACTGCAGGCGCAGGTGTTCACCGGTTATCAGCTTCGCAGTGTTGATAATCAAACCCGTGCGATGGCAGAATTTTTTGAAGCGGGTTTGCCGCCTTCCGGTGCTGGTGATTGTGCAGCCATTAAGTTAGTGCAGTATGCTAATTCTTACCAACTAAAGCCCATAGCATTGGCTGAGTTCTGGTGGGGGCAGCCACCGCTTGGCGGTCTGCGAGAGCATGGCAGATATTATCCATCGTGCCGTAGTCGTTGTCGGGTGTTGTTGCCGTTTTTATTGAGTGGTTTAAAGTTATCCGTGCCTCTGCATGAGCAACCGGTAGAATTATCTGATGAGTATCCACATACTTTATATGCAGACGATCAGATAGTAGTGGTAGAGAAGCCTGCAGGTTTGTTGTCAGTACCCGGTAAGGTTTTGACCGACTCAGTTGAAACCAGGCTTAAGGCACGTTACCCGGAAGTTCAAGGAGTTATGTTGTTGCATCGGCTCGATCAGGCGACTTCAGGTGTCATGATTGCAGCTCGCAACCCGTTAGCTTATAAAAAGCTGCAGCATCAGTTTCAAGATCGCACCATTCAAAAAAAATATATGGCGTTGCTTGATGGCACGGTTGAACAAGACCAAGGCAGCATTAGCCTGCCGCTGCGGGTAGATATCTATGACAGGCCTCGGCAAATAGTCTGTGCTGATCGGGGTAAAGCGTCATTGACCAAATACTCGGTAATGTCACGCGAGGCGGGCGTCACACGGGTAGCGTTTTATCCGCACACGGGTAGAACGCATCAACTGCGTGTGCATGCCGCCCATAGTGATGGCTTAAACTGCGCGATCCTTGGTGATGAATTATATGGGCGCCCCGGCAATCGTTTGCATCTACATGCAGAGCAATTAAGCTTTGATCACCCGCTCACAGGGCGTAGGATGACACTGTCTTCCGACGTTTCGTTTTGAGCTGGTCATCCGTGAGCACCATCAACGCACACACAGCACCACAATATACTGGACCCCTATTGCCAGAGGTTGATGTAGTAGTGATTGGTGGTGGCATTATTGGTGTTTGCAGCGCTTACTATTTAGCCAAGCTTGGTCAGAGCGTCATGCTTTGCGAGAAAGGAATAGTAGGCGGTGAGCAGTCATCAAGAAACTGGGGCTGGGTACGCCAACACGGTCGAGATGAAGCAGAGCTCCCGATCATGATGGAATCCAATAGATTATGGCAAGGCTTGGCGGCTGAAGTCGGGGAAGACCTAGGTTTTCGTCAGCACGGTATTTTGTACCTTGCCAGTACCGAAAAAAAGCTTTCACGCAGAGAAACATGGATAAACCTTGCTAAGCAATATGAATTAGAAAGCAAACTACTCAGTGCCTCCGAAGTAGCTAAGTTTACCGCTATTAAAAACAATCAATGGTGCGGTGGTGTATTAACGCCCAGTGATGGTCGTGCGGAGCCTTGGCTTGCAATGCCTGCTCTTGCGCGTGGTGCTGTAAAGCAAGGGGTGTGTATAAAAGAGCATTGTGCGGTTCGAACTATTGAACAGACAAATGGCCAAGTGACGGGTGTCGTTACTGAGCATGGTTTGATTAAGTGCAATCGCGCAGTGTTGGCTAGTGGCGCATGGTCATCGCTTTTTAGCGGCAATATGGGTATTTATTTTCCACAATTGAGTGTGCGATCAACGGTCGTGGCGACGACCAAAGTCGCGAGCGACTTCAAAGCCAATGCTGCGGATGAAGAGCTTGCCTTTCGGTGCCGTGAAGATGGTGGCTATTCATTGGCATTGATGGATTTAACCGAACACATGCTCGGCCCTAAATCTTTTCAATACTTTAAGCCTTTTATTCCTGCCATGGTGCTTGATTGGCAGAGCTATAAATTGAAGCTTAAGATGCCAGCAGATTTTCCGGATGCTTGGGGTACAAAAACAAACTGGTCGGAAGATCAGGTTTCGCCGTTTGAAAAAATGCGTGTGTTGAACCCGGCACCGAATGAAAAAGCAGTAGATAAAATAATGCAGCGCGCGCGGCGAAAAATACCGGCTTTGCGTGAGGCAGAAGTGGCTCATAGCTGGGCAGGTATGATAGATACTATGCCCGATATAGTACCGGTAATTGATTCCGTGCCGTCTATAGGGCTTAACGTGCCGAACGGATTGACCATAGCTTCAGGCTTTAGTGGGCATGGATTTGGTATTGGGCCAGGTGCGGGTAAATTGGTGGCAGATATAGTCTGTAATAAACCACTATCTTATGAATTGCGGCGCTTTAGGTTAAATCGCTTTTGTGATGGGTCAAAGATCAAGTTGGGGCCGGTGTTTTAATTTTTACGTGTCAGGGTAGATGACCTTCTATGGAACAATTCGATAAATTATTTGAGATAGCCAAGCGTAAAGCGAGCTTTGATGAAAGCAATACTTGGTCTAATGGTTCTGAGACTTACCTCGCCGAAATCAAGAGTGAAGTAGATGAAGTTATTGAGGAAATACCCAGGGCTCGAAAATGTTACTTAGAAGACGAGTTAGGGGATGTTCTTTGGGACTACCTTAATGTTTTGACTGCACTAGAAAAAGAACTCGGCATCGATACTAAAGCTGTTTTATTGAGGGCTTGCCGTAAGTATGAAGAGAGAGTATCGGGTATTGAAATAGGGGAAAAATGGTCTGACATCAAGGAGCAACAAAAAATAGCTTTAGCGATTGAGCATGATTCAAACTTATAACAAGTACATGCAATCGACAGCCCCCGGTGCCAAAGTATGTGTATGCTCATGCTTCGCAGTATCACAGTTATTCTGTGCCCACTTGCACTGCGATTGATGTAGGTGATTTTTTTTAATGGAAATAGTTCCTATCAATTGCGCATTTGCCCTCGCCGTGACAAAGCAAGTGCGCAAAAAATGATCGCTAATGCAATATAGGCGTTTGCGGCAAGTCGCTCGCTTAAAAATAGAGTGCCAAATAGCACGCCGAACACTGGCACCATAAAATTGATCTGACTCAGAAAGCTTGCACCACAACGATCAATAATAATAAGTATTAGTAAGGTTGCAAAGGCTGTTGGCCCAATCGCCAGTGCCAGCAGCGATAACCATGAGGCGGGCGCCAGAGATAAAGTCCATGGTTGATTCAATAGCAGGCTTGCAGGGACTACCATGGTGCAGGCCGCAATCATCAGTGCCGTTACCATTGAGTACCTGGGAAGCGATGTAAGTTTACGGGTCACGATTGCATTCATTGCATAGCAAAGCGCTGCGCACAAAATGGCCAGTTGTCGAATAGTTTGATCACCAAGTGTTGATAAGCTTTCTTTTCCCATCAACACTATAATGCCAATGAATCCTAGTATGACGCCGATCATTTTCCAGCGATTGATTTTTTCATCCAGCGTAAAGACTTGCGCAAGCAGAATAGTGGCCAGTGGCATTATTGCCATAAAGATTGCTGCTAAGCCTGCATCTACCTTTACCTGTCCCCAGCTAATCAGTGCAAAAGGCAAAGCGTTGCCGAGTAGGCCAGATAGAAATATATAAAACCAAATACGCCCGGGTGGTGGCAGTTTCTGACCTGCCAATCGCATGATGGGATAAATAATAAGCAAAGCCAAAAACAGTCTGGATGCAGCCACCGTTAGCGGAGGTACTTCACGCACACTGATATTGGTAAAAATAAAACTTGAGCCGAAGATTGCCGCCAAGCCTGTGAGTAACAGATAATCTTTGGTAGCAGGTGCGTTGTTACTCACAGGCAAGGCTTATAAAGTTTGAATTGAAGGGTATTGATAAAGTGTCTTAACCCTGAAGGTGAGACCAGCCGCGGTAAGCGGAGGTATGATCAACGATATTATGAACCCTTATAATATCTACCCCTTGTTGGCATAGTTGCATAGATGCACCAATAGTGGTTTGATCGCGCTCGTGGAGGTCGTTGTTGGTAAATGTTTTCATGTATGACTTGCGTGAGTGGCCAATCATTAGTCTTACACCGTATTGGCGAAACCTGGATGCCGCCTGCAATATTTTTAAAGACTGTAGTGGGTCTTTACCAAAGCCGACTCCCGGGTCAAAAATAACTCGATCAGTGTTGATACCAGCCTTGGTCCAATCTTGTAGCCGTTGTTCCAGCCATTGGCAGACTTCATCAACCGGGTCGCCTTTAATCACTTGATTGAGATCTGCTGGCACACTAACACTATGCATCGCGATCCAATCGCAGTTACTGCTAGCGGCTAGTTCGATCATGGCGGGGTCACTAAGGCCTGCTACATCATTAATGAAGTCGACTCCATATTCGATTGCTTTGGCTGCAGTTTGTGGGTGCCGGGTATCGACGCTTATCCATGGGCGAATAAACTGATCGCGGTATTGATCGGTGGTCTTTTCAATGAATGGGCCAATGCGCCGCCATTCGGACTCCGGGTCAACCGGGTCTGCACCGGGGCGGGTAGATTCACCGCCAATGTCTAGAATGTTAGCGCCTTGATCGTGCATGGCTGTGGCGCTTTGTAATAGATTTTGTGGATCGTAATTTACCCCACCGTCTGAGAATGAATCTGGTGTGGCATTTAAGATACCCATCCATAGTGGAATATGGTGCGGCAGTTCATTGGACCATTGCAGAAGCGTTTTACTGCCGCGCCCCGGTATTGTTAAGTTTGGTTCAAGGGCAATCAGTGGTGTTAATACAAAGTGCCGCAGGTGCATGTCTTTGTGGGGAATAGTGAGTGTTTCCGTGTTAATGATTTGATCGTGCCAAAGCAGGATATCTATATCGATGGGGCGTGGTGACCAGCGTGCTGTGTTGTCGCGCTCTAATTCAGTTTGTATGTTTATTATCTCACTGAGTAGCTCGCTACAGTTAAGTGTTGTTTCGACTTCAATGCTTAAATTTAAGTACGGCTTATTCCATTCCCAAGGTGCATCGCTTGGCAACAGTGCAGGGGTTTCGATCACAGGAGAGCATCGTACAGTGCGAACACCTTTTCGCGAAAGCAGCTTTATGGCGCTGTTTAGGTTTTGTTTTCGGTCTCCTAAATTGGAGCCGAGTCCGAGGTATATGCCCATGCGAGTAATGTCACTTTTTGAATGCTGTTGAAGGTGTTGTTGTTTGATAGAAAAGGCTGCAATGGTAACCGAATTGGAACTAACCAGTCAGTCTTGGGATAGGTTACCATTGTTGGCCCTAGCCGCTGCGAACGAATGGGTCATCTACAAATGAGTCATAGTGTGAAAAGTGAACTGAACCGTCAATGGATTTTGGCTGAACGCCCTGAAGGCTTATTCAGTGAGAAAAATTTCACCTATCAGGAGGCTATTATCAGGCCCCTGCAAGATGAGCAGTTTTTGGTTGAAGTGTTCTATTTATCACTTGATCCTACACAACGCATGTGGGCACAAACCGATACCTATTTGCCAGCGGTAAAAATTGGCGATGTCATGCGAAGTTTAGGCATGGGGGTGGTCGTTAAAAGCCGTAACCCGGCTTTTCGTGAAGGTGCTATCGTGCAAGGTATGACCGGGTGGCAGAGTCATATTATTACTGATGGGCGCGGTTTTTCACAAGTCCCCGATAACAGTGGTCTGCCATTGGCGACTTATATGGGGCCGCTAGGCATGACAGGCATCACAGCCTATTTTGGTTTACTGGATATAGGCAAACCCAACAAAGGCGAAACACTAATAGTGTCAGCCGCTGCCGGTGCAGTTGGTTCTATCGCCTGCCAGATTGGCAAGATCAAAGGGCTGCGTGTAGTCGGGCTTGCAGGTAGCGATGCCAAGTGCGAATGGCTGACAAAAGAACTCGGTATAGATGCGGCCGTAAATTACCGTGATCCGAATGCCTGGCAGCAACTGCAAGAGGCTTGTCCTGACGGTGTAGATGTTGTGTTTGAAAACGTTGGCGGCAAAATGCTAGACATGGCGCTTGGGTTGATCAATGTGGGAGCACGTATAGCCCTGTGTGGCTATATATCGGGCTATGCAAAAGAGCAAAACCCGGGTTCTCATAACTTACCCATGTTAATTTCAAAGCGCGCCTCTATTCAGGGTTTTCTGGTGCTCGACTACGTCAGTAAAAGCCGTGATGCATTGAGTGACCTGGGCAAGTGGATGATGGACGGCCGGTTGAAATACCGTATGGATATTGAAACAGGTTTTAAAGAACTACCGGTGACGATAAATAAGCTGTTCAGTGGCGAAAATAATGGCAAACTGATCATGCAAATTAATACACCTCCCGAGTAAATTACGTGCAGGCAAATCGCCTTCGGGGGGAATCAACCCGGAGCGAAAATAATGACCTGTTATACGTTTGCCAACTCTCTCAATAAATTCCCTGGCACCCGCTCGATCTTGGCGGCAAGTGTGGTGTTAGCAGCAAGTGCTGCTTCAAGTGCAGCACTTGCGGAAGAGTTTCGACTCACAATCATGCATACCAACGATACCCACTCTCATCATGAGGCGCAGGGTAGAAGTGGCGATGGCGGTGCAGCACGCCAGGCTACAGTGGTTAACGATATCCGCGCTGATGCTAAAAATTCACTACTACTAGATGCCGGTGATCGCTTTACCGGTACATTGTTCCACAAGTATTACTCTGGTGAAGACAACATCAAGGTAATGAACGCCCTGGGCTACGATGCAATGGCGCTTGGCAATCATGAATTTGATAACGGGCTGGGAGTGCTTGAACGTTTTGCAACTGGTGTGAATTTCCCTGTTTTGTCCGCCAATACTGACTTCGGCACACTTGAAAAATTAGCCAGTGCTATTCCGCCTTCAACCATTTTAGAGGTTGGCGGTGAAAAGGTTGGGGTAATAGGCCTGGTGACCGCAGAGACTCCAGAGATTACTATTAATTTTACTGGTAAAGACGCTATTACCTGGTCTGATGATTATGCCGCTGCGGTTAATCGTGAAGTTGATAAGCTTAAGCTTGATGGCGTAAATAAAATTATATTAATCACTCACATTGGTTTGGGTGTCGATATTGAAGTTGCCGGAAAAATACGTGATGTTGATCTTATTGTTGGTGGTCATAGTCATACGGTAGTCAGTGGAGTGTACAAAGAAGGTGGTGATACCAAATACCCGCTGCAAGTAGAAGATGCAGATGGCAAGCCTATATACATTGTGCAAGCGGGAGACCGTGACCGCTACCTTGGCAGGCTCGATATGCGTTTTGATGAAGAAGGCCTGGTAACCCGTGCACGTGGTGATCTTATTTTGCTCAGCAAACATATCACCCCTGATCCAGAAGTAAATGCAATGGTTGAGACTTTAGCTGAGCCCATCAATGAGTTAAAAAATACCGCTGTATCACTTGCCGATGGTACGCCAGTGGTAAGCAAGCAATTAATGACTAATAAAACCTGCCGTGCGGGTGAGTGTTTAATCGGTAATTTATTGACTGACGCGATACGGGATGAAACGGGTAGTGATATCGCTATAACCAATGGTGGCGGTATACGTGCTGATATCGATGAAGGTGAAGTCACGGTCGGTGAAGTGCTTACCGTTCTACCTTTTGGTAATACCATTGCCACGCTCAAATTAACAGGTGCGCAAGTAGTCGCATCCCTTGAACATGGTGTGGGGCGCGTGGGTGGTAAGTCTGGTACTGGGCGTTTCCCGCAAGTGTCTGGCATGCGCTATGAGTTTGATCCATCGCTTGATGAAGGCTCTCGCATCAAGAAAGTTGAGATCAGCAATAACGGTATGTTTGAACCGATTGATGAAAACAAAATGTACTCAATCGCTACCAATAATTTTATGCGAACAGGCGGTGATGGCTATGTATTGTTTAACGATGATGCCGTTGAACCATATGATTATGGCCGTCCACTGGAAGAAGCGTTGATCGACTACATGGTAAAGACTCATCCGGTAGTGGTTGTAAAAGACGGTCGTATTCTCGGTGGTGGTTAATAAGTAGTTAAGCTGTTTTCAGCCTGGGGTACTATTGCCCCGGGCCTCTGCTTGAAACAATTTAAAGCCGCAGAAATATTGGTTCAACTGTTAGCCACTTGTTTTGCCATTGCTGCAAGCGGTTCAACTTTTTCATGTAATTTTAACGCTAGATCACTTGAAGCATTGCCTTCGCGCCCGCGCTTGGCGACGCCTTGAAGAATAGCCGCCAGCCTGAAAAAGCTAAAAGCCAAATAGAAGTTCCAGTGTTCTATTTGATTAATGCCCATGCGTTGACAGTAAAGCTCAATGAACTCTTGCTCTGAAGGTATACCGAGTTCTTGTAAGTTAACGCCTGCTAAACCTGAAAGGTGGCCATTACCTGCAGGCAGCCGTTGTTGCATGCAATGGTTAGCCAAATCGGTGAATGGGTGGCCGAGTGTTGAGAGCTCCCAGTCGAGTACCGCAACCACGCGACTCTCCGTTGGATGGTAGCGCAGGTTGTCTAGTCTGAAGTCACCGTGTACCAATGAGGTTTTTCCATCGTCCGCTGGTAGGTGTTCTTCTAACCAGTCGATTATCCATTCCATGTTATCAATAGTTTGAAACTCTGATGCACGGTACTGCTGAGTCCAGCGTTTGAGTTGCCGGGCGTAGTAGTCCCCGGGGCGACCATAGTCTGATAAACCCGCAGCATTTATATCTACTTTATGCAGTGCCGCGAGTGTTTTATTGATTTGATTATAGGTGTCTGTGCGCTGTGATTGACTACACTCTGGTAGGCTGCAATCCCAAAGCGTTCGCCCAGGCATATATTCCATTAGAAAAAATAGTGAGCCTAGTACAGTGGTATTTTCACATAAGTGATACATAGCAGGCACTGGAACTTCAGTATTGGCTAACGCTTTCATAACTTTAAATTCACGATCAACCGCGTGAGCTGATTTCAGTAGTTCGCCCGGTGGTTGTTTGCGAAGTACATATACGCCTGAGCTTGCTGTGATTTTAAACGTGGGGTTAGATTGACCGCCACTGAATTTTTCAGCTTTCAATGGCCCTTTAAACCAAGGCAACTGCGATTCCAGGTAATCGTTTAGTGTCGCAGTGTCGAGTGTTTGGATGCCGTCAGTCATTGGTGTGTTCTAGCCAGTACTGCTTAAGCGTTTAATTAAGTTACGCCCTAGCTGGTTAATGTGTACCTGATCGGGGCCGTCTACTATTCTTACTATGCGTGCGTAGAGGTAGCTGTCAGCAAGGATGGTGTCTTGGCTTACTCCTGCGGCGCCGTGCATTTGAATAGCACGGTCGGTGACGCTGCAGGCCATATTGGGCGCGACTATTTTAATCATGGCAATAAGTTCTTTTGCACCTTTGTTGCCGAGCTTATCCATTTTGTCTGCAGCCATTAATGTGAGTAGTCTGGCTTGTTCTATTTCGCATGCAGAGAGGGCAATATCTTCACGTATTTTACCTTGTTCGCTTAGTTTTCGACCGAAAGCTACACGTGATTCTGCCCGTTCACACATCATTTCCAGTACGCGCTGTGAGCGACCAATCAAGCGCATACAGTGATGAATTCGACCGGGTCCTAAACGCCCCTGGGCAATTTCAAAGCCGCGGCCTTCACCGAGCAATAAGTTAGAAGGTGGTACTCGTACGTTGTCAAAAACAACTTCAGCATGGCCCTCTGGCGCGTCATCGTTACCGAACACTTGCATCGGGCGGACAACGTTAACCCCCGGTGTATCCATCGGTACAAGGATCATTGATTGTTGTTTGTGGCGATCGTCGTTGTCGGGGTCAGTCTTGCCCATGACTATCATTATTTTACAGCGTGGATCACAAGCGCCGGAGATGTACCATTTGTGACCGTTAACTACGTATTCGTTGCCATCGCGGACAATGCTTGTTTGTATGTTGGTGGCATCACTTGAGGCGACAGCGGGTTCGGTCATTGCAAAGGCTGATCTAATTTTGCCTTCAAGTAACGGCGTTAACCACATTTCTTTGTGTTCCGCTGTGCCGTAGCGTGCTAACACTTCCATGTTGCCGGTGTCCGGTGCGCTACAGTTAAATATTTCACCGGCGAATCTTGATCTGCCCATTAATTCGCACAGCGGTGCGTATTCAAGATTGCTTAAGCCAAAGCCTTTAAAACTAGAGTTTGATTCATCATTGTCTGGTAGAAAAAAATTCCATAGCCCTTCAGATTTGGCTTTGTCTTTTAGTTCTTCCAGCAGCGGCGGGATTGCCCATCGGTTTTCAGCGGTATCAATGCTTGACTGTAGCTTCTGCTCAACCGGATACAGATGTTCTTTAAGGAACTGATCAACTCTTTCAATTAATCCAGTGGTTTTGACGGAATGTTCAAATTGCATCGGTGTTCCCTGTTAGTTCTAAGGTTTACTTTATATTCAGGAAGTTTTCTAGTTTTTGCATAAACTCATCTGAGCCCATTAAGCGCCCAAACTCTTTGGCTTCGCGGTCAATAATTTTCTGGTACTGATCATTGCGGAGTTTCATTAGAGCTCTGGACGTTTTAAGTGAGTCAGCCGGTTTAGCGGCGAGTCTGGTGGTTGCAATGTTGACTATTTCATCTAGATCTTCGCTTTCGACCAGTTTGTTCACTAAGCCGAAACGCTCTGCCTCAATGGCGGTTAGTGGATCCCCCAGTAGTAACATCTGTGCAGCTTTATGGCTGCCTAGCACTTGCGGGAAAGTCTCAGATGATGCGAACTCAGGGCAGACTCCAAGGTCGGTAAAGGGGGTTTGGAATTTCGCATTGTGGCTTGCGTAAATTAAGTCGCAATGAAATAACAAAGTGGTGCCAATGCCGATAGCAGGTCCATCTACCGATGCAATTAGTGGCTTGGTGCAATTAAGAATTGCACTCATCAATGAAAACGGTGCATCAAAGCTGCCGCCTTCGCGAACAGCGCTTGCGAAATCTGCTAGATCATTGCCTGCTGTATAAATACCGGGCTGGCCTTTTATAACAATGCTTTTGACCGCGGGGTCTTCATTCGCCTGTTCCAGGCCAGTGGTCAATAAAGCATACATCTCGCGGTTGAGCGCGTTAAGTTTATCGGGTCGGTTGAGTTGCAGTGTGCAGTTTGCACCTTCTATTGTATTGCTTACTAAAGACATGCTGTGTTCTCCATTAATTGTGTAGTTTGTAGTGGCGCCACAAAGAGCCGCTTTACTTAAGTGCCTGGAGTTGGTCGTTGTATTCTTTTTTCATGCTATCGCACAGTGCAGCAACAGTGGGTATGTCATTGATGTTTCCAGCTCCGTGACCTGCAGACCAGATTGTTTTCCATGCTTTGGCGTCATCTATAAGTTCTTTGCCGAGGTCAATATCGGGATTGTCGATTTCATCAAGAGATATGCCGTTGCTCTCAAGGCTTTGTCTTAAAAAGTTAGCCGGTATCCCTGAGACTTTTGGGGTGTAGACAATATCTTCGGCCCGTGCAGACACCAGCATGTTTTTGTATTCAGGGTCTGCCATGCTTTCTTTAGTAGCGATAAATCTTGTGCCTATATAGGCGAGGTCGGCGCCAGCGGCGCGTGCTGCTAAAACTTGCTCACCGGTTGATATTGCACCCGATTGAATCACGCAGGTATCAAACGCATTTTTAATTTCTTTTATGAACGCGAATGGATGCAAAGTACCGGCATGCCCACCGGCACCTGCAGAGACTAGAATTAGCCCGTCAACCCCTGCTTGTATGGCTTTTTCAGAGTGGCGCATATTGGTTACATCGTGAAAAACCAGGCCACCGTAGCTGTGTACTGCATCGACTACCTCTGAAACCGCACCTAATGATGTAATAACAAACGGTACTTTGTGTTCAACGGTGATTTTTAGATCGGCTTCGAGTCTAGGGTTGGTTTTGTGTACGATAAGATTAATACCAAAAGGCGAGTGCTCTTTGCCTTCAAGTGAGGCACTTATTTGCAGCAGCCATTCGGCATAGCCTTCCGATGTGCGTTGATTGAGCGCTGGAAAGGTTCCACCAATGCCATTTAGGCAGCATGCCGTGACGAGTTCGGGGCCTGATACCAGAAACATCGGTGCAGCGATCACCGGAAAGCGCAACTTGTCTTTAAGTTGTTTTGGCAATGCCATGGGACACCTCTTATTTTTGAATGTTGTCAGTATAAAGGATACCGTACAGCTGATCTGTATTGTCTTTAACCGGTCATTATTTATTAGCGGTTTTAGCCGGGCTCAAAATTGGCCGAGTTTACTTTTGGAAAAGCACTTGTTGCATTTACTACTACATTTTCTAGTGCCATTGATCCTTGTATTGATCTTTTGGCGTGCCCAATGGTTTAACACATGGGTATTGCTCTTATGCGCATTTGTGATTGATCTTGATCACTTGTTGGCCGATCCAATCTACGATCCAGAGCGATGCAGTATCGGTTTTCACCCATTGCATAGCGAGTTGGCAATAGGTGGCTACCTGTTTATGCTGTTCTTCACGGTGCTCGGGCCAAAAATCTGGCTGCACATGTCAGTGCTGCAGCGGCTTTGGTGTAATCGTGGGCAAATTGTTCTACTAGGGATACTAGTGCACCTTATTCTTGACGCCACAGACTGCGTTTTTTGACGGTTATGGTGTGATGTGTGCAATAGCCAAGAGGTATGGCTAGACTACCCAAAAAAATCAACCCGCGCCGGGAACACCTTAAACCGCCTGCGGATCGTTATGAGCCACGCGGTCCGGCTGATGAGCGTGTGCGTAAAATGGCCAAGCATAGAATCGTAAGTGCCGAGCTAGAAGATTTTATGCGCTACCTGAACTCACCGTGGCGTATTGTGTGGCGCAATCTTATTGTTGGTTTGGCTCGTGGTCTGGGAGCGGTATTTGGTGCAACCGTTATTGTGGCGTTAGCGATTTGGATACTGAAATTCTTTATCGATATTCCATTGATTGGTCAATACGCTAGTCAGGTTAGAGTGAAAGTTGACGAAGTAGTACAAGAGACTCGTTACTCAGATGACTTCGTGCGTTTACAGCGCACAATGGAGCGCATAGACTTGCGTTTGAAAACACAAAATGAACTCTTACAACAAGTGCTTGAGTCGCAAGGTAAGTAGACGTTATAAACCGTTATAGACTAAGCCTTAATCAGTTACGATCAATAATAGGGTCTGGGCAATACTCGCGCCGTTGGCAGTCGTGGCAGTGTTCTCCTAGATAGAGATTGTCGATCCATTCCATCAATTGATTGATATGCTCACGATCATCAAATGCAAAACCCGCTTCAAAGTTTCTGCGGTGTTCACTCTTAGCGCCGAGTCCGGCCCCGGTAAGATTAGCTGAACCTACAAACGCCAGCTTGCCATCGATAACAATTGCTTTGGTGTGGATTCTTGGGCATAACACACGTTCGAAGAGTTCGTTATTGATTAGGCTATCGTATTCGTCGAAATCTTCGCGGAACCGTGGGCCTGGTTCTTTTGCGTGCATTAGCCGCACCGCGACACCGGATTCTACTAAGTGAGCAAGCACCGCCAGGAATGGTTCAAATCCGCGATCAGTTTCGACATGAAGGTCTTTGATGTCGGCGGTAATTACCCATAAAAACTTCTGTGCCAAGGGGATTTTATTCTGTACAAACTCAGTATAGATATCCCTGTTGAGCAATAATTGATGCATTTGCTGAGTTTTTCCGGGTCGAATTAATTGAAGACAAGCCGTTGTAGCCTGTTGTAGTGTATTGATTTACGAGCCGGTGCGTAGAATTTAATCACTTTTTCTAAACCATGGAATGGCTGATCAACTGATGAAAAAAATACCTAGCAAAATTATGATCGTATGCTGCGTATACGCAGTATCGTTTCCAATTTTATCGGCAAATGACCAGGCAGCTAAGAACACTCATGCTGAACAAGCTGCGAGAATCCACACCATTATTGGTCTTGTGGCAGAGGTCAGCAGTGGCAATCGATTGCAATTGTTGCTGCCGGATGGTTCGCAAGCGCCGCTAGTGCTGGCAGGTATTAAAGCGCCAGACAAAGACAGTGCGATCGGTCTGCAATCTAAAAAATGGCTCACTGAGCAAATACAGGGTGAGTTGGTGTCGGCAGACTGTGAGCGTGTAGAGGGCGAGCGCTATTGTGTTGTTTTCCCCGATAATCGAGATATAAATCTCTTGAGTCTTTTTTATGGGTTCTCAGTCTTTGATAAATCAAAAGCGTCAATAGCGAATGAATCGTTGTACCGTTCAGCAGAGCGGTATGCTCGTGAAATTAAACGGGGTATTTGGCACACACGAACATGAATATGCTGTCCGGTCGCAGGTGTTGCTGTCACCGGGCCTTGAGGTAGAATACATTTTGCTGAGTTAATCTAAAACGTTACCGCTATTATGTTTACAAAAAATACCTTCAAGTTTTTAACGGATCTGGAAAAAAACAATAGCCGTGACTGGTTTGAGGCGAATAAACACAAGTACGAAGAAACAGTACGGGAACCGGCGCTTGAATATATAGAGGCAATGGCACCTCATCTGGCCAGAATCTCGGGGAGTTTTATAGCCAGCCCTAAGAAAGTGGGTGGCTCATTAATGAGGGTTTACCGGGATGTTCGCTTTGGTAAAGATAAAACCCCGTATAAAACCAATATAGGGATTCAGTTTCGCCACGTAGCGGGTAAAGATGTCCATGCGCCTGGTTTTTATATGCATATTGAACGCAGCGAAATATTTGTTGGTGCAGGTATCTGGCGACCGGATTCAACAACAATAAAAAATATGCGTATGGCAATGGATGAAAGCCCGGCTGCGTGGAAAAAAATAAAAAACAAAGTTCTTAAAGAAGGTTTTGCTTTGCATGGGGACTCGCTAAAAAAAGCGCCAAGAGGATATGACCCGGAACATCCATTAATCGAAGATCTTCGCCGCAAGGATTTTATCGTTATTCAAAACCTTAAGCGAACGTTAGTCACAGACAAAGACTTTGTGAAAAAATCTGCAGCACTTTTTGCCTCTACGAAGCCGCTTGTGCAATTTATCTGTGAAGCGAATGACTTGGATTTCTAAATACGTAGCTTGAATGCCGCTGTGAATTTATTGTGACCAACAATTCAAAAGATCCCGTAGCTGAACATATTGCGAGCCTGCCAGCCGAACTGGCAGAGTTGGCAACGGAACTCAGGGCATTAATACTAAAAACATTGCCCACAGCCAATGAGAGTATAAAGTGGGGCTATCCAGTCTATGAGTTAGACGGCATGGTGTGTTCCATTAGGCATGCCAGAGGCTATATTGCGCTGCAGTTTTTCACCGCTGGAATTTACCTATTAGATCCGCAAGGTTTGTTGCAAGGGTCTGGGCAGAAAATGCGTCACACTAAAATACGAAAAAAATCAGACATTCAAAAAAAATTGTATAGTACGTGGCTGTTGCAGGCTGTAGAGCACAATCGCGCTTAAAGCCTATTACTCATAACTTTGAACGATCACTAACGACGCTGCGAAATGACTGATTATAAGAACAAAATCGCTTATCAAGGGGAGCCCGGTGCGTATTCGCATCTTTCCTGCAAGACCGCTTACCCCGACTTAGAGCCGGTGGCCTATGAATCGTTTTCTGCAGCTTTCGCGGCAGTTGAGAAACGTGAAACCGCCCTGGCCATGATCCCTATTGAAAACTCACTCGGTGGTCGAGTGGCAGATATTCACCATCTGATCCCGGAATCAACGCTGTATATTATCAATGAACACTATCAGCCGGTGAAACATTGCTTGTTGGGCGTGCCTGGTTCATCGCTTGATCAGCTGACTCATATTCGCTCCCACCCGCAAGGGCTTGCGCAATGCTTGTCTTTGTTTGATGAGCTAAAAGTGAAGCCTGTTTCTGCAAGTGATACAGCCGGTTCAGCAAGAGAAATCAGAGATCTTAAAGATCCAACCCAGGGCGCTATTGCATCGGCGTTGGCTGCTGAAATTTATGGTTTAGATATATTGCGGGAGCGGGTAGAGGATCGGCTCGGCAATACTACGCGTTTTGTTGTGCTTTCGCGAAGTCGCGTTGAGCCTGATCCGCAAGATGGACCATGCATGACCAGTTTTGTTTTCGAGGTTCGCAGCGTGCCGGCGGCTTTGTATAAATCGCTTGGTGGGTTTGCGACTTGCGGCGTTAACCTAACCAAGCTCGAGAGTTACATTATTGATGAGCGTTTTCAAGTGGCGCAGTTTTATGCAGAAATTGAAGGTCACCCGTCTGATAAGTTAGTGGCTACCGCCTTTGAAGAACTGCAATTCTATTCGACTAAGTTAAAAGTGTTGGGCACATACCCTGCAAATCCGTTTCGGACGCAAAACTCGCCTTCCTAGAGGCTGGGCGTTGTAAATATTATACGGTGAGGTTATTCAAGTTTAAACGTTGCCCGTCGCTCGCGCAGAGATTGCACGATATCCCAACGTTTTTGATTAGGGATTCTCGACCAGGTGGCGATCTCTTCCAGGGTTCTATAGCAACCGCTGCACAGGCCAGACGCCTGGTCTATTTCACAGATGCTGATACACGGTGATGCAACCTCTGGCGCATCAGCGGGTAACGGTCTTGGCCGTCGTCGCCGGCGTGGTGATTCTGTCATAAGAGCGTCTGGCAGTTTTGGTGTTAGTGCACATGCTGCAACGGTTGATCTGTCGACCGGGTTTGCTCGATAAGATAAACTTTGTTCAAGCTGACTAACTAAATAGTGCAGGCACCATACCATACCTTATATGGGAGTCTTTATTGAGTGAGACATTCATGCGATTAAATTCACTTTATAAGGTTTAACTAACCTCGAAATGGCGCTCAAGTAGGGGCGATCCTGGAAAATATGATGAGCAGAATTGTATACGTCAATGGCGAATTCGTAGCAGAGGAAAATGCTGTTATTTCCGTTTTTGATCGAGGGTTTTTGTTTGCCGATGGTGTGTATGAGGTATCTTCGGTACTGGAAGGTAAGCTCATTGACAATGCAGCTCACCTAAAGCGCTTACGTCGCTCGATAAGTGAATTGCAATTGCCATCACCTGCCACAGATGGCGAGATCATAAACATACAGCGCGAACTCATAAAGCGTAACAACTTGCAAGAAGGCATGATCTACCTGCAAGTAACACGTGGTGCTGCTGATCGCGATTTTGCTTTTCCTGCCAATGCCTCAGCTGGATTGGTATTGTTCTCACAAGAAAAAAATATTATCAATGCGCCACAAGCAAAGCGGGGTATTAGCGTTATATCTGTGCCTGATATTCGTTGGAAGCGTCGTGATATAAAAACAGTAGGGCTGCTTGCGCAAGTGTTAGCTAAACAAGCGGCTGTAGATGCTGGCGTGGCGGATGCATGGATGGTGGAAGACGGTTTAGTCACCGAAGGAAGCTCAAACAACGCTTTTATTGTTGATGCCAATGGGAAGTTAATTACCCGGCACTTAGGCAACGAAATATTGCATGGGATTACCCGTGCGTCCGTTCTTGAGCTGGTAGAGAAAGAGCAAATAGAATTTGAAGAGCGAGCATTCACTCTGGATGAAGCTAAAAACGCCAGTGAAGCGTTTATAACCAGTGCTTCTACATTTGTTTGGCCAGTGGTTCAAATCGACAATGTAAAAATCGGCGCTGGAGTGCCAGGGCCACTAGCGCCTAAGTTGCGGGAGTTCTACATAAAGAACTCTTTGGCAAGGGCCTAGTTATAGTGCCCATTCAAAAAAAAGCGCTACTGCGAACCACTGAATGTATGCGATTTTTAGCGACACCCCTGTTTCTGGATAAGCACTAATCAATTAAGTAGATTCGTATAAAAGATAATCAGTGGCAACCATGCCAAGGGATTCGTATGTTTTCTGGGCGATAAGATTATCTTTTTCTACATAGAGTCTGAAGCCGTAAACATCGGGTTCTTTTGCCGCCAGTGTTTGTATTTTGTTGTACATGGCTCTGTACACACCGCGCTTTCGGTATTCTGACTTTACATAAACACTTTGCACCCACCAAAATAAACCATCGCGCCAGTCGCTCCATTCTGTAGTGACCATGCACGTGCCAACGGTTTGATTGTCTAGTTCTGCGATTAAATAGTAACCGTACTCGGGTTTATCCATTAAGCGTCTTACGCCGCTGTCTATAGTGGTGGGGTCTAAGGTTTTGTTTTCAGTCTCCATGGCCATGAGCTGATTAAACTCACTGATAATTGCGGCATCTGTAGTGTTAGTGGTTCTGACCGTAATATCTGGCATGTTCGTGCTCTAATGTTGTTAATACGACCAGTGTATTTGATGTTGTTGAGCGAAGCCATTGTAAAGCGCGGTCACGACTGTTCTAATTAGGCAATAAAATCATTGGAGGCTCTATGTTTAAAGCACTAGTAGTTACTCGCGACGCCGATAAAAAAACGGCAGCGTCAGTTGAGTCAATAGAATTAGATCAACTACCTGAGGGCAATGTGACTGTTGCTGTTGAATACTCCACTGTCAACTACAAGGACGGGCTTTGCATCGGCCCGGGTGGCGGCTTAGTGCGAGAGTACCCGCATGTCCCGGGGATCGACTTCGCAGGCACGGTAGAGGCCTCAGAAGATAATCGCTACAAAGTCGGAGACAAGGTTGTCTTAACCGGTTGGCGTGTGGGTGAATCACATTGGGGCGGCTACGCTCAGAAAGCGCGAGTCAATGCAGATTGGTTGGTGCCGCTTCCAGACAGTTTGACGACACACCAGGCTATGGCGGTAGGTACTGCTGGATTAACGGCGATGTTGGCGGTAATGGCACTTGAAGATCACGGCCTAAAAGATTCAAAAGGTAGTGATGCGCCGGTGCTTGTTACGGGGGCTGCGGGTGGTGTGGGTTCTGTTGCCACGTGTATCTTGAGTAACTTAGGTTATAAGGTTGCAGCGGTTACCGGTCGCCCTGAAACAGCTGACTATTTAACCTCACTTGGGGCAGGCGAAATTGTTGCCCGTGAAGATATCAACGAGACCACAAAGCGGCCACTTGAGACTGAAGCTTGGGCTGGCTGCGTTGATGCAGTAGGTGGTGCGATGTTAGCGCGTGTGCTTGGTCAGCTTAAGTATGGCTCGTCTGTGGCTGCGATCGGTTTGGCAGGAGGTGCCGATTTACCAGCCTCTGTTATCCCATTTATTTTGCGTGGGGTAAATTTACTTGGAATAGATTCCGTGATGCAGCCGTATGAGAATCGCTTATTAGCTTGGCAACGTATAGCATCTGATTTACCGATGGATAAACTCGAGACTATGATCCAACCAGCTACCCTTGAAGATCTACCAGCACTAGGAAAATCTATTCTAAAAGGTCAGGTAAAAGGTCGGGTGGTGGTAGATCTAAATGCCTAAGCAGTGCCTATTGTAGTAGTACATAATACTCCGTTGCTGCAGCAACGTACATTTATTGTGTTGATAGCGTGTTCAGGTACTTATGTAGTTCGCTATTGAGTACTTCATAGCCACCATTATTGATATGCAAAGTATCAAAGAATAGTTCGTTTACGGGGTCGCCATTCTGATCTAAATAAAAGGGATCAAGGTCAAACCAGTCTGCATTTAATGATTCTGTGGTTTGCTTTAGTTTGGCATTAGCTTGTGCGACTTTTTCAGACAACGTGTTGTGCCAAAAAAGCTTACGAGTGAAATTTAAATGTTTGTTGGGAAGGATCGATGTGACAATGACATCAATACCCTGTGATTCCAAGTCAGATATAAAATACTGCATATTCACCTGCATGGTATCAACAAGTTCTTGAGAGTTTTTAACACCTTTAGTTACCGCCGCAGTTAGATCATTAACCCCCGCTTGTATCAGCACGTAACGTGGTCGCAGCCTTACCACGTCTCTTTCGTATCGACGTAGCATCTCGGAAGTGGTCTCGCCTGTGACACCTGCATTTATAAACGCAGTGTTTTCAGCTTGGGGTAACGGGTACCAGGTTTCTATACGCGAATCGCCAAATAATACAATCGTTTTTTTACTCTGATCTATTTGATCAGCGGTGATCGAGGTGGCGCTACTTGTGCCTATCGGTAGTGCCCGAAAATGACGATAGTCAGTATAGGTTTCTTGCAGGGCTGATAACAGCTTAAAGCCAAGAAAAAGCAAGCAGACATTGGCTACAATTGACAGTAGCAACAGCTTTTGTAGGTGACTAATAATACGGGGCATAAATTTCAGCGGGCTAAAAAATACCGATTATATACCGTGTGATCACCAACTCCTATGACTGTAGCCAGTGAACACCTGTAATAGTTAACTCACGGCTACATTGTCTTCAGTGTGGTCAGTGCTATCAGTGCTTAGATCTGGAAATTCGTTCAAAACACCCGAAATTGATGCTGATGTGCCACTGGTGTGAATCGATGACATGCCCAAATCAGATACAGTGTATTCAGTCACTAAGCGACGTATTCTTCTGGGGTTAGCCAATAAAGCCGTTGCCTCTTGGCGCTGCAGTGGAAGGCTCAATAAGTTGCCTTGCACTTCATCGCAGTGATGATCCTGAATAAATCTCAGCTGTTCAATATCTTCTACGCCTTCGCATACTACCGTCATGCCCAAGCTATGGCTCATCGCAATAACACCACTGACAATACGAGCATCCGCAGGGTTCTTTTTAAAGTCAGATACGAATAGGCGGTCAATCTTTACTTTGCTGATCGGGAACTGCTTCAGATAGCTTAGTGATGCGTAACCGGTGCCGAAGTCATCGATTGAAATTTCTACGCCGGCGCGGTCGAGCTTCTCTAGAGTGGTAACGGCCTTTTTCATATCTTTCATAGCCATTGATTCGGTGATTTCAACTTCGAGTCGGTTGGCGGATATGCCGAATTCTTGAATCGAATCGAGGATGTTGTCTGCCAGTGATTCGTTTTTCATTTCAGCGGGTGAGACATTGACAGACACGGTTAGTTTTTCATAACCTGCATCGGTCCACATTGATAATTGAGCGCATACAACACGGGTAACCCATGCACTTATATCGTTAATGAGGCCAGTGGTTTCAGCGACAGGAATGAATTCACCGGGAGTCACAATACCCATTTCAGGGTGACGCCATCTTAGTAACGCTTCCATGCTAACGATGCTGCCTGTTTTGAGGTCAACTTTCGGTTGGTATACCACAAAAAATTCGTTGCGCGCCAGAGCATGGTGCAGTGCGGTCTCAAGACGTATTAGCTTGCGTGAACTGGTGTCGAGATCATCCTGAAAGTAGCAGACGTTGTTCTGGCCATCAATTTCTCTGGCTTCTCGCATTGCGATGCTGGCGCATCGCATTAGTTTATCAGCATTGTTGCCGTTGTTCGGATAGATGCCAATGCCGGTATCAAGTGCTACGTATATTTCGTGACCATCGACAGAAATTGTTCGATCAAATGCTTCAAGTATTCTGCTGTGAATGACCTGTGTATCTTCAAGATCATTAAGATGGTGGAGTGCTAAACAAATTTCAGTGTCACCGTAGCGAGAAATCGAAATGCTCTGCTTATCCGAACCAATAATAGAAGTGTTTGCTTCTTCTTTAAGGGTTTTCTTTAAGCGTCGAACGATATTTCTGTAGAGCTTTTCGCTAACAGTAAAACCTAGTGTGTCATTGATGCGGTGCAACGCTTCGATAGATATTAGTAGAATTCCGACATGATGGTTGCCCTTTTCAGCAGTCTCTAGCGATTGTTCTAATCGATCCAGTAGTAGGCTTCTGTCTAAGCGTAGTGAGTCACCGCCGGAGGTGTCGAGCTCTGTGACTGACGCTTTGTTGTTCGATACTTTAAGTACAGGCGTGGGACTACTATCTGCAAATAACGGTACAACGTCGCTTTCGGTCTGCTCTGTTTTAACAGGCTTTATTATTGGAGTATCAGTTACTGGTTTTTCTGTTTTTGCAACTTTGGGTGCTCCGGCAGCGGTGGCACGAACGGCTAGTATTGGAACCTTGGGTGCAGCTACAGCGGGTTTTGAAGGTTCAGCATGTGCCTTAATTGCTGCCTCTGCTATGTCGAAATCTTCATCATCCATAGCTGCGAAATAATTAGTTACGCGGTTTCTGCCGCTTTCTTTTGAAACATAGAGCGCCTTATCAGACTGTTCTACCATGTCACTTGGGGTTGCTGGATTTGAGTGAATTGACGCAACACCAAAACTTGCCGTAATCTGGCATTTTTCAAAGAATGATTCGGCCCCGATACCCGATTCAATAACATGGCGAATTTCTTCTGCAATCGCGTGACCTTCTTCGATGGTTGTGTTGGGTAGCACGATACAAAATTCTTCCCCGCCAAAACGCCCGACTAGATCGTTGGGTCGTGAATGTTCGGCAAGCACATCTGCTAGATATTTAATTACATCATCACCAACACCGTGTCCATGCGTATCGTTCACGGCTTTAAAGTGATCGATATCGGTCATGATGCAGGTGAGCTCGTCACCATTTTGCGTCGCTTCCTCAAATATCAAATCGAAACCGCTAAAAAACGAACGGCGGTTCAATGAACCCGTCAATGGATCACGAGTTGCTAAGTACTCGAGCTCTTTGTTTTGTCTGGTAATTTCCAGCTGGCTTGTTTCAAGTTTGGTTAGCGCGTTTTGAAGCTCTGCGTTCTTAATTTCTACTTGGGTGATATCGTTAAAAGTAACAAGCGCACCTCTCACTTCATTGGCACCCGCAATAATTGCTGTCGCATTAACAGTGAAAGTGGATAGCTGTTCGTAACCAGTGTTGAGTTTGATGGTCGCTTCCGGTGGCATCTCTCCGCCGCGCAGAAGATTGTTCCATGGTAGCTCTTCGTCGTTTTCCAGGTGCCAGCGAAGCTTGTTGCAATTTTGCCCGGCAAGATCTTCAGACGCGATTCCGGCGGTTTCTGCAAATTCTGCGTTTGAAAATACTATCTCACCGTCTTTACCGACGATCAACAAGCCTTCGGCTAGTGTATCGAGTGCCTTTTTAACGCGTTCTGGAATTACAGCATCTGGATCAAGCTCGCGCAGGGTCCTTTTAAGGAACAAGCAGAAGGCAAAAAATCCTGATAGGGTTACAAAGAGAATAACGGATGCGAACGACGCACGTCTATCAAGAAGGCTTAAGCCCTCGTTGAGACCTGCGAATCGAATTTCGACACTGGCGATCTGATCTTTACCCTCGAACAACGGTACTTGTACTTGGGTTGGGGTAGAGCGTTCATCAGGTTTTAGTGTCCAGTTGGCATCGTGGCTGCCATAGACGTCAACCATTGAGCCATCGGATTTTCTTACGGCAACAGATTGTACAATGCTATTGCGTTGTACTGTGGTACGAAGAAGCTCAGAGATTTCTTCACTGTTTTCACCCGAACTACTATCCATTTCCATGGCAACATGGACTGCAAGGGTCTCAACGATAAACTTGCGCTCAGCGTAGCGTGCGTTGTTGTTGTTTGGGAATAGGCCTAAGAATTCAGCGGCAAGAAGTATCGAGATGACAAGCATCACCATACTGAAGCTTATTCTAAATAAAGGAGAGCGTAGGAATTTCATCATAGTTATACAGCCACCATACCGCGCATAAATTTATCTGGCACTTCGACAGATCCTTCGATTTTTTTTCCATCGCTGGTAGCGCACAGCAACATTGTCGGCTCATTCATATTTATCTAAACCCAATTGTTTTCTATTTGGTTTCTATGCTTAGCTTGGAAACATTATTTTTCAATTAAGGTTTAGATGGCAACGGCGGGGGTCTAGCTCCGCCGGCTAACCAGTTATTCTTCTAGCATGCTTAAGTTGCAACGTACGCCGCTTGGTATTCTCAGGCCAGAGTTTGGCATTGATAAAAGAACACCAAAAGTGCCACTTGCAGCATCAGCTACGCGGTCAACACTCTTTACCACGGCAACATGTTTGACTCCTTCCTGCGAAGGAATATCGAGTGAAATCTCTGCTTTCATGCCTAAATCAATAGTGCCAAGCTGCTCAACGGGCAGAATTAGCTCAACATGTAAAGGGTCAAGGTTCGCGATGCGATATACAGGCTCTGCTTCGATATACTCGCCAACTGCCTTGTAGCGTTCAACAATAACGCCACTGATTGGGCTGCGAATAGTTCTTCTTTCCAGTGCTTGGCGAGCGCGCTCGGCTTCGAGAACGGCGATTCTTTTGTTATCTTCTTCCTGGCGTGCCTGTAGCTGCGCGATATAGGTTTCGGTTTTTACCTTGTCCATATCTTGTGCTGAAATAGTAGATTCGTTGAATAGCTGTTGGTTGCGCTTTTGTGTGCGCATGCCGAACGCTGCATTTTCACGACGTAGGTTTAAGCTGGTGTCAATCTCGGCACGGGCGGTGGCTAGCTCAAGTGAGGCTAGCTCTACACGTGAATCAAGTTGTGCCACAATCTCGCCTTCGTTAACAAAATTATTTCTTTCGAAATGCAATTGCTCGACAAGTCCGGGGACACTGCTGCCAATCTCTACCAACTGACTGGGTTCGATCAGGCAATCCAAGGTGGTTTCAGGGTCAGCCAACAATGATGCTGTATCTCCTTCAGCAAATGCTGAAAAAGGTATCAGTGCGCAAGCTGCGATAGTCAAACTATTTTTCAGTAGATTCATTTGTGTTGTACCAAGCGTTGTTAACTTCAAAACGGAAGTTTGTTAAGTAATAATTGTTGGGCACTGCGTAGCCACTGTTTTGCCAGTGCTTCACGGCCATGATTAACGCGTACATACGCGCGTGTTCCTAAGCCGCTGGTGATACTGTCTTCAGGAAGAGATAAGTCCAACTGAAAGACCTTATTCGCAGCCGTTGTGCCATTCTGATCTGTGCTGTCTACAGCAATGTCTCCTCCACCGGCGGCACCAAGGGCGCGGCTAGGGAGGGAAAAACTTCCAGCAGGTGTTTGCCGGATTATATTTGCACTGATTGCAACACCGGGTTGTTCCGCCAAACGTACTGATACGTTTCTAACTTTTTCCGAAAATAGCCCTACTGAAGTTTGCGGCACAACCACCCGTACTATTAAATCTTTAGGGTTCACCACGTAGCCGATGGCTTCACCTTTTGTAAAGTAGCGGCCAACCATGTTTTGCTCACCCGGTAAAACAAAGGTCCCGTCAACGCCACTTGCCAGTGTTTGTGAATTTTTTTCAGTTTGTAGTTCGTCCCAGTCTGCCTCTACTGTTTTCATTCCTTCGCGAGTTTGAACAGCCTGCGCCGGTTCTGAAAATTCCTCTGACTTATGACGAATAGTAAGTTCTTTATACTTGGCGCGTAGCACGGCCTCTCGGGCATCTATATCAGGGTTGACCATGCTCATGACAGTGCTGCCGGCTTTTACGAATTCACCTGGGCTGGTATTGACGTCAGCGACAAAACCATCGACTTCAGCATATATTTGAGCTTGGTCGGGTACCCAGACAATGCCTTCAGCATTGGTATAGAGAGAAAAAGGGATCAGTGAAACAACGACTGCGATGGATGCGGCGAGTGCCGCAGTTCTGCCGATAGGCTGCATGCGGTTCCCTTTTAAAGATTTATCGATAAGTAAATAACGGACTGCGCGATACAGTGGCAGCACAATTAGAAGAGCCAATGACCAAAAAGCCAACGCAATACCCAATACCGGGTACTTATCGGCTAAAAACATGGCGATTACAAAAGTAATAAATACACGATAAAACCATGCTGAAATTCCATAGCCTGCAAGCCATGGCCATTCTGAATGTTCAGTAGCAGGTGATGCTGCATCGTTTAAACCAAGCACGTAGCGTTTCAGAAGATAGAGAATGTATTTTGCTGAACGACTGTAAAGATTTGGAATTTCTATTAGATCTTGCAGTATGTAGTAGCCATCAAATCGTAACAGTGGATTTGCATTGAATAGAACGGTCGAGACACTTCCAATTAGAAATGCTGAAAGAGCCGCATCTTTTATTATTCCGGGCTCTACTAATGTCCAGACAATGAGTGCAACTGCGGCGAGGAATAGTTCCACAATCATGCCGGCCGCACTCACTAGTATGCGCTTGTATTTTTCGCGAAATGCCCAGGCAGCAGTAGCATCTACATAAGGTACGGGCATTAACACTAGCAATGTAATACCCATTTCATGAACTTCACCGCCCCATGTTTTAATTGCATAGGCGTGTGCAAATTCGTGGAATATTTTCATTACTGGAAATAACAATATCGTTAGTATGATATTGCGTGGAGCCAGCACATCTGACTTAAGCGTTGCAGTGAGTTCTTGGAAGTGGACCAAAAGCAACATCGCCGCCAGACAAATAACAATAGCCCACACTATAGTGCCGCCAGTAGATATTACAGAGCGTACAGCAGTGATGGTTTTGTTAAGAAAATTGTCTGGATCGTAAAGCGGAAAGCGTATCGCTAGCGGGTTTAATAAGCGCCTGGTGCGAGCAACGCTTTTTTCAGCCTGACTTCTTTTAAAGAGCTGTTCTACATCAGCGGGTAGGCCTGTTCGTAGCGCGCCGATGCTAAACATTTGCATTAGTATTTGTAGAAGATCATGCCGGGTGGGGCTTTCTTCTCCGAGCTTATTACTAATCTGAGCATAGATTTCTTCAACGCTTAGATCGCCATCGAGGCGGCCTATAAACTCATAGGCAATATCGTTAAAGCGTAAATGCTTTCCACGGGCGGCATCACTTAAAATGTACCAGCGGGATCCTCTAAATTCATGTGGGTGCGCAGTTACATGTTTGTGTAGCTGTGGTGTAAGCGATGCAACACTGCTCCACTGTTCAGGAATATCCTGCTCAGCGTCAGCTGGCAAATCTATTTCCGCTTGCTCTGTTTGTGTATTTGGTATAATAGATTTCACAACTTACCAACCAACAGACCATAGCCATAATCTGACTCGATCAACAAGCTTGTGAGTCCAAATCCAAATAAGCTTTCTTTCACCCATTTCGATTCTGGCAACGCCTTCCATGCCTGGTCGTAGGTCTGGTGTGGCGTTATCAAACTGCGCTTCAACACGGAAGTAACTATTGCCGTCACCTGAGATTGCCATTGGTACGACTTGATTGACAGTGAACGGGATCGGATCACCAGGCATTGCAGCCATTACTACCTTGCCGATTTTATTTTCATCAACGCCTGCCATATCGCGTTCGTTGACCTTAACGATTACTTTGTATTCTTCAATTGGTGCTACTTCAAAAAGCACATCGCCAATATCAACTGGTGCACCAAGGGATTGGCTCAGGTCACCGCTTGTAACATAACCATCGTAAGGTGCTTTTAGCTCTGTGCGTTCGATGCGCTCAAGAACCAGTGCGTGTTCTGCTTCAATCTGTTCTGACTTAGCGCGTAAGATACTAAGCTCTGTACGGGCCTTTTTAGCCATTGCTTCTTGATAGGCTTTTTTGATTTTATTTTCTTCACCCTGCCATTTTCGAAGTTCGAGTTGTAGAGGGCGATCATCGAGGGTTGCCAATACTTGATCTTTCTTGATCGTATCACCAGCGCGAACTTCTGAGGTTTTTACAAAACCTGCGATAGGCGCTGCAATAACTTGCGCCTTTGCACCTTCAACGTAGGCGGGTGCTGAAACAATGTGATTGCCATTGAAGATACTGGCAAGCAATACAGTGGCAGCCGCTGCAACTCCAGCCATTTTCCATTTAAGATGCTTGGGGCCAAGTAAGCTTGCAACTGAAGCACGCAATGAGTCTTTTGCTTTGCTAAATATTGAGCGTTCATCGAATCGTTTTAGCTCAATAATAGGTGCGATGGCGGCTAGTACTGACTCGCACCATTGAATGGTGTCACTGTCAAAAGGACTAGCAGCGGGTCGTTCAAGTGTTATGGCGCCGTACTCTTCGCGCCCTAGCAGAGGGAACGTGGCAATACTGGAATGTTCACTATGATGTGTTTGCAGATCTTTATGTGCTTGATCTATTGATTGCTCGTGGCCTGCTAGTTTGGGCAGGCAGATCGCGCTATCTTGATCAAGGCACTCTTCCATAGCAGCTTCAATTCTTCGTACCAATTGAGTCCGGGGGTCAAAGTCTGCGAGGTGTGAGATGCATTCAGCGCGCACGATGACGCCATGCTTTAAGCCTATAGTGACTCGATCACAATTCAGTCGATCACTCAGACGAGCGGCGACTTCCATGCAAGCTTTGTGAGAGTTTGAATGCTTAAGAACTTCAGCGGTTAGCGATTGCGTAAATGCACCGGCTTCGATTTGTACACCGTCGGAAATTTGGCTCAATGATTCCAACCAAAAACCGCCCCACTGAAGCAGTTGTAATACAACGTTTTGGCGCGACTGCGGTCTTGGAGTCATTAGTAACGCAACGTAACCTAGTGTTTTTTCACCATCTTTAACCGGGGTGGCAATAATATCGCCAAGACGTCCGTTCGAATTACCGAAGGTGACTTCGGTGGTAATAACAGGTTTGTTGTTTTCAAACGCCTGTTGGCCGGCGATCGCTAGTTTTTCAGAGCCAGCACCGTTGGAAGGTCGCATGGCTAGCATGTTGCCGTTGGGATCGTAAACAACGCCGGTGATCACGTCTGCGATCATCTTGCACTGCCACATTAGCCACTTGTTAGCGAGTTCGCTGTTTAGGCCTTCTGCTCTAACACTTTGAACGGCTTTTTCGTCATTGCTTGAATCTAGCGTGTGATCGGCGTTGATCTCGCCGACAGTAGATTGTTGCAAATCATCACTTAATTCAGGCGAGACTTGTTCTGCTGCAGCGTTCATCGTCGAACTCCGAGTACTGAAGAATGTTCTGACTGAATAATGATGACTCTGTCCTCAATAAAAGATAGTCGCTACACAATACGAACGACTCAACTACGGTAAACAGCAACATCTGATCCAAACTATGACCTATAGATATGGTCGATTGTGTGCTGGTTCTCAATACCTAAGTGACCGGTTTCGCGGTTGAGATGGTTAGTCGGCAGCTAAGACGACCTTCGGTGCGCAAGTGACTGTGGGAGACAGCGTTGCAAGATGTAATCCTGTAATTAGGATGTTATTTGTTATTACTTTTTTTCTAGGTAATGACGCGGTATAGAGTGTGCCAACTTTGTTTGATTTACCGATTTTCACCCTATGTATTGTTAATTTGCCGTACATTGCGGTCCAATGGCCTAAATGTCGGCCAGCAAATTGAATGTCCAAGTGCAACAGAGGTGAATCAAATGTGTTTAAGAGTAATAAGGCAATCATTGCTTGTATGTGTGGTATTCCTTGGCGGGTGTGCCAATAATTCTGAATTGCTTGAAGGCTTAGATGCGCTGGCAGGCCAAGCGATGGGGCAATCAACTTCGGCGCTAAGCCTGGCTGACATTTCAAGTGGCTTAAAGCAGGCTCTTTCTATTGGCACTCAAGAAGTCGTTAGCCAGCTTGGCCAGACAGATGGCTTTAATGCCGATCCGGTGGTTCGTATTCCACTGCCTACAGCTCTTATAAACGCGCGCAAAGTCGCCGCTAAGGTAGGCTTGGCATCCAGTTTTGATTCACTGGAAAATCGCCTAAATGAAGCGGCAGAGCAGGCAGTGCCGAATGCACGCAGACTTTTTCTGGGTGCGATCCAGCAGATGACACTCGACGACGCTCGCGGTATTTTGCAGGGATCTGACGATTCCGCCACTCAGTTCTTCAGGAGAACCATGGGCACTCAGTTGAGTGATTCTATGCGGCCTATTATTGATAACAGCCTATCGCAGGTGGGGGCGGTGCGCGGTTTCCGGCAGCTATTGGCGAGCTATCGTCAGATTCCGTTTGCGCCACCGGTAGAAGCGGATTTGACCACTCATGTACTGAATAAGGGCATGGAAGGTGTCTGGCATTATATTGCCCTCGAAGAGCAAGCCATACGACAAGACCCGGTAAAAAGAACTACCGACTTGCTGCGTCGTGTGTTTGGCAGTGTGAATTAGGCCCTGTGACAGACCGGCAAAGAAGGCGGTAATTGGGCCGCTCCTCGTTTGTCTAGATCTTGCTGTATTAATAGACCGTGTTTGCTAGACTAGCGAGTCAACGAAGGGCTTGGTAGCAGCCTTGGCTGCGGTACAAACCTAAAATTATTGAATTCAGAACGGGAGGCTCCATTGAGCGCTCATCAAGATAAAGATTTTTATAAAGTATTTATCGGTGTAATAGCCGGATTAATATTTTTCACATTTTCAATTGCAGTGTTAGCGAATAAGTTTTCACCAGACTTTCAGCCAGAGCAAGATCCAATGGTTCAGGCGCAGTTGAAAGACCGCTTGATGCCAATAGGCAAGTCGCGAATCGCTGAATAAAGAGCAGATAGCCAGATCGGCCATCTCAGGCAATGCTATTTGTTGGCACCGCGAGTCAGTTTTTATTACCTTTAGCTGGAGAGACTAAATGAGTCATAGCGACTCCAATTTTTATAAGTCATTTGCGTTTGTATTGGGCGCGTTAGTGCTGTTTACGCTGTTCATAATGTATATCGCCAACACGCTATCTCCAGCTGCTGCCGAAGATCCGTTGGCACTAGCAGCGCAGCAAAAGTCTATTCAGCCTATAGGTCGCTCGAGAGTAGTGGGTGGGGACGCTGCATTGACTGCCGCACGTGCACCTGAACCTGCTAAAGAGGTCGCGCCCGCGACTGTTGAGGTAGCTGAAGAGGTGAGTGCTGAAGAGACTAAAGCTGAAAAAACTGAAGAGCCTGTAACTGAAGAACCCGTTGCAGAGAAAACTGAAAAGCCTGCAACTGAAAAAGTGGTAGAGACACAAGTTGTTGAATCAAAGACAACTGAAACACAAACGGCTCAGGCTGTGACAGCTACAAGCGCGGCGGCTGTCTCTGCTAACACTGCATCACTAAAAGTAAAAGCGACTGTTGCTACCAACTGTGCTGGTTGTCATAACGTTAGTTTAAACGGGGCCGCAAAGCCTGATGATGCACAAGCCTGGACTGCATTGGCTGATAAGGGAATAGAGGCACTGACTATGAGTGTTATTAACGGTAAAGGTAAAATGCCAGCAAGGGCAGAATCTAACCTTAGTGATAAAGAGATCACTGAAGCTATTCATCTGATGATTGCTAAAGCGACTGATGGCAAGGTGGTGGCCGGTGCTGCAAAATAGATAGCACCGAAGCAGTTGTTGCTTCAAGCGGATTAAAGTAAACGGGTGGCGTTAGTCACCCGTTTTGCGTTTCAGAGCGAAGGTAATGCTGTAAACAGAGAGTAGCAATGTAGGGCACCGCAATCAGTTAGTCGCGACGTAGCTTTTCATCGACAGCGATTGGCGTTGGGTAACGCATCACTATCCAATAGGATGAAATTATAAAAGTGATGAGGGTAGCGGTTTGTATTGTCATGGAGGCATGATCGGAAATTACCCCGGCGCTTACGGCCACTACCGCTACCATAAGCGAGAACTCGCTAATCTGCCCAAGTCGTACGCCTATCTCTCCTGACATCCGTGCTTTTTCCTGTTCCCTTTGCAACAATAATTTGAAAATGAGTGGCTTAATGAGCACGGCCACTAAAGCCAGTGCGGTGGCAGGTAGGATCACAGCAGATACAGCGCTTAGATCAAAGCCTGCTCCTAAGCCGAAGAAAAACATTATAAGGAAAAAGTCACGCAATGGTTTCAGGCTTTCAGCGATATAGCGGGCAATTGGGTTGGCCGCTAATGTAACGCCTGCGATAAAAGCACCAATTTCATGTGACAAGCCAACCGCGTGTGCAAGTTCGGCAATTCCTAGGCACCAGCCGACTGTCGCTAAGAATATATATTCGGTTATCTGATCAAAGCGTAAAAATAATTTTGTCAGCACGTATTTAGAAACGAAATATGCGGCTCCTGCAATGGTGGGTAGCAAGATCAACATGCCAAGGACTTCAATCGTTGCTGAGCCATCGTTACCCATTCCATCAAGAAGCAGCAGTGCGATTATCGCGATAATATCTTGCAGTAACAGTATGCTGACAATAATCTCACCCATGCGTTGATGATGCAGTGCGCTAGTGGGTAATAGCTTTAGTCCCACAATGGTCGACGAGAACATCATTGTGGTGCCAATCACTGTGCTGTCGAGCGTAGAAAAGCCGAATGCCTTGGCGATGGCGAACCCCAAAATGGCAAATGTTGAACAGCTGAGTAAGGTAACGACGGTAGCCTCTCGCAGCAGTTTTTGTAAGTCAGCAGGTTCCAGGTTCAGGCCAAGCAGAAACAGTAAAAAAATGATGCCGACGTTGGCGATATCTGCCACCAATGCTGGATCCGGCACCAAGCCTGTGACATGGGGGCCGGCCAGTAGGCCGAGGGCGATGTAAGCAATTAACAACGATTGCCTGGCGTACAGGGCGATAGTCGCTAGTACAGTGGCGCCGGTGAAAATTAGAAAGATTGTATAAAGTATGGAATCGCCGCTCACGGCTTCAAGCCTTTTTGATTTTTATTGAGTCAATCGCGTCTGAGTTGCTCTCAGCTGCTGGATTCACTACGGTTATTTGGCAGCTGCCTGGAGATAATGACGCCAGTGACATATAAGTGTAGTGATAATATCGCAAAGTGTCGGCTGCCAGATGGGAAAGGTGCGCCAGTAAGGTCGCCCATGCGGCTGAATATCGGTTAAAATATTGCCAACGCGGATGCCTCGTAACCGAGCATTCAGATTCTTAGCCTGCTCTTCGGGCTTCTCTAAAATTTACAGTTCAAATCCTATGGCTCGTCTAGTTGAATTTGTCGGAAATCACCCCATCTTATTTTTAGCGATCGCTGTGGTGATCGGCATGTTGGCTTTCTTTGAATACCAAAGAGCGTTCTCGGGTGTGAAAATACTCAGCGCGATGGAGGCTACCCGATTACAGAACGATGAGTCGGCAGTGTTTGTTGATGTTCGTGAAGACTCTGAGTACAAAATTGGTCATATCAAAGATACTGTGCATATCCCTATGAGCAACTTGCCAAAACGCATGGTGGAGCTGGATAAGCTAAAGGACACACCGGTCATTGTCTATTGCGCCAGTGGCGCCCGTGCCGGGAGTGCGGCGGGCAAGCTGCGAAAGAATGGATTTAACTCTGTTCATACACTGCAAGGCGGGGCGGTTGGATGGGAGAAGGCAGGCCTGCCATTAGTCAGTGGTTAAGGGTGAAACGAAAGAGCAATTAAAGAGTAATTTATGAGCAATGAAGTGGTTATGTATGCAACTGGTTTGTGTGGCTTTTGCCATGCAGCCAAACGGTTGCTCGACAAAAAAGGCGTTGAGTATCGAACCATTCCGGTGGATCGAGACCCTGAGGCGCGCGAAGAAATGATGACCAAAAGCGGCCGGCGCACAGTACCCCAGATATTTATTGGTGAGCACCATGTCGGCGGCTTTGACGATCTACAAGCGCTTGAATCTGAAGGCAAACTTGGTTCATTGTTAAACCCCTGAGTGCACTTGACAGCATAGGCTTTGGCGTCCCTGGTGATTTTTGGTGCGTCCATAGCGAGTATCTTGCTTTTTATTCTTGCTTTTTATTCGTAGGCTCGTTGCCGACTAATTCAAACAAAAAACCATATGAAACACTGGTAAGACGAATGAATTACCAGATTGAACTACACTATAGAAAATTAATAATCAGGAATCACCATGGCTGAAGAAACCGGCGCAGTTGCTAATCAGGAAAATCAGCAGACCTTTCGAGTACAAAAGGTCTACATCAAAGATGTCTCTTTTGAGACGCCGCGTTCGACTGAGATTTTCACCGAGCAAGCTCAGTGGACACCTGAAGTGAAAGTGCAGCTTAATACTGAAAATAAAAATATCAGAGACGATCTCTACGAATGCACGCTAATGCTGACGGTAACAGTAGAGCTTGAAAATAAGCCCGCATACCTTGCAGAAGTTCAGCAGTCTGGCTTGTTTACTATTTCAGGCTTCAGCGATGAAGAAAAAGCGCATTTGTTAGGGAGCTATGCACCCAGTGTATTGTTTCCATTTGTACGTGAAGTGGTTACTGATCTGGCTGTTAAAGGTGGCTTTCCACAAATGCTATTGGATCCCATTAACTTTGATGCGCTATATGCACAGCATTTAGCAGGTAATAAGCAACAAAACGCGCCGGCGCCTGAAACACAGCAGTAAGACTTAACAGCTGTTGGGTGGTCAGGTAAAGCAGTGCCGCGCAATAGATAAAAATAGATAAGCGTCGATATGCCTGTAACCACTGAGCGGAATGTAGCAGTACTAGGTGCTGGAAGTTTTGGCACCGCATTAGCCAATCACATCGCTGGCAACGGGCATCACGTGAACCTTTGGGGGCGTGATGCCGCCACGCTGAACAATATTTCAGAGACACAGCGCAATGATCGCTACTTACCAGGGATTACCCTGAGCGATAATATCAGCTGCTGTACAAGCCTTGAAGAGACACTCGCCAATGCTACAGATGTATTGGTGGCAATCCCTAGTCAACACTTCGGCAATATGATAGATCAAGTAGCCTCTTGCGCACCTGCAACCTGTGGTGTGCTGTGGGCTTGTAAAGGTCTTGAGCCCACCACCGGGCGCTTCCTTAGTGAAGTTGTTGAAGAACGTTTGGGAGTGATGCGGCACTATGCTGTTATCTCTGGTCCGACTTTCGCGTTGGAGCTTGCAGCACATCTACCTACTGCGATTGTTGTGGCCGCTAATACTCGGGATTACGCAGATAGCGTGACTGAGCTTCTGCATAACGATCGGTTTCGCGCCTATGCAAGTAGTGATGTTCAGGGTGTGCAGTTAGGTGGGGCATTCAAAAATATTTATGCCATCGCGGCTGGTATTTCAGATGGTCTAACGTTTGGTGCGAATGCACGAGTCGCGGTAATCACTCGTGGGCTAGCTGAGCTTATGCGTTTAGGTGAAAAATTAGGTGTGCAGTCAGAGACGCTAATGGGATTGTCGGGGGTAGGAGATTTAATACTCACCTGTACCGATGATCAATCACGCAATAGACGTTTTGGTTTAGCGCTAGGTGAAGGTTTGTCTGCTGCTGATGCGCTTGAAAGTATTGGTCAATCAGTCGAAGGTGTCATTGCTACTGAAATCGCCTGGCAGCTTGCATTGAAACACAATGTTAGTATGCCGATAGTTGAACAAGTGCATCGCGTTATTGGTGGTCAGGCTACACCGATTGAAGCGGTGGGGATGTTACTAGGTAGATCTTCCAAAGCAGAGTAGTGCTTACACCTTAAAGTCTGTTTGGCGCCACGCTTCGTAACTCACGATAGCCACTGAATTGGATAAATTTAAACTTCTGGAATTTGATTGCATCGGAATATGCAGTCGGTTTTCTTTGGGTATTGATTGGCTGATATTATCTGGAAGGCCGGCTGTTTCGGATCCAAACATTAAGCAATCCCCCGCGCTGTACTCAACACTTGAGTAGTGCTTGTGTGACTTACTTGAATATGACCAGATAGTGGAAGGTTTAACGGTTTCAACAAAAGTCTGATAGTCAGGCCACTGTTGCACATTGGCTAAATCTTTGTAGTCCATGCCGGCGCGACGCACGCTTTTTTCTGTTAACTCAAATCCCAATGGTTCAATAAGATGCAATTTGCATCCGTTGTTTGCACACAGCCTAATAATGTTGCCTGTGTTTGGGGGTATCTGAGGGTGAACGAGAACAATATTGAACATACGCAGTAGATTTTATTCGTTGAGACTAAGAGTGATGTAGTACTGATTGCACGCTGAAATAACTTGCTCCTGGTGAATACTGCAGGCTAAGGTGACTGAGTAGTGGAGGGCGTTAAGCTCGTTTTTCCGGACGTAGTAGAATGTTGTTCTTTGTACAGTTGTTAATACTCGCTAGGGTTACTTTAACAGTTTTAGTGTTGTTTGTTGTTTCTCTGGTTGCCGCTTTAATGTTAGGTGGTTGTAGTGGTGGCGCTATTTCAGTCGGTTCTAGTGAACGGCCAAACAGCGTTAGTGAACCTGCAACTGCGATTAGCGACGTTGCGCGGCAAACCCCCACGGGTGTGTCTCCCATACCCAGCCCAATAGTGGCCCGTACAGATTTTGAAAATCTACCAAAGCCTGCTGGGTCAGACTTTAATCTTGTGCCGTCACAAAACCAATCAATACCAGCACCAGTGGTGCGCGATGCTTTGTATACGGTTGTCGCTGATAATGTGCCACTCAAAGAAATACTGTTTTCCATAGCGCGAGATACAGCCGCGAAGGTTAATGTAGTGGGTGAGATTGACGGCAATATTAGCCTCAGCATGATAAATCAATCGCTAGAAACATTGTTGCGAGAGGTTAGCCGCCAACTGCCGGTTCGCTATGAAATAAATGGTGATCACATCTTAATCATGTCTGATAAACCGTATGTTCGGACTTATCGTGTTGACTATTTAAATATTCAACGCATTTCTGAGAGTCGAGTTGATCTTGCCACGCAGGTCGGTTCAATGCGAACTGACATTGAAGGGGCGCAAGCGGGCCAATCAGGTTCAAACGGTTCGCGGTTGTTTGTGGAAAACAAATCTGCCAATAGGTTTTGGGATTCGCTGGTGAAAAGTGTTGCTGGAATTATTGGTGAGTCTGGTGGTAAAGAAAACAAACATGCTAATGTTTTTGTAAACCCCGAGACGGGAATACTGACCGTGCGTGCGACTGATGATCAGCATCAATCAATTAGTGAGTTGTTGTTAGAGTTGGTAAGTAGCGCACAACGACAAGTGCTGATTGAAGCGACAGTGGTTGAGGTAACCTTAAGTGACCACTTTGAATCGGGCGTTGATTGGAAAGTGCTTAACAACAGTGAGCAAGGCGGTGCATTTGATTATGCACAAGCGTTTGGTGGATTTCCACAAGCGGCTGATGCTGTTGCACCAACAACTGCCCTGTTAAGTTATAACAACGCTAATTCCGTGCTTGGTAATTTATCAACAACATTAAAATTATTGCAGCAGTTTGGTGATGTACAAGTGCTATCGAGCCCTAAGATTATTGCTATGAATAACCAGCCTGCCGTACTTAAGGTGGTTGATAATAGAGTGTACTTTACTTTTGAAGTAGACAGATTCGAACGGGAAAATGGTGACCAGAGAACGGTGGTGGATAGCACAGTACATTCTGTGCCAGTGGGCTTGGTAATGAGCGTAACACCTTTTATTAACAGCTCTGATGAGGTGATATTAAATGTACGGCCGACTATTTCTAGAATCTTAAATTTTGCTGAAGACCCAAGCCCTGCGTTGGCGGGTCAAAGTCAGGTGCGTAACTTAATCCCTGAGATTCAGGTGCGTGAGATGGAATCTTTGCTGCGGGTTCAAAGCGGTGATATAGCAATTATCGGTGGCTTAATGCAGAACAAGGTAGATAACAGGACAACCGATGTCCCAGGGTTAAGTCGCTTGCCTCTGTTGGGTAATTTGTTCTCACACAAGAAAAAAGAAATCAATAAAACGGAATTGTTGGTGTTCTTAAAACCTTCGGTAATGAAACGTAAGCCTGCACGTGAGTCGCCCACGAAAACTCAAGGGTTACGGCTATTGCCAGTGATGGGAAATAAATAATGCCTAAAACAGTTGAATCTA
This sequence comes from uncultured Granulosicoccaceae bacterium, assembly GCA_937927895.1. Taxonomy (GTDB): domain Bacteria; phylum Pseudomonadota; class Gammaproteobacteria; order Granulosicoccales; family Granulosicoccaceae. The sequence continues at coordinate 154,863 of CALGKA010000012.1, read as the reverse complement.
CATTTGTTTTACCAACAAGTGATTTAAAAGATAACTCTTTGGCGACGGAAATTCCGGTGCTTCAGCAATCAAGCACAAATAATGTAAATATAGAAAGCGATGTTACTAATGATTGCGAGCCTACCGGTTCAATGTCTAGTGTCGCTGTAAAAGAATCCAGAAAAGTTTTTAATTTGGGCCTTGATCCGGTCTATTTTTTTAACGTGGCGTTGGTCTGTGTATTAGTGCTACTGGTTGGGTTGGCAACACTTTATCTGAAAAACGATCGCATTATGCGGCAGCACTTGAGCCAGCTAAGCGTTGACAGTGCAGCCCTTGAGGCACGTATGGCTGCAAGTGTTACTTTGCTTTCGTCATCTACCAAAGAAACTGTTGCGTTCCCCGTCGTGCTTGAGCCTGAAGATATAAAACAGCAAGCGGTAGAAATAGCGTCTGTCGATAACCTGGATAGTGCTATTGATCAGCCAGTGTCAAATCTAGAGGTTGATCAGTTAAAAGCCATGCTTGCTAAGCAAGAGGAGCAAATAGAGCTGCTGGCGGCTGAAAATCACGAGCTTCGGTTGGCTGCCGAATTTAATACGCAGAGCTATTCAACTGTGAAGCCAATAGATATCACAAGAGCAGTGCATGCACCAGAGCAAATCCAACCCTCAAGGGACCTCAGTGTTGTTAATGAGTTCCCGGAGCAGGTGACGGTCAACACGCTTAACAACGATAACATAGACGACCTGATTTCAAAGGGCTTCAGTGCTTATAACAAACAAGACTACACAAGTGCGCAGCAATGGTATGACAGTGCATTGCATCTTGACCCGCATAATCGTGATGCCAATCTTGGTGTAGCAGCGGTCGCCAGTAAACAAGGCAACTACCGACTGGCCGAGAATCGCTATAGGCATTTGTTGTCACTGAATATTGATGATCTAGCTGCGTTTTCTGCTTTGCTGAGTTTTTCGACACCTGCGAATTCAACTGACGTTGAGTTGCGTGAATTAATTGATCAGCGGTCAAGTAATCCCTCGGAGTTGTATGCGGTGCTGGGAAGCTACTATAGCCAGCAGGGTCTTTGGTCGAGGGCGAGTGTTGTTTACCTAAAATCGGTTGCTTTGGCGTCTAAAAAGAACCCGGATCATTACTATAATCTTGCGGTGAGTCTTGATAACCAGAGCCTGTATGCAGATGCTGCCCGGTATTATCATCAGGCTTTAGCGATCGCCGCTGTGAGTAGCTTTGATCGAGCAATGGTAATGGCCAGGCTCGAAACACTGGAAAATGTTCCGTAAATCTGGTTTATTTGAACGAATGTTATTGAATAACAGTCACTTAGGTAGTTTTAACAGGCTCGTCGGCTAGTAAATAAGGTCTTCCTAAATTTGATTAAACGGCGCATATATTGCAATCCCCTTCTCTTGGTTTTATAAGCTGCAATCGCAATTAATAGCGGGGGTTCAATTGGCGGAAGTCTTTCCAGTGGCCGGTAATAAGAATGAAAAATCTGAAGCCGACACGATACAAATAGGGCGTGAGTCCTTATTGGCGCAATCAGAGGCGCTTGCGAGCATCGCCGCAGGTTTGGGGCCGGAATTTGATGCGGCCGTTAGTTTGATTATTCAGTCAACGGGGCGCGTTATTGTTATTGGTATGGGCAAGTCGGGCATTGTCGGTCAAAAAATTGCCGCAACCCTTGCGTCTACCGGCACGCCGTCATTTTATGTTCATCCGGCCGACGCTATTCACGGTGATTTAGGGATGATAACGCCGGTTGATGTTGTCTTACTGATCTCAAACTCAGGTGGTACCGAAGAGGTCGTCAAGTTACTGCCGTCGATTAAGTATTTCGGTAACAAGATCATCAGCATGGTCGGACGATCAAACTCCAGTATTGGTGATTGTGCTGATGTCACGATAGTGTTGCCAGTGAAGCGCGAAGTTTGCCCTAATAACCTGGCACCAACGACATCGACGCTAGTCTCAATGGCGGTAGGTGATGCGCTCGCCGTAGCATTGATGAAGGCTAAGAATTTTGAGCCTGCTGACTTTGCACACTTTCACCCGGGCGGCATGCTTGGTAAAAGCTTGCACTCAAAAGTACGTGATGTAATGCGCCAACATGATGTACCGCTATGCTCACCTGATGACACGATCTCATCAGCGGTGATGGCCATGACATCCTCGCGACTCGGCTTGGTAGTGGTCCACACTGATCACAATGTATTGGGTATTTTCACTGATGGTGATTTGCGTCGAGCATTGTTATCCGGCGCTACGGTAATGGAGCAACCGGTTAGTGAGTACATGACTTTAAATCCTGTGTGTGTCTCAGCGGATGATCTAATTAAGGATGCTGAAAATTTAATGCGAGAACATAAGGTGCGTGCCTTAGTAGTGATTTCTGCGCGCGAAGGTGAAAGAGACTCCATCTGTGGAATTCTCGAAATCTTTAGTAGTGGAGAATAAAATGACAGCCTCTACGAGTTTGGTAGCATCCACGTTGTTAGCGCTTCTTTTAAGTGCATGTACCACTACGCCTGAAAAATATAAAAGTAACACACCTGTTTTTGCACAGCCTGCAGGGGCAGCAATAGCTGCTAACAACAGTAAAATGCAAGCTGTCGCGACCGCTAATATTGGCGTGCCGCAGCAGTATATAGATCGTGCCACCGGGTTGACCGCACAGTTGGTCGTAGAGTCAGAGTATTTTTCAGCAGCCGGCCGTACTTGTCGTAGGTTCCAGGAAAATGTGAATGGCAAGCGCTTAGCCGGTGTAGGTTGTCAAAGCGCGAAAAATGGTTGGACTGAAGTGCCACTTTCTACGTTGTTGCGTTAACGATCAATTAGACATGGCTAACGTTCACAGCAATACTTCAACAGGTGCCACTGTTACTGCTCCAAAGGTGGTAACGCCAGACACTGCATTCACTGTGCAGTGTCGAGTACTGCATGCACTCATTTTAAGAGAGCTTAAATCACGCTATGGCAACCGTCGCTTAGGTTTTTTGTGGGCCCTAATAGAACCGTTGCTATTTATTTCAATATTTGTAGCGGGTTTTCACTTGTTAGGTCGTGGTAGTCAGGGCGGTTTGCCTGCGCCACTATTTTTTGTTGCAGGCTTTAGTCCTTTCTTTTTATTTAGAGATGTTTTCTCACAGGTGAAAAGTGGTGCTCAAGGGCATCAGACGTTGCTGATGTTTCCGCAAGTAACAAGAATTGACCTATTGATTGCGAAGGTCATTGTTAATTCACTGGTATCAATCTCGGTGTTTCTTGTTTTAATGGTCGGTTTGTATTGCATTGGTTATCACTACAACATCGATAATCCAATCGGTGTTTTAATTGGCTTTGCTTTAATGATTTCAATTGGACTGGGGATGGGCTTGGTCTTTGGAGCGATAGCCATTCGCTATGAATTTATATCGTCAATTACAAATCCAATTTTAGGTCGGCCATTGTTTTTAACTTCTGGCTTGTTTTTTTCGGCCAGCATGTTACCGCCTAAAGCACGTGAGATTTGTCTTTATAACCCACTGTTGCATTGTATTGAATATATTCGATCTTCGTTGTTTGTAGGTTTTGATAGCCGCTACGTTGATCTGCAATATGTCAGTATTTTTGCCCTTGTGCTAGTAAGTTTTGGATTAATGTTGTTGGGTTTTTTCGAACGGCAGCGGAAGTAATACCGTGATCGCGCTTGAAAATGTCACTAAGTCATATGGAATCGGGGATCGAACCCATCGTGTGCTGGATAATATTTCGTTCAGTTTCCCGTATCGAAAGAGCGTTGGGATTCTCGGTGCTAATGGTGCAGGTAAAAGTACTTTAATAAGAATAATTGGTGGTGCTGACAGGCCTGACACCGGGCGTGTAGTGCGGACCAGCAGGCTTTCGTGGCCAATGGGCTACTCCGGCGGTTTTCAGGGCAACATGACAGGCAGGGAAAATGCAAGGTTCGTGGCTCGCATTTACGGCTCACCCTATGAAGAGGTCGAACGTAAGACGAATGAGTTTGCTGAATTGGGCAAGTATTTTGATCGCCCATTGTCAAATTACTCTGCGGGTATGAAGAGCCGATTCGCCATGTCACTAAGCTATGCGCTTGATTTTGACTACTATCTTGTAGACGAAGCACTAGAGACCGGTGATGCCCGACTAAAAGAAAAATTCCGGCAAATATTTAAACAACGACGGCAAACATCATCAGTGATACTTGTTTCCCACAACGAACAAACGATTCGCAAAAACTGCGATGTAGCGACGGTGTTGCACGAAGGCAAACTGCACTACTTCGATGATCTGGATGATGCCTTTACGATGTATAGAAAACTATTATTTAAGAAGAGTGCGGCTTGAATCCTATTGCGCTAAGAGTTGTTGTTGCGGCACTGGTCCCAGTGCTGCTGGCTGTCTGCTATTTTGGCTTATTTGCCTCTGATCGTTATGTGTCGGAGTCAAGTGTGGTGCTGCGTAGTGGTAGTCAATCTCCGTCTAGCATGATACTGGGTGGATTGCTGCCTATGGGTAACTCAGATACACAAGATGTACTTGTTGTGACTGACTTCATTGGCTCAATGGAAATGGCGCAACACCTTGATCAAAAGTTCGACTTAAGGGCTCATTATTCTGATAAAAATATAGACTTTGTTTCAAGGCTTAAAAGTAATGCCAACGATGAAGAATACCTGGATTACTTGCGCTCTATTTTAAGAGTAAAGTTTGAAGAAACCAGTTCAATTATTTCTATTACTACTAAAGCATTCTCGAAAGAACTGGCACGTGATATTAACCAGGAAGTTATCTCTCGCAGTGAACTGCTGATCAATAGATTATCCGATCGCATAGTAGAAGATACCCTGCAGTATGCACAAGATGAAGTTGCGGGTGCTGTCGCTAATGCTCGTGATATATCAGCGAGGTTGTCAGGGTTTGCGTCAGAGAATAATTCAATTAACCCGGGAACTGACGCGAGTTCCATAGCAGGGTTGATTGCGGCGCTTGAAGGTAAGCTTGCAGAGACACGCGCATTGTATACAGAAAAGTCTGCCTACATGCGTGAAAGCTCTGCGGAAATGCGCGCCCTAACCAATAGAATGAATGGTCTTGAGACCGAATTAAGACGTGAGCGATCTCGTTTGTCAGATGATCAAGGTGTCGGTACTGCGATCGAAAAATATAAACCACTGCTTGTGGAAGAAGAGCTTGGACGCCAACGCTATTCGGCTGCCTTGCAATCACTTGAGTCGGCGCGCGTTGAGTCACAAACTAAAAAGCGTTATCTATCAACGTTTGTGCAGCCGAACTTGCCATCATCATCGACCGAGCCTGACCGACTAATTGATGCGGTCAGTGCAATTTTGTTGTCGTTTCTGCTTTACGCAATTTTTGCGTTATTCAGAGCAGCAATCAAGGAGCATATTGATTTTGCGATCTAAATATATGAAGCAATGTATAGACACACTTCGATTGCCATTAGCTGCTTTGCTCATGACAGTGGCGGTGGCGGCAGGTGCTCAAACCACAATTGAGTCATCGGCGGTGGCAGTAGATACCCGTAGCGTATTGTTGGAGCAAGATCCAAAACAGGTTGATCAGCTGCGCAATCTGGCAAAGCCGTTTGGGCATACTCTTTTCGACGGCGGGTTCTCAGCATCTGAGACGCTTGGCCTGAACTCTGATTACGTTGTAGGAGTAGGTGATAAAGTCGCGGTTCGTATTTGGGGTGCTACTGCATACGATCAAGTGCAATCGGTTGATTCTCAGGGCAATATATTTATTCCCGATGTTGGGCCGGTAAGGCTGGGTGGAGTTAAAAACTCTCATGTTAACGGCACTGTAAAAGCCGCTATCGCGCGGGTCTATACCAATGATGTTGAAGTATATACCAACCTTATTACTGCACAGTCTGCGAGTGTTTATGTAACGGGTTATGTGCATAAGCCGGGTAAGTACTCTGGCATGCCGAGTAGTTCAGTGTTGAATTTTATTGACAAAGCCGGCGGTATTGAAGCAGCCAGCGGTAGTTTTCGCAAAATTGAAATACTTAGAAACTCAAAGCCTGTGGCAGTAGTTGATCTTTATGACTTTATACGTGAGGGTGTTATCCCTGATGTAGTTTTAAAAGACGGAGATGCAATTGTAGTTAAACCACTCATGCAAACGGTTTATGTCGGTGGTGATGCAGCAAAGGCTAATCGCTTTGAATTCACCACGGAAACAATTTCAGGCTCTGACGTAATAAGCTTATCTGCGCCATTTGCAGGGGTTACCCATGCAGCTGTCAGCCAGGTACGTGGTGGTGAAAGTGTTTTTGAATACCTACCGATAGAGCAATTTAAACAAAGAGTGATTGGCGATGGCGATATGGTTTCGTTTCGATCAGATGTTAACGAAAAAAATATCAGCATTAATATTGCCGGCACTTTTAACGGTGCTTCTGCAATCACTGTGAATAGACGCGCTACCTTGCAACAGGTACTGGATTTAATCGAAGTCGATCCAGAGCTTAGTGCTTATGAAAGAATTTTTGTTAAACGCAAAAGCATTGCTAGCCGACAAAAGAGCGCTATTGAAGAGAGCCTAAAGCGGCTTGAATCAGAGTACTTCACTGCACCTTCAAGTACTGATAGTGAATCGCGAATAAGAGTGCAAGAAGCACAACTTATTTCAGAGTTTGTCAAAAAAGTGTCATTGGTGGAGCCGCAGGGCACGCTGGTAGTAGCCGCTGATGAGGGTCTCGCTGATATCGTTTTAGAAAATGACGACACTATTTTTATCCCGCGTAGAACGCCAAGCGTTCTTGTTACAGGTGAAGTACGTCTACCGCGCGCGTTTTTATGGAAAAAGGGATTATCAGTTAAAAGCTACATTGAGCGCGCTGGTGGCTTTTCGAACAATGCGAACAGCAGCAATGTGCTACTGGTCAAGCAGGACGGCCGGGTCGTAAGTGCTAGCAATACGCCGGTTGAAGCGGGTGATGAGCTGCTGGTATTGCCTAAAGCGCCCACCAAGAACGTGCAACTCGCGGCTAGTATCACCGATATTTTGTACAAAATCGCAGTGGCTACCAAGGTCGCGTTGTCGATTTAGAAACAAATTCCCGGTTTAGTGGTGGATTCACATAATCGATCTTTTTCAATAATGAATTCCAGAATGGGCGCAGAGATTGCGAGTATCGCCAGGCTCTGAGCCCTATTGTACGGTTAGTTCCAATTAGATTGATTGATCTGACTTGTCGATTGAAATGAACACAAATAACAATTGACGCAGACCCTATTCGGTTTGCGATTGAGTCAATGAAAAACAACACGTCAAAAATAAAAAATATAAAGCGCGTGCTGGCACCGGTAGTTCGCTTAGCACCGAGGATTAAGCCTCGCCTTAAACCTGTTAATGATATTCGTGAAAGGCATAAGGGTAATGTCGGTCAGTGGACATCTATAGGTGATGATCCCCAGTTTGAATGTGAGTTCCCACTGTTTGATTTGCATACGGGTTGGTACATGATCACGCTCAATATTGAGTCGAGTTGTGTGTTCGATGCAGCCAAGCTGTATGTCAATCTCGGTGATGGATATATCGAAGATGAAGCGATCAAGGTCCCTTATCAGTCTCGCAAAAACGGTAAGCGAATTTTTAAATTTGATCGCAATGCGATAGGCGTTCGTTTTGATCCGCTATCAAGCGCTGGCGAATTCAAAATACAAGAATTTACGATAAGCCCGGTAGCATTTAAGTTTGCAGAAACCAGAATGCTCAAAAAGCTAATGCGCTGGAATCCATCGCAACATGAAGATACAATTTCTGCCACCAGAAAAATGCTTAAGCAGCAGGCAGAGAGTTCCGGTCAAGATTATCAGGTGCTGCTAGAGCGTCGTTATTCAGCGTTGTTTACAGCGCCTCGCAACAATCAAAACTATAGTGAATGGATTGAGAAGGTAGAAGAGGCAGGCATGCCGTCTGCAGATCAAGTGGCAGGTGTTGCTAATGCTTCCAATAGTCCGCTGCTATCTCTGATAATGCCCACCTACAATACCGATGCAGAACTACTAACTTCTACTATTGAATCCGTCATTGAACAAAGCTACGAAAACTGGCAGTTATGTATTTCAGACGATGGCTCAAGCTCGGCTGAAACTATTGAAACGATCAAATACTGGCAACAAAAAGATCAAAGAATAATAGCGGTATTTGGCGAAGGAGGCGGTGGCATAGCCACTAACACTAATGCAGCATTGGCCCTTGCTACAGGTGACTACTGCGTGTTTCTAGATCATGATGATCTGCTTGCCAAAAATGCCTTGTACGAAGTGGCAGCCAGTATTATTGAATCACCTGCGCTTAAATTAATTTATTCGGATGAAGATAAGCTCGATAGCACTGGTGTACGCATTGACCCGCACTTTAAGCCTGATTGGAATCCAGATTTACTGCTGTCGCAAAACTACATATGCCACCTTGTTGCAATAAAAAGATCGATCATAGAAAACTTAGGTGGATTGCGTACAGGATTTGAAGGTGCGCAAGACCATGATTTATTGCTTCGTGTAATGAGAGTTGTAGATGCTGCGGAAGTAAAGCATATAGCGAAAGTTTTGTATCACTGGCGCATGACACCAGAGTCGACTGCGTCTAGTTCACTGGCGAAAAATTATTCAACTGATAGCGGCATTGCTGCAATCAAGGATTACTTGTCACAAGTTAGTGAGACGGCCACTGTCGATGCTGGTAAATACCCCAATACCTATCAGGTGAAATGGGGCCTGCCAGCGCAGGAGCCGAAAGTAAGTATTATTATTCCGACTCGAGACCGTCTTGATATTCTGTCGCAGTGTATTGGTAGCGTGCTTCAGTTTACTCAGTATTCGAATTATGAAATTATTGTAGTTGATAACGAATCCGTAGAGCCTGCAACACTTGAGTATTTTGAGCAAATCAGTGTAGAAGAGAAAGTCAGAATTTTGAAATACGATGGAGTGTTTAACTATTCGGCGATTAACAATTATGCAGTTGCCCAAGCGGACGGTGATATTATTGTTATGATGAATAACGATATTGAAGTCATCAATGAGGGTTGGTTGCAAGAGATGGTGGGCCATGCTCTGCGGCCAGAGGTTGGTTGTGTTGGGGCTAAACTACTCTATAAAAATAATATGGTTCAGCATGCGGGTGTTATTCTGGGCATTGGTGGAGTCGCAGGTCATGCGCACAAATACTTTGATTCAGAGTCTGCAGGTTATTTTTCCAGGCTGCACTTAACACAAAATCTCTCTGCGGTGACTGCAGCTTGTTTGGCAGTAAAGAAAAAAACCTATCAACAATTAGGCGGGTTGAATGAAAGTCATTTAAAGGTAGCTTTTAATGATGTTGATTTTTGCCTGAGAGCGGGAGCACTGGGATTGCGCAACGTTTGGTCACCGTATGCACTCTTGTATCATCATGAATCGGTCAGTCGCGGGCATGAAAACACACAAGAAAAGCAAGCGCGTTTTAATGGTGAGGCTGACTACATGATGCAGCAATGGGGGGATTTGTTAGGTTCTGATCCTGCTTATAATCGTAATTTGACTTTGGTGCGAGAAGATTTCTCGCTTGCAGCGTAAGGGTCAGGTTAAAGTATGAAATTTCCAATTATATACCTGCACATACCGAAAACGGCTGGCACCAGCTTTAGAATGAGTGCTGAACAATACTTTGGCCCTGATCAAGTGTTGAATGACTACGGCAAAGAATCGCCTAATACCTCTGATGGTATAAAAAGCTCAGTATATGATACCAATGATGTGGCGGTCTTACGTAAAACCGGTTTGCAACATAAGTTTTTAACGGGTCATTTTTGTATGGTTAAGTACAAAGAGATTTTTCCTGATTCACCAGTGGTATCGTTTTTTAGAGAGCCGGTTGATCGGGTGATATCAGAATTCGTGCATTTTTCCTCGCACTATAATTTTGAAGGCAGTTTGCGTGACTTTTACACCAAATCGCAGTTTCAGAATCGGCAGTCGCACTCTATGTCCGGGGCACTGCCTACTGATTTGGACTTCTACGGTCTGACAGAAGACTACAAAAAAAGTCTTGATCTATTTAATACAAAGTATGGGACTAATTTTCCCATGGCAAAGCTCAATACTGGTAAATATAAAGGTGCTGCACAAAGTATTGCCAGTGAAGATGAGCTAGTTGAAATCCGTGAGCTCAACCAGAAAGATATTGAACTGTATAAATATGCTGTCGAAAACTTCGATAAGCAAAGTACTATTGAAAGCCGCTCGCTTAAAACAATGCAACGTTTTTGTGGAAGTGTCGGCAATATAAGTAATGGTCAAGTTATTGGTTGGACGGTTGACCGTGAATCAGACGTTCCAGCGGATTTGCTTGTAACCGTTAATGGTGAGAAACGTAGCGAGATCGTGGCAAACTTGTATCGTGAAGATGTGCAGCGAAAAGGGTTACACTTAGACGGTAACTGCGGCTTCCATCTTTCTCTTGATAAGCTAGGGGTTATTGCGCCGGGTGATCGAATCTCTATCCGCACCAAAGATGGTGATTACGAATTGACAAACAGCCCGGTTATTGTTCCCAGCTAATAGGAGCCCATTCAAGTGGCTTCAGTACTTTACTTGACGGACACTCGATATGGTCAGCGTGCATGGGAGCATCCCTCAGCCCTGCATAGGTGTTACCACTACGCAGACGGCTTATTAGCTGGCACCCAAAACAGTAATAATCGTAATAACGCGGTAGTCGTTCCAATGGAGCGCGTTAGTGCTCAAATGCTTAAAGGCTTTGAGCACGTTGTGTTTCACCGGCCTTCTTATAACAGGCGGTTTAGCCATGCATTAAATTGCTGCATGCAAACATCTGTTAATATTCATGCCGACTATGACGATCTGGTATTTCAGCCTGAACATGCGCGCCATAGTCCGTTATATATAAATGGTAATCGCGATATTGCAAAAATAAGAATTCAGTTTGAACAGAACTTGCGAGCGGCAAAGTGCTTTTCAAGGTTCTTGGTTTCAACAAGGTTTCTGCAGTCGCAATTAGCTGCGCTATTTCCGCAAGCAAATATTACTGTGTTGCCAAACTCCCTGCCAAGGTTGTTTCATACGTCTGCTTCTGATGCTGCCAAAAGTAAAATGATTACCATCGGATATTTTCCCGGTAGTAGTGGTCATGGTGAAGATCTAAAGTCTATAAACTCAGCACTATCAGCGGTGATCGGGAAAAATGTTAGGCTGCTCGTTGTCGGGCGGATTCGAAAAGATGACTACCATGGTTTAGCCAACGTTATACATATTCCGTTTACCCGATATAATAATTACTTAGAACTACTATCCTTGGTTGATGTATCGATAGCACCACTTGTTGAAAATATATTTAATCAATCCAAATCTGCTGTTAAGTTAATTGAGTCAGTAGCGATGGGTACACCGATTATAGCGACTGAACATCAAGATATGCGTGATCACAACAACGAGCTGTCTACACTCGTGATCGACCATAGAGATTGGCAAGCAGTGTTGGTGGATAAAATAGAGTCTATTCGACAGGAATCAGTAAAACATGGTTTTTCTGAAAAGGCGCAAGAGTTAGCGCGCCGATTTTCAGTCAATAGCAGATTGCCCATATTGCTAGAGCACTTAGAATGCCCGGCCTAAATCTGCTTAAGGCTGGTGCAAAAGCGCGAGCTAAAGGTTCGTGGAGGGCACAACAGCAGCTACAAATAGACAAGGCTACGGGTGTTTTATCTGGCCATATTAAGGCTCGGGCATTGTTCCCAGGCTCAATGTTGTTTAATCAGATTATGCTATTCAGCACCGAGAGTGGTTTTACAAGTGAGCCAAAATTGTTCGCGCCGGAATCACTCAGTGTGGCGTATGAGTACTGCAGCCTTATTCATGTTAGAGGCGAGCTAGAACATTCCCTGGTGATTGATGCCGGTATGCTTGCCTCTGTCGAGAGTATTGATGCAATAATAAAAATTATTGAAACCGACCGTTCTATTCAGCAGATAGTTTTGTTAGGTCAGGCAACTCAAACGGCGCTTGCAGGTTGGTTAAATGAACGTTTAGGTTCAAATATAAGTGTGACTAAGCTCGAGCCCAACTGGAAATCCGCTTATGCACTGCACGCCATTTATCGCCAGGCTCGACACGTTGTTTTTATAGATACCATGCGTGTTTTAGATGCCGCTTATACGGGTTGCAATTGCACTTTGCTGGCGGGTACTGAGTTTAGTAGTGATCCAGCGTTTGTGTTGTTGGCTCGTCACCTGGCGCGAGTGAATTGCAATCTCCTTGATCACAGTGGTGTTGCAATAAGTGTTTCAGATAAGGCGCATGAAGTGCCTTATTTAATTGCGCAAAATCAGTTGTCTGACGTTAGTGAAAAATTAGCCAGTGCCAACAACCCCGAGGGCTATTTACCGCACCATGATTGGCTACAAGGGTTTGTAAATACCAATGTGGCCACAGAAGAAAATTGTCCAGTGATTAGTCTTGGTGGTAAGTTGTCAGGCGGTTCTTCAGTAGCAAATACTGCTAATAGCATTCTTGACTTTAAAACTCGGGTGTATAGAAAATCGCGCAAGCTACGTGAAGATCCACGTGCGTTTTTTACAGATTCTAACTCACGAGTGTTGAGCAGGCTTGCCGATGTTATCCCTAAGAAAGCCAATTAAAATGGCTCTGTGTGTAGCGGCTTTTGGTGGTGTGTTGCTTTGAACGCTAAGTCATTAAAGCGATTTACGCTGCGGCCGAGTCACTATGTTGCGTTTATGCAGTTGGATAGCTACGCAAGTACGGGTAACTTTGATGTTTACAAGTTAAAGAATGTGCAGTCTGTAGCTGGTGCGGTTGAGAATAAGACCCTGGCTTATTATTTGGCCTCTCTGTACTTGCAGTTGGGTGAAGATGTGCAAGCTTATGAGCTCTTGGTGCGATTCACTAAAGCTTCTGTTGAGATGAAATGCTATTTCAATGTACTGGCTTTTAGTCAGTGTAAGCAATTACCTATGCCAAGGTTAACTAATACTGAGCTTGATTGTATTGATTACTTAAAACAAGTAATGAACCCGGCTAATCAATCAATGATTGATGTAATCAACCTGTTTGGCAGTTTTTCCATAGTAGGCAATGCACCGGCTGAAAATGCGGCAAGCCCAATTGCATCAAGCTGCAAATTTTATTTTAATGATTATAGGAAAAATAGCAGAGTCACAGACGTTGCTACCGTGCATGTGGTAACGCCGTCTTGGAGCATGGACCCTTCAGATCAATCTGAGTATCTTTGCATCACTGGCAACAATATATTTAGTCGCCGTAGTAATGTGTGGAGAAAATTTGTTAAAAACCAACGCTATAAAGCGGTGTATACCTTGCCACGGCAGTTGTGGTCTGAGTTATCTGTCGAGCTCGCTAGCAGTCCTTCGGCGGGTCTTTTAATACTATCTTACGTAGCTCGCGGTATGGTTGCAGGCCAATTCCCATCGCCGATCACTGGGTATGTGGCTGGCTTTTCCAGTGGGCAGTCGGCGCTCAATCACAGCTACGATTCCGTGCCATTGTCTGAGCGACACAATTGGCCTGCAGAGGCGATTGTGTATCAGCGAGATCTGGACCAATTAGCGAGCGCTTGCGAACATTTTCTCAGCGAAGCGTAGGTTATTTGAAGTCCTTTGGTGCGAAATACCTGGCGATAATTCGGCTCATCCTAGTCTTTGAAAATTGCCAAAATCCGGGCAGTGACCTTGGCTTGTTTTCTGCAATATTGCACTATTAACTTGCCAATTGGGCGCGCTCATGGCGTCAGCACAAAAATCGTCTCTAATCGATGACTACAGCCGGACCTTCACCACTTTGCAGAGTGGGAAGAAGGAACTGATTCAATGGGGTGTCGACCCTGTAATTTTGAACCGATACATCATCGACGCAGCCGGTTCTACCAACGAAAACGATCCGCAGCCCGTGCTTCGGTCAATTGATCTGAATAAAGTGGTAGCAGGCGACTCAGAGCTTGAGTGCATGGAGCATTGTGAGGCGGCTTTGAAACGACTAATTTCGCTACAGGAAGAAATCACCGTATTGCAAAAAAGCGCTCGTGAAAGTGGCATTAGCGCCGGCCTTTTGACGATAATAGGCCAGGCCGCCAATCAAAGCCCGGGAGACAATGGTGCTTCGGTACTTAAGCAGTTAAGTGATTTAGTAGCACCCGATTCTGAAGCAGCGACTGAATCTGCACTCGCGCCTGTTTCTGATAGCAGCAATACGATTGAGTCTCAGGCGAGCGAGATAGCGGTCGATGACGTTGCAGCCAATGATTTTGATTTATTAGAAGATGCACGGCTCACTGGGCTACAAAAACTATCGAAGATGGTGCGCGAGCATTGGAAATCTTTGTTGGTTGATGCAAGTGCCTCCGCGGTTGCCGCTTGTCTCGCCATTAGCTTGATCAGCTGACGGACGATACAGAATTGCGAGGATTCACACTGTCATCGGGAATAGGGAAAATCCCAAACATCGAGCGTTTTCTCGGTGTAGAGAGGCTGAGCCGTAACCCGCTAGTGCTTACTGGAAAATCTTGTAAGGCTGTTTATTCATGGGGTCATAAGCCTTACAGCAAAACGGCCGCTCAAATCGCAAAACACATAGGTGTTGAGCATATAAGGCTTGAAGATGGTTTTGTTTGTTCGTACGGGCGTGGTCTGCGCAAGACAAAGTATTCTATCGTTAGCGATTCAGTTGGCATCTATTACGATGCAACAGCGCCCTCACGTTTAGAGAACATATTAAATAACGTCGACGAAGATTCGGTTCATCTGACAGACTCGAGCGTTGTGGCAGATGCTAAAAAGGCAATGCAGACGCTGCTTGATGAAAATATAAGCAAGTATAATATTACTGCCGATTCGGTTTTTTCTTCAACAGATGACAAGCCTTATGTATTGGTTGTTGATCAAACGCATGGCGATCAATCCGTGCATTACGGCGGCATGCAGCAGCTAGATTTTGATTCCATGTTAGAGCAGGCAATATCTGATTATTCAGCCGATCAGGTATTGGTCAAAGTGCACCCGGACGTGTTAAGCGGACGAAAAAATGGATACCTGGCTGAGCTTGCAAAAAAACACGGTGTAAAGTTGGTTAGCGGCGATATTTCAGCGCCACACCTTGCAAGATGCAAAGCGGCTTATGTGGGTACATCGTTGTACGGTTTTGAACTACTGATGCGAAATGTGCCGGTAGTTTGTTTTGGTCAGCCGTTTTATTCCAGCTGGGGTTTAACCGAAGATAAAAAGCCAGTAGCAAGACGCCAACAAAAACGTAGCCTGCTTGAAGTCTTTATTGCGGCCTATTTGTTTTACCCCAAATACATTGATCCGGTTACGGGTCTCGATTGCTCATTGTTAGAAATTATCGCTCACATCAGTGAGCAGCAGCGCCAGCTTGAACGCGTAAAAGGAAGCTATAATCTGGTAGGTATAACTCCATGGAAGCGTGGGTATGTTAACCGCTATGTTATGGGCAGTATTTATAAGCACTGTCACGTTGGCTTAAACGATTTAGAGCGAATGCCTGCATCTGCAGCCAATGATGAACCAACGGTTTTAGTGTGGGGAAAAAAGGCCGCTGATAGCGATGCTGAAAAAATCCTCGAGCGCCACCGTGTGGCTCGTATGGAGGATGGCTTTGTGCGTTCTGTAGGTTTAGGTAGTAATTACACCGCACCACGTTCCCTGGTTGTTGATGATTTAGGTATCTACTTTGATGCCACGCAACCCTCACGTCTGGAGTATTTACTTGAGCACCGGGATTGCAGTGATGCAGAGGTCGAGCGTGCTGAGTCTCTTATAAGGCTTCTCCTTGAAAATAGTATTAGTAAATACACGAGTTCAGGTTCAAATGCCGGTGATCAATCATTCTATTCTGATAAGTCAGTTTTGCTGGTAGTTGGTCAGGTGCAGGGTGATGCGTCTCTGCGTTATGGCACGCTAGAAATAGATAGTAACTACAAGCTACTGCAGAAGGTTCGAGAGAATAACCCCACTGCAGTTATTGTTTATAAGCCACACCCGGACGTAGTCAGTGGCAATCGCTCTGATGGTATTGATAACTATTGTCACATCAGTGAGTTCTGTAATCGAATCGAAACGGAACTTTCGATAGACGTCACACTTAAAATGTGTGAAGAAGTACACACATTGACCTCCCTTGCAGGCTTCGAAGCGCTACTTTACGGGAAGAAGGTCGTTACATATGGTAAGCCGTTTTATGCTGGATGGGGTTTGACAGAGGACTGTTGTACCTTCGAGCGGCGCACTCGCGTGCGAACTCTAGCGGAGTTGGTATTCATTAGTTATATCGAATACCCAGGATACCTAGATATTGAATCTGGTGAGATGACCAGTGTGGAAAAAACCATATTTGCGTTAATTAATGAGCGCAAAAAAAATGGCCAATCCCTCACTGTCAATGGACTAAAAAAATACGTGAACATTGTTCGCAATATAAGAAAAGGTCTTAGTTATGCCGCGTAACATCTTATTGCTTCAGGGCCCGGTTGGACCATTTTTTAAGAAATTTGCCAATCAGCTGGAAAGCCATGGCCATAATGTACTTAAGGTTAATCTTAATGGCGGTGACTTCTACTACTTCAGAAGCGGTAAGTATTTAAATTTCAATTCTAAAGCATCTGTATGGCCGGCGTGGATCGAAAGCGTGATGGTGGGCCGTCAGATAGATCGCATATATTTGTTTGGCGATTGCCGACGTTATCACCGACAGGCTATCGATATAGCCCGGCGTTTAGGTGTTGAAGTTTATGTTTTCGAAGAAGGTTATGTCCGACCAAACTATGTAACCCTTGAAAAAGGCGGCGTCAATGGCTTCACAACTGCTTGTGAGAAAGAAGGGTTTCATGAGCGATTAGAGAATATTGATACTGAAAATACCGACGTGCCTTCGGAGCCCGTGGCCAATGTATTTAATCAAGCCGCTCGCCATTGTGTGCAGTATTATTTGGCCGCATCTGTTTTAAGTCAAATGTTTAAAAACTATGAGCATCACCGTAGTTTAAATATATTTACTGAAGGGTTGTATTGGATAAGGTCTGGTCTAAGAAAAATAACCTATCGTTTTACGCAGCGTAAGTTAGGCGAGTACTTGTTGGCAAATAATGAGAAATATTTTCTACTTCCCTTGCAGGTTCACAACGACATGCAAGTTAGAAAACACTCTGAGTTTGTTAGCATAGAGAAATACCTTGAGTATGTTATAAGCTCATTTTCAAATTGCGGCAGAGATGAATGTTCGTTGGTGGTAAAGCACCACCCCTATGATCGTGGTTATAAAAACTATGCGGCTATTATACGCAAGCTGGCATTGGTTTATGGTTTGGAAAATAGGCTTCACTATGTGCACGATACAGACTTACCAAAGTTGCTTCAAAACGCAGAAGGGTCTGTATTGATTAATAGTACCGTGGGTATTTCTTCGTTATATCACGATACTCCCGTTAAAGCCTTAGGTGATGCCATCTACGACATCGAAGGTCTGGCATCACAAGCGCCACTTGAATCCTTTTGGAAAAACCCAGGTGTGATTGATCGCGATCTTTTTAATCGCTTCCGCCGTTACTTGATTGATAAGACACAAGTCAATGGTAGCCTTTATACTAATGTACACAACGCTGATGAGTCTGGTTTGAAATGGCCTGCAGCACTGGCAGAAGAGCATTATGGTCAGGGTGATAGTCGCGAAGTGGAAGGCAACGTGGTCAGTATTTTTGATCTGGAAGAAGAATCGAAACTTGTTGAAGTTAGTGGCGAGCATCCTGAGTTAGAACCCGCAGTTAGTAAGAAAGTGGCTATATAGTAGCCACAACGTTATTTTGGGGTGCGTAGGCTTGGCATGTTTTTGCCTGCCTGTGAAGGCTTACAAGCTTCTTCGAAAATCTTCAAAGCGAACAGCGCCAGATCTTGCCAGTAATTCGTGCTGGTATCGAATTGATGTTTTGCGGCTTTGGGCTTGAAGTAGAGCGGCGGCGTTTTTAGTCGTTGTGGTTGTTACTGACTTAATAAGCGTACTATCGATGTTATATTCAGATAGCAGAGTGACACTATCTGAGCAACCAGTTTGATTGCAACGGTCGCAGCCGAGTGCAGTGTTGAAGGCCTTCTGCAAATAACCACCTTTTACAACAGAATTTTTGTCTAACCACTGTTGATCCCGATCGCTAATGTACATAGAGTCTGCACAATGTGGGCAGATCAATCGTGTCGCCTGTATTTCTATGATCTTATTTAAGTAACTGCAGGTGCTGTTTTCAAATAAACCTATACTTGCCAATTGCTTTAATACATGAGGTATACAACTGCCACTGATAAATAAATTTGCGCTATGGGGTTCGGTGATGAGGCATTGAATAATTTGTTTTTCGATATTTTGGATATTCCCAGTATTGAGAAATAAACGATCTGCATGTTCTGAGCACAAGGTGAATATTTTTGTAATATCGGTATCAGACGAAAGCTCGATCTGATCAACTCGTGGGATGTGCCCATCGATCTTTGATTCTAGTGACACGACCTTATGTTCCAGGTCATTGGCTTCAGACAGCATAGCGTAATAAACATCACGCAACGCTCGAGCTTCATTGCAAATGTACAGGGTGATTCCGTTCGACGCATTTGCGAGTTGAGCTCTAAGCGTGTTAATTGATTCAGGCTGTAGACGTGTTTGGTCCAGCGTGCCAGGCACTGGAGCGTAGCGCGCAACAATGTTCAGGCATAAACCGTGTGAAGTTTGGTAGTAACTGAGCTCAAATTGATGAACATCAGTAAGCACAGCCAGATCAATATATTGTTTGCCGCCGGTTTGATCAAATTCTATGTTGAGCTGGTGTAGTAGATCATTGATCAAGTTAGTTGACAGGTGTTTAGTTTCTGTTAGTAACCCATTTATGCGTCTGCGGATTCGGCAAAATTCCGGCTCTTGCTCGAGGTGTAGTTCTGTTGATTCTCCGCTCACAAGTAACTCTAGTGATGCTGTTATGGCATGGAGTGCATTGCTATCATTGGCAGCAGGTATATAGGGATCAATTTGCACATCGGTGCGATGATCCGCTTGATTGTTCTGTGGTTGTGGTTTCTGCACTATACCGATCCGACGTCTTTAGCTATTTATCGGCAGTTCGCGTTAAACTATGATATCAATTGAAAAGTTTTTACTCCTTCAAAACATTGACGCTGCTGAACGATTCGCTTGTATAACGTGGTTGTACAAGCGATATCATCGCATCGGCGCATGTGTTGAGTTGATTCGATATTTAACTACTTAAAGTAGATCGGTTGTACTTCGCCCGATTCAATTTTCTTTCGCCAGATTGCGGGTCCGGTTTTGTGCACCGCTTCACCAGTGCTATCTACCGCAACGGTTACCGGCATATCTTTTACAACGAATTCATGGATCGCTTCCATACCCAATTCTTCGAATGCGATGATCCGTGCCGATGTAATTGCACGTGATACTAAATAGGCTGCACCGCCGACTGCCATTAAATAAACCGATTGATGTTTTTTGATCGCGTCAATTCCAGTTGGGCCACGTTCGGCCTTACCCACCATGCCGAGAATGCCGGTTTTCTCAAGCATCATATCGGTGAACTTATCCATACGGGTTGCGGTGGTAGGCCCTGCGGGGCCAACAGCTTCATCACGTACAGCATCAACAGGCCCTACGTAGTAAATTAATTTTCCACTAAGATCAACAGGTAGCTCCTCGCCTTTATCAAGTATTTCTTTTATACGCTTATGAGCCGCATCACGGCCTGTTAGTAAGGTGCCGCTAAGCAAAAGTGTTTCACCTGGCTTAAATGATTGGGTTTCTTCAGCGGTTAGGGTGTCTAAGTTAATGGAGCGGGCGTTTGGTCCGACATCCCATGTAATTTCTGGCCAATCACTGAGTGCAGGCGGAGTTTGAAGCGTTGCGCCTGAGCCATTAAGGACAAAATGTGCATGACGAGTGGCGGCACAGTTAGGGATCATAGTAACGGGAAGTGATGCGGCGTGGGTTGGGTGGTCTGCTATTTTTACATCTAGCACGGTGGTTAATCCCCCCAGGCCTTGCGCGCCAATACCCAGTGCGTTGACCTGATCGAATATCTCAAGCCGTAGTTCCTCAATTCTGCTTTTAGCTCCGCGTGCTTTTAGCTCGTGAATATCAACAGGTTCCATTAGTACTTGTTTGGCAAGCACGGCAGATTTTTCAGCGGTACCACCAATGCCTATACCGAGCATACCGGGTGGACACCAACCAGCACCCATCGTGGGGACAGTTTTCACTACCCAATCAACAATGCTATCACTTGGGTTTAGCATGACCATCTTTGATTTGTTTTCAGAGCCACCACCTTTGGCGGCTACATCTACCTCTATTTTGTCGCCTTCGACCACTTCCATATGAATCACGGCAGGCGTGTTGTCTTTTGTATTGCTGCGCGCGCCAGCTGGGTCTGCAAGTATGGAGGCGCGCAATTTGTTGTCTGGATTCAAGTAGGCGCGCCGGACACCTTCGTTGATCATGTCGGTTGGGCTCATGGTGGCGCCATCCCACTGGACATCCATGCCGATTTTTATAAACACGGTGACAATACCTGTGTCCTGGCATATGGGTCGATGGCCTTCTGCGCACAACCGCGAGTTGATGAGAATTTGCGCCATGGCATCTTTTGCGGGCTTAGATTCTTCGCGTTCGTAGGCTAGGTGTACCGCGTCTACAAAATCCTTTGGGTGGTAGTAGGAAATAAATTGCAGTGCATCGGCGACACTATCGATCAGATGATCTTGATGAATTTTCGACATGGTGATTTGGGATTCGTCTTAAAAGATGGACGTAATATAGCTGGTGTCGCGCACATTCGCATCTATAAGGTCAGAAACTGCTGTCAATTCTTTCACGAAAGGCACCTGTTCGCTTGACTCTGCTAGGGTGCTTGTGGGTAAATGTTAACCACGGTATGGCTGGCGCATGGCGCTGGCCGAAAAATGGCTGTCTGTCGAAAACGACAATCTTTAAAAATGAGCTGAGATGGTAATTTCCTATAAAACAATAGCTGCTTGGGCGGCTGCGTTTGGTTGGCGAAGCTAACAGTTTGCCGTCTTGCGCATGCCTTTCTCAAAGTCATGCATTGTTAATATCTCATCGCCTCTAAAATAAAATGAACGATCACAGCTTCACTCAACGTAAAATTCTCGTCCGCGAGATACTTGCAGATATGGAAACTCCGCTTTCCACGTATTTGAAAGTAGCCAATCAAGCCAACACCTATTTGTTTGAATCAGTCACCGGTGGTGATAAGTGGGGCCGATACTCGATTATCGGGTTGCCCTGCAATGAGATTATAAAATTTCACGGTAATGAACTGACCATCGAGCGTGCAGGCGTGGTGGTTCATACTGAAACCATTGCTAACCCGCTAGATTGGGTTGAAAGTTACCATGCGTCTTTTGCAAGTGATGAATTAACTATTCCGTCAAAGCCACGATTCACGGGTGGTCTGGTGGGCTACTTTGGCTACGAGACTATTAATTATATCGAGCCAGCCTTATTTAAAGACTCGTTACCCGATCCATTAGGCACACCAGACATAATACTAATGGTGTCGGAAGAGGTTGTTATTTTCGATAACATTAACGGCACGGCGATGATATTAGTGCACGTTAATCCTGACAATAGTCAATCGTGTGAGCGCGGGGCACAGCGTATCAATGAAATTGAAGTGTTGTTACGAACCCCACAACAGTCGCACTCACGGTCATCAAAAAATAAAATCGATGACGCAAGTTTTATATCGGGCATGGGTCAGAACAGTTTTATGGCAGCGGTAGAAAACGTACGCGAATACATTACAGCAGGCGACTGCATGCAAGTGGTGTTATCGCAACGCATGACCACAGACTTTGATGCTCACCCGCTAGATTTGTATCGCGCGTTACGCATGCTTAACCCTTCACCTTATATGTACTACTTAGATTTAGGTGATCATCATGTGGTTGGGTCATCGCCAGAGATTCTTGTGCGTCTTGAAGATGACACCGTAACCGTAAGACCCATAGCAGGGACCAGACCGCGTGGTACTACTGACGCTGAAGATATAGCGCATGAGGAAAGCTTGTTGGCTGACCCTAAAGAGTTGGCAGAGCATTTAATGCTAATAGACCTTGGGCGCAATGATACAGGTCGGGTTGCTGAGACCGGAACGGTTAAGCTCACTGAAAAAATGAATATTGAGCGCTACTCGCATGTTATGCACATAGTGTCGAATGTGACGGGACGTTTGAAAAACGGCCTGGGGGCAATGGATGTACTTAGGGCAACCTTTCCGGCAGGCACCGTTAGTGGCGCGCCAAAAATACGTGCTATGCAAATTATTAATGAACTAGAGCCGGTAAAGCGTGGTGTTTATTCAGGGGC
This sequence comes from uncultured Granulosicoccaceae bacterium, assembly GCA_937927895.1. Lineage (GTDB taxonomy): Bacteria > Pseudomonadota > Gammaproteobacteria > Granulosicoccales > Granulosicoccaceae. The sequence continues at coordinate 132,400 of CALGKA010000012.1, read as the reverse complement.
GGTGGGTTATTTGTCTTTTAACGGCAACATGGATACCGCCATTGCGATTCGCACAGCTGTTATAAAAGACGGTGAGCTATCAATTCAAGCAGGGGCTGGTGTGGTCTACGATTCGAACCCGCAGAGTGAGTGGGATGAGACTCTAAACAAAGCGCGAGTAGTGTTTCGTGCTGCGGCACTGGCGACCGGTGGTTTGGATAATTTGCCGCAAGAAAAAACAACTGAAGGAGGGCAATCCTGATGTTGTTAATGCTCGATAACTACGATTCATTTACTTTTAATTTAGTGCAATACTTTGAAGAGCTCGGTGCGAGCGTAGAGGTGTTGCGTAACGATCAACAAACAGTGCAAGACGTTATTGATCTTAAACCGCAGCAAATAGTGATTTCCCCCGGGCCTTGTACCCCAGATGAGGCAGGTATTTCAGTTGAATTAATAAAACAATGCGCAGGTCATATACCTTTGTTTGGAGTTTGTTTGGGGCATCAAAGTATTGCGGCCGCTTTTGGTGCGAAGATTGTTCGTGCTGAAAATATAATGCACGGTAAGACCTCATTGGTTTATCACAACAATTCCGGTGTGTTTAAAGGGTTGCCCAGCCCAATCACGACAACGCGATACCATTCATTAGTAATAGAAAAAGAAAGCTTGCCTGATTGCTTTGAAGTGACCGCATGGACTCAAACCGAATCAGGTGAAGTTGGGGAGATTATGGGAATTAAGCATCGTACGCTTAACGTCGAAGGCGTGCAATTTCACCCTGAATCAATCATGACTGACCACGGTCACGATATGCTGCAACGCTTTCTTGAAGCACGCGAGCATTAATTGGTGGCCCAAAACAGGTAGAAGAAAATGACTGACACACTCACTATTCAGCAAGCCATAGCCAAAGTCGTAGAGGGCGAAGCACTGGCTAATGAAGAAATGGTCCAGACGATGCGCCAGATCATGTCGGGTGCATGCACCGATGCCCAAATTGGTGCTTTGCTAGTGGCACTGCGCATGAAGGGTGAAACAGTTGACGAAGTTGCGGCTGCCGCAACGGTTATGCGTGAACTTGCCAGCGGTGTCACCTGCGAGTCAAAAGATTTAATGGATATTGTCGGTACTGGTGGTGATGGTATCAGTACGTTTAATATCTCTACTTGTAGTGCGTTGGTGGCAGCGGCTGCTGGAATTAAAGTCGCCAAACACGGTAATCGCGCTGTCTCCAGCAGTTCAGGTGCGGCTGATGTTTTAGAGGCGGCCGGTGTTAATATTGATCTTAATGCTGAGCAAGTTGCAAAGTGTGTCGATACAGTAGGTATAGGCTTTATGTTTGCGCAAAAGCATCATGGTGCGATGCGTCATGCTATCGGTCCGCGTAAGGAGCTTGCCATGCGCACCATATTTAACGTGTTAGGTCCGTTAACGAATCCAGCTGCTGCCCCAAGGCAACTGATGGGTGTTTATAGTGAACATCTTGTAGTGCCGATGGCAGAGGTGCTGAATAAATTAGGTAGTCAGCGTGCGATGGTTGTTCATGGTGAAGATGGAATGGATGAAATCACAATAGGTGCTGCGACATTCGTGGCGGAATTAAAAGATGGCCTGGTAAAGAGTCACAAGATTGACCCTTCGATGTTTTCAATGTCGACTGCAGATTTAAGTGACCTTAAGGTAGATAGTGCCGAAGCGAGTTTTGCAATGCTTAAGCAAGTGCTCAATAACGAGGCGGGCCCGGCACGTGATATTGTTGCATTGAATTCAGGGGCAGCTATTTATATAGCCGGTTTGGCTGATAGCCATGAAGCGGGTGTGCAACGAGCGCTTGAGATCTTGGCTGATGGCAGTGCTGCTGAGAAACTAGATGCTTTGGTTGCTTGCAGCAATAGTTGTTAGATTAGTGTCCGCCCATAAACAGCGCGTAGCGAGGATCATTCAGGTGCGTGAGATTTTGCATGCCCTAAATAGGCGTTTAGTCATTCTAAATAACTATATAGGGTCGGCAAAAGATCACATGTCCTGGGTGGTCCGCAGTAGCGTTGTTTATGGACGGCCACTCGTTAGTGCCTTTATTCATACCTTGCTACTTAATAAGCGATTAGAAATTAATGCCTCAAGATACCCCTGACATTTTAAAAAAAATTCTCGCACGCAAAGCGCAAGAGATTACCGAGGCGTGTGAAAAAATCAGTATGCGTGAGCTCTCAGAGCGCGCGGCTTCAGCATCGGTGCCGCGTGGTTTTATCACCAGTATGCTTAAACGAATTCAGCAAGATGACCCCGCCATTATTGCAGAGATAAAAAAAGCGTCACCAAGCAAGGGTGTGATTCGCGAAAATTTTAATCCGGCTGAAATTGCAAAAAGTTATAGCGATGGCGGTGCCGCCTGTTTATCGGTTTTAACAGATCGCGATTTTTTCCAGGGCGCACCAGAATACTTAAAGGCCGCGCGCGATGCCTGTGACCTGCCGGTTATTCGCAAAGATTTTATTATTGATGAATACCAAGTCTATGAAGCGCGAGCGATGGATGCTGATTGTATTCTCCTTATTGTTGCGGCATTAGGCGATGCGCAGATGGCTGATCTTATGGGTCTTGCGAGTCATCTTGATATGGATGTATTGATTGAGGCGCATGATGCAGACGAACTCGCCCGAGCTTTGGCGCTATCACCTGCATTAGTGGGTATCAATAATCGCGATCTGCGAAGTTTCGATGTGTCGTTAAATACTACACTAGACCTGTTATCTGAAATTCCAGACGATTGTTTAGTGGTGACAGAAAGCGGTATTTTGACATCTGATGATGTCGCCCTTATGCGCAGCAACCAGGTTAACGCCTTTTTGGTTGGTGAGGCGTTTATGCGTGCTGATAACCCGGGTGATAAAATGCGGGAATTGTTTTTTTAGTAATATTTATAGTTGATATAAACGTTTACTACTTTATTGTGGGCAAAAAAAATCACCCACCAAAGTGAGTGATTTTTCAGCGTGCTTAGTGTGACTACAGTTTAACGAGTGCCGTAGATAACCATAGTTTTGCCGCGTGCGTGAATTAAGCCTCGATCCTCAAGGTCTTTCAGTACACGACCAACCATTTCTCTTGAACAGCCAACGATGCGAGCAATTTCTTGTCTCGTGATGCGGATTTGCATGCCATCGGGGTGTGTAATTGAATCCGGTTGTTTTGCAAGGTCTAGTAGCGTTGACGCCACACGACCGGTTACATCAAGGAACGCTAGATCACGCACTTTAGTGCTGGTCTTGCGTAGTCGAGCTGCCAACTGTGTAGACAGTGCAAAAAGAATTTCAGGAGTTTGATCGGCGAGTCTTCTGAATTGGTCGTAGTTGATTTCAGCTACTTCGCATTTGTTGCGAGCAACAACCCAAGCACTGCGCTCGGCTTCATCTTCGAATAGACCCATCTCGCCAAAAAAGTCACCATTGTTTAGGTAGGCAAGTACAATTTCTCGTCCTTCGTCGTCTTCAATCACAACGCTGACTGAACCATCTACCATGTAGTACAAGGTGTCAGGCTTATCGCCGTGGTGAATGATTGTTGTTTTAGCTGGGTACTGTCTGCGGTGACTGTTTCGCAGTAAAGTTTCCAGCCACTCCGCTTTAGGAGGGGTATTACGTGGTGGCAGCATGGTGTCCGTTCTCCGGGTATTCAAGCACGCTTTAAATAGCGTTTTTCGCATTTACAATTGGGTACGGAGCAAAAACCGTTCACATAGTCCATTTCGGAGGGGCAAAAGATGTATTTTTATCAACTTAAGTTGATACAACTCACATAAATGGCCCGTATACTTAACTTTTGACTGAGAAAACCAATGCAAGCGAGAGTTAAATGGCTCGATCACATGAGCTTTGTTGCCGAATCCGGCAGCGGTCACAGTGTTGTGTTAGATGGATCACCTGAACACGGAGGTCGTAACCTTGGCATTCGTCCGATGGAATCTGTTTTGATTGGTCTTGGCGCTTGTTCCGCATTTGATGTGGTATTGATGTTGAAAAAAGCGCGCCAAGATATTCACGATTGCGAAGTATTAATTGAAGCCGAAAGAGCAGACGCAGTGCCTGCGGTATTTACCAAGGTAGAAATGGTCTATCAAATAGACGGAAAGGCGCTATCTGAGAAGCAAGTCACCAGAGCGGTGTCGTTGTCGGTTGAAAAATATTGTTCTGTCGCCAAAATGTTGGAAGATTCGGTAGAAATTACTCATCGGGTCGAAATATCGCCGGAATCGCTGGCGCAATAGTCGCTGCGGCTGACACAGACTACTGCGCAAAATCTGGAATTTGTTGATGGACAGCGTGATGGTTTTTTGTAATATACTGTAAACATCGGATTTTATTAGAGTTTTTGCAATGCAATTCGAGTTCGATTAGTTGCTTTGTTGATGACGAGTGATATAATTGGCGTATAGATTTCCTCCTCCATCCTCCTACGGTGGTTAGACGTGGCCTGTTTCAGGCCGCGTCGCTTTAAATTCTTAGCACCCCAATGTGGCATAAATACCCTTATTAGCGGTGTTTTGCTCATATATGGCTTGTGCAATCGTCGGTAGTCTTCTAAAATGGAGGGCTTTTCCGAACATAATGTTCGTATATCAGGTTATGGAGTTGCGATGAAGACCTTTAGTGCCAAGCCGGCCGAGGTAAAACGTCAGTGGTTTATTGTTGATGCCGAGGGTAAGACCCTGGGGCGTCTGGCGACTGAGTGCGCGCGAATCCTTCGTGGCAAGCACAAGCCGGAATACACACCTCACGTTGATACCGGTGACTACATAGTTGTCGTTAATGCCGAGAAGGTAGCGGTTACCGGCAAAAAGATGACAGACAAGATGTATCATCACCACACTGGCTATATTGGCAATCTTAAGTCGGTCAGCTTCGAAAAGATGCAAGAGCGCTCACCGGGCCGCCCAATTCAATTGGCCGTCAAAGGTATGTTGCCGAAAAATGCTCTGGGTCGTGCAATGATCAAAAAGTTAAAGATATTCCCAGGTGCTGAGCATACCCACACAGCGCAGATGCCGGAGCCGCTTGAAATCAAGCAGCGTCCACCAAAAGAATTCAGCTAAACACCGACTAGTAAAGTCAGCAGAGATTAATCACCCAGCTACAATAGCTGGAAAATCAGGTAAAAAGTTTTATGGCCCAACAACACTACTATGGAACAGGTCGCCGCAAATCTTCAAGCGCGCGTGTGTTTATGCAAGCTGGCAAGGGCGATATCACTGTCAATAAGCGTCCATTAGATGAATACTTTGGCCGTGAGACTGCTCGTATGATCGTACGTCAGCCACTTGAAAAGCTCGAAGTTTCTGAAAAGTTTGATTTCAACATCACCGTTGCCGGTGGTGGTAACAGTGGTCAGGCCGGTGCGATTCGCCACGGCATTGCTCGCGCACTATTAAAGTATGACGAAGAAAATCGTTCAGAGCTTCGCAAAGCTGGCTTCTTAACGCGTGATGCTCGTCAGGTGGAACGTAAGAAAGTTGGCCTACGAAAAGCTCGTCGAGCTACTCAGTACTCGAAGCGTTAATCGATTCCGACACACACAAGTTTAAGAAAGCCCGCTACTGCGGGCTTTTTTTTGCCTTCGATAATGCTGTTAAGGTGTGCGGTTTTGCTTTGAAGCTAACGAAGCCTAAATGCGGCCTCTAGATTTTTGAGAGAGCTTAGGTTGTGCGCGCTGGTATAAAGGTCAACATGTGGAATTGCGGCAAACAAAGATTTTTCAATCGGTAAGGGTTTATCGTTTGGGTTTGCTCGTCCTAGTAGTGGGTTAACCCAAACTAATTTGCGGCACTGTTTTTTTAGGTTTTGTACTTCTTTGGCCAATTGATCAGGCTCACCGCTGTCGTAACCGTCGCTGAAAATTATAACTACGGTATTTTTGTGCACTTTATTGTTGGCATGATGCAAATTAAAGTTCTGCAGTGATTCTGATATGCGCGTGCCACCCAACCAGCCACTAGACAGATCTTTTAGTTTGCCTTCCAGTCGTTGAGTGCTTTTATCTTTTAGTTCATGGCCGATAGGTACAAGTTCTGTGTGAAAAGCATAGGCGTCTGTATCTTTAAATGCTTGTAGTATCCCGCGGGCGAATCGTAGAAATAGATAGCTATAAATTTCCATTGATTGGCTTACATCTAATAATAGTAAAAATCGTGCAGGGGTTCTTTGGCGGCGCAAAAATCTAAGTTCAAAGGGCCAGCCACTATGTCGTAGGCTAGTGCGGGTGGTGCGGCGTAGGTCTAGCTGGCCTGTGGTGCGATGTTGCCTTGCACGACGACGTAGTCTTTTTTGCATGCGGCGGGAAATATCATCTACCAGTGTTTCTATCCGGCGCATATCGCGCGGGTTAAATACAAATCGGAAATCGCGTTGTGCGAAAGTTTGCGCGTCACTCGCGCCACCTGAGTGCACTTCAATACTGGCAGGCTCATTGTCTTGTGTGTGTAGTTCTGATTGCGATTCCGAAAAATAAGCAAGGCCTGTGGCTTGGGCGTTTAGTCGTCTTGTGTCCCGTACGCGTTCTGACGATGATCCATCAGGTAGGTTGTTAGGTTGCCAGTACTCTATAAAGAGAGTAGAGAATTCCTGCCACTGGGTTTTAGATTGGCAGAATATGCTTCGCAGTGAGTGATGTAGTAAAGACTGAGACTGCATTAAAGGCTTGGTCAATACTAGGTGTGCTGAGTTTATTTCATCGGCGCTTAGCTGAAATCCATGGTCACGTAATAGATAAATAAAGCCGAACAAGCGTCGGCTGAGCATAGCGTCAGCAGTTGCACCAGTGGTTTGATTTTGCATGGTAGCCAATGGTCAGTGCTAAATATTTGAAAGATTGGATCTTTGTGCGGACTCATTAAGTACAGTGGCGATCCACTGTTGGTTAGCCTGTTCGTTATCAGCGCGGGTTTTTAATAAGCAGCCAAGCGTTGCTTCAATCTCCGGTAGTGATGTAGACAGCGTGGTGGCATTCAAGTGCAACAAGGCGCTAGCCCAGTCGAGTGTTTCCGCTATGCCTGGGGTTTTCTTTAAATTTTGTTTTCTTGCAGTTTGAATGAATGAGACTATTGATTGTGCAAGGTCGTTTTTTATATTGGGGAGATGGGTGGTTAAGATCTGTAGTTCTTTATCAAAACTTGGATAATCAACAAAATGATAAAGGCATCTTCTTCTTAGTGCATCACACAGCTCCCTGGTGGCATTTGACGTTAGTACGACTATTGGTTTATGCACGGCTTTAATAGTGCCAATTTCCGGGATAGTGATTTGGAACTCGGCTAGAACCTCTAATAAGAAGGCTTCGAACTCATCATCAGCACGGTCAATTTCATCTATTAATAAAACTGATTTTTGCGGTGATCGAATCGCCTGAAGTAATGGGCGCTGCAGCAGGTACTCTTCGCTAAAAATTTCACTTTCTATTGCTGCGCTGTCGGTGTCGGCTTGTTCACGCAGACGTACTGTCATGAGTTGTCGTTGGTAGTTCCACTCGTACAGTGCGGTATTGCTGTCGAGCCCCTCATAGCACTGGAGCCTAATCAGTTCACATTGGCGAAGTTTCGCGAGGGCAAGTGCTACTGCGGTTTTACCGACACCTGCATCACCTTCAAGCAGTATGGGGCGATCTAACACCTCGGCTAGATGGATAGTGGTCGCTAGATCTGATCCCGCGATATAGCCGCAATCCGCGAGGCTTTGGCTGAGCTGCTCTATTTCATTCATAAGTAATCCAGGCACTTCCTAGTTCGGACGAGTGTAGATTACCTCGCTGATAAAGGCATTTTATATATAGCACTCAGCGAATCTACTTCCTAAGATTGGACGCTCTAGTTCCTTTGATACAGCTACAAGCATAACGTTTTCGCATATAAATGTGGAGTCAAGCAGGGTTTGGTTATATTTGCTGAAGATATCCGCTAGTGTGACGAAAAATTAGTCTGTACAGCCACGGAATGGCTTTGTTCGATGCGCCGAAAGAATAAATGCTTTTATGCATCGCTAAATTAGCAACTGCCGATGGGTAGTTCATCGGAACCGGTTGTAATGTTTCCCACTTTCAACAAATTTCAAAAGCTCTTAATCTGCGTTGCTGCAGGCGCGTTGCTTACATTGGTTGTGCTGTCTGGTGTATGGGCCAGCCTGCAAGTATCTAAGCGCCAGTTCGAAGCAGATGCCCAAAATGTAGTTGCTGTCTTGCGCAGTGGTATGAGTGTTGTGGATGGCGTTGCCACGTCGCTTGAAGCTGCTCACAATTCTGCCACAGGTTATCAGCAACTCAACCTTCACTTGGGCAAAGTACTCTCTAACTATAATTTTGTTAGTGGTATTGGTCGCTTCGAAAGAATACCTGAAAGCGACTTTGAAGCGTTTGAAGCATTTTCAACAGATGGCTCAAGTGGTATTTGGCAATTTAAGGGAGAGGGCTCTGCTGCGTTGGTTAGTGCAGGGAGCACTAACAAAGGAGAATACTATCCCTTAGCGTTGGTTAAATCGAGACCAGGCAGCGGCAAACACACGGATTTAACGGGTTTTGATTTAGGATCCTTCAATCCGATCCGTGAGATTATTAATAACCCGAGCAGCATTGGTCGTACCATAGTGATGACTCTGCCTGCAGCTTGGAAGCGTCCTGGTCACTTGATAGCGCTTCGGACCAGCGCCCAGGGTGATGCTCTGAATGGCGGCTACCTACTTGAGCTCGATATTGAAGAAATAGCCTCATCCGGTGGCGTTCAGCTAAGTGATTTAGCGTTGTCCTTAAGCAGTTTCACCGCGCAAGGTGAGTTTGAATCTTCTGCTACTAGTACACCTATCTATCGTAGCGTTAGCCGATCTGAAGATAACAGCGCACTTCTCAGTAATTTTCAAAAAAATCATTGGGTCAGTAGTTTTGAAGTCGGTGATCTAACAATGGTGTTGGAGTTAAGTCGGGTTACCGGAATATCGTCAAAGCTCGCCAGTGGGTTGTTGTTAGTAGCGGCTATTTTGCTATTTATGTTTTTGTCGATAGTTCATCTGGTTGGTAAGCGACGAACAGCGCAAAAGTTGCAAAAAATAGAAAGCGAAAAACTTTATCGCGCGCGGCACAGGGCTGCAGTCACTCTCGCATCGATAGGTGATGGTGTTATTACCACTGATGCCCAGGATAATATTATATACGCTAATGATGCAGCGGAGACTCTGCTAGGGGCATCCTCCGAGGCTATGCAGGGCAGAAGTGCTGATAAAGTTATTGTGTTTAATAAAAATCGTGCTGCTGACACTATTTCAGGTGACGGTGAGTTGGCGCTGTTGTCAGCAGATGGCACTGTTGTTTATGTGAACAAAAAAGTTTCAGATCTTCGCGATAGTGACGGCGAATTTCTCGGTCATGTTATTGTGCTTCGTGATATCAGTATAGAGCGATCCCTTACGATGGCTTTGCAATATAAAGTGAATCATGATTCTCTAACGGGCTTAGCTAATCGTTTTAATTTCGAAGCGCAGTTAGATATTCTGTTTGAAAACCCTCGGCCTGGGGGCAATGGATATGCTGTCTGTTTTATTGATCTAGACCGCTTTAAAGAGGTTAACGATACCTGTGGTCATGGTGCCGGCGATGAGCTACTAGTTCTTATTGGCAAAGCGTTCAAAGATAATGTTCGTGATATCGATCTAGTGGCCCGGTTGGGTGGTGATGAGTTCGCAATAATTTTACGTGATTGTGCACAACCGGATGCACTAAGAGTTGCCGAGCGAATAAAAGAGTTTTTCCAGTCATTTTATTTTGAATATGATGAGCATGTTTTTCCGGTACGTTGCAGCATAGGTGTGGTGCATTTTGATCCTGTAAAAGCGACCCGCGATAAAGTGCTTAAACTGGCGGATGCGGCATGCTATAACGCAAAAAATGCGGGTCGTAATGTGATTCGTGAAGGTGCAATCGGTGTTGATGCACAAGATCTTAAAGCTGAAAGTAGCGTGCTGTGGTTGCCGCGTATAAAAGATGCTCTTGCCAACGAGAAATTCACCCTGCATGTTCAGTCTATTGCATCAATGCTTGATGGTTCGATTGCGACACATGAGATATTGTTGAGAATAATAGACGAAGACAACTCTCTGATTTATCCTACGTCGTTTATGAAAACAGCTGTTCGCTATGGTCTTGCACTGAATATTGATCGCTGGGTTTTTAGTCGAGCATTGGTAAAAATCAAAGAGCTTCCTGATAGATACGCTAGTGATAAATTCACAATCAATTTGTCGACTCAATCAGTTGGTTCGAAAGAGTTTCTGGCATTCGCTGCTGAGCATATTGCATTGTCGGGCATTGATGCTTCACGTTTGTGTTTTGATGTAAGTGAGAATGATGTTTTAAAGAATCCTGTGGTGGTGGCTGAATTTTGTCGTGATCTTCAGGCTATGGGTTGTGAGGTCGTGCTAGATGATTTTGGTGCTGCTATGACCTCATTCAGCACACTCAAAATGTTACCCCTTAATGCCCTAAAAATAGACGGAAGCCTGGTGGCTAACTTGAATAGCGCGAGTATGGCAGATGCAAGTGGCGATGGAAATGCAGACTATGCTTTGGTCAAATCAATAGTTAGCTTTGCGTCGAGTATGGGTTTGTCTACGATAGTAGAGCAGGTGGAAGATGTTGCTTGCCTTGCAGTACTTAAATCTGTTCCGTTAGATTATGTGCAAGGATTGGCTGTATCCGAACCGGTATCGTTTGATGATTTTATGCTTGAGCCTGATTCTGGCCAGAAGCAACAGGCTGCCTAATCGACAGCTTGTTCGCCTGTTCTACTCTTTGGCTAACCGTTTGGCTACCCACTGATGAAAGTGCAGCGTGTGCTGATCCATCACCGGTGAAAATACGCCGCCACGATAGGCAGGGGATTGTCTGCCAGCTTGCATTCCCTCTACAGCGAAAATATCTTCGCTGAACACTTCATTCCATGTCTTGATCAGTGATTTTCTATGTTCTGCATATTTGTCATCTGTGGCAACTTCACCTAGAAACATTAACTGTACTCTTTCTAATGAGGTTGTTTCATCAATGGGTATTATGCACATGGTAAAGAAGTGATCTGATTGCAGACCCAGTAATGTGTTTGGGTAAAGCACCGGATACTCGGCAAAGTTTAACTCTTTGCCTGGCCAGCTACTGATATTGCCATTTGCCCCGGCAGGTGCTGTGTAGCTACTTGAGCCCTGACCTGCAAAGTTCTCGCCACGGTCAATATCGTAGTGTTTTTCCAGTGGTGAGTAGGAATTAAGATTCGGATGCACCCATGGTAGATGGTATGACTCAAGAAAATTTTCGACCGCAAGTTTCCAGTTGCTTTTAACAACTAATTCCATTTTAGCGTCTATGCCTGGAGTAAGTTCTTTTAGCGATTCAGGGCTTACCCATTTACTCCAGCGATGCATCAGAGGGGCGATGAATTTTTCGAATGGTTCAGCGTCGCCAGACAAATTAATAAAGATGTTATCCATCCATACGGTATTTGCAATGGGTCGTAAGCCGTTTACTGTTGGGTCAAAATCGTTGTGTTTATTGCTGTCTGTACCGCCAATCATTGGCGTACCCTTAAGATTTCCATCGAAGTCGTAAGTCCAGCTGTGATATTTGCAGCGTATTAAGCCTGTGCCAAGCTTGCCCGCTTCGAGTACCAACTGCATGCCGCGGTGACTACACACGTTATGAAATACTTTAAGAACACCCGCAGAATTTCTGGTGAGTAAAATCGGATAGCCCATGAATGTAATCGGTACTGCCCAGTTGTTCGGTACGTCAGTGCCAAAACCAACACAAGCCCAGCCTTGTGCTATTACTCGATCACGATCAAGCTTAAAAGTGCTTGCATCGGTATAACATTCGTTTGGTAGCCCGCTGGCAGATTCTATTGGGCGCATAACGCGCTCAAGGTGTAAGTGTATTTTCGATTCCTGATTCATAGCCATGCCTTGATGTTTTGCCAGCCCAGTGTATGGCAGGCTCGGATTGCTCGAACATGAGTTCGATTATCTAGCAGGAATCAGGCAGGCGCAATTCGATAAAGCGACCTGTGGGTATTAGATTGGTAGTAGTGGGTACATAAGATTACATATTTATGCGGTTCTATTGGTGTTATCGGATGCACTTCTCATTTGCACTAGTTCGGCCATTATTGAAATTGCGATTTCCGCAGCGCTTCGACTACCGATAGCAAGGCCCACTGGTCCGTGTAACCTGTCGACTTTTTCTACCCCTATGCCTGTTAATCGTTTTCTACGACGGTCGTTGTTGGCCCGCGAACCCAGGGCGCCAACGTAGTATGCATTAGAAGGGAGAGCTTCAATTAGAGCTGAATCATCAAGGTTTGAATCATGTGTGAGTGCTAACACTACACTATGGTGATCAGTGGCATATTTAAGAACAGCCTCATCGGGTAAGACGCTAGTGACTGTAACCCCTGGAAAATCAAAGCTGCTGGCAAACTCTTCTCGAGGTTCACAGACAATAACTTCATAGTCGAGAGCGACTGAGAACTGTGCCACATAGCGTGATAGCTGACCCGCACCGATCAATAACATGCGCCAACCCGGGCCAAACACTTTTGTTAATTGACTTCCGTTGTAGCTGAATTCTACGGAGCGATCTACCTCTTTGTATTGGATTTGATTGGTGGTGGTGTTTTCAGATAGATTCACTGTGCGCGCTAGACGTTTGCGCTGTTGCATAGACAGCAGTATTTTTTTTAAGTCCCCGGCGTCGTGCATTTTTTCGAAAACTAATTCAAGGTGACCTCCGCAGGGCAAACCAAAACGCCGCGCTTCATCATTACTGATTTCGTGTGAAAATGCCTGAGCGCGGGTAGCGTCGTCTATTCGGATAGCCAGTTGCTTTTCAATACAGCCACCAGAGACTGAACCTACAATATGGCCGTCATTGCGCACCGCAGCAATAGAGCCCGGTGGTCTGGGTGAAGAGCCCCAGGTGCGTGCTACTGTTACCAGTTCTATTGAATGACCGCTCTCGAGCCATTCGATCGCTTGAACTAAAACTTCGGTATCGCTGTTATTGATTTGCGTCATTGTAGTAAATGCCAAACTGATTGCATCATCATGGTAGCAGAGAGAATAGACAGAAGTAATAATGTGGCAGTGCGTAACGATTTTCCGTATTGCTTGAAGCATAGATGGCCTATATACAAGCCTACAAGCATGGGAATGAAGACTATAGACAATCGATTTAATACAACACTTGTCATAAGGCCGTTGATAAACGAAAAGGATAAACCATAGAGTGAGGTGAAAAGTAAGAGCGCGATCATTGTCGCTCGTGTTCTGGTGGCATCGTGACTTGTCGATAACAGTATAACCATACCTGCCATTCCCCCAATGCTGCCAAGACCACCGAAGATTCCCATTGTTATGCCTGTCGCTATCCAGGTGAACTTGCCAGCGCTGACAATAAAGCGTTTGTGTGTAATTAGAGTAATACAGGCAATCATTAATAGCGCGGCTATAATAATATGAGTTATTTCTGCCGGCAGCCGCATAAGTACTTGCAATGCTAATGGAATACTGATTGAAGCACCTGCCACCACAAAGCCTACCGTATGCCAGTTAATATCGTTAAAAACATTGCGTATAAAAAGCAGGCTGGCGCTGCACTCTAGAATCATTAGCATGGGTACCAGTTCTTTGGCCGGTATCCAGAAAGTCATCGTGGTAATTACAATGGCTGATAAAGCGAAACCCGTATAACCCCTAACTACTGCGGAGAAGAATATCAGTGCTGATAATAACAAAGTGATATGCACAGGCTAGTTCAGCAACTTAGATAAAAATGGTGCAGTGTGTGATTTTTTCGATTTGGCAATTTTGTCTGGCGTACCTTCTGCTATGACGCGGCCACCGCCGTTACCACCTTCAGGGCCAAGATCTATCACCCAATCTGAGTTTGCCATTAGTTCAAGATTGTGTTCTATAACGACCACACTATTGCCAGACTCAACCAGTTTGTGCAGCACACCTATGAGCTTATCAACATCTGCCATATGTAGCCCGACAGTTGGCTCATCTAAAACATACAAGGTATGATTTAGTTTTCTACCGCGCCGTTCTTCGCTACCTGTGCCGGCTTTTGCTAATTCCGATACCAGTTTTATACGTTGCGCCTCACCGCCTGAAAGCGTTGGGCTTTGTTGGCCAAGGGTTAGATAACCAAGGCCTACATCTTGTAAGAGCTGTAGAGGGTGTGCGATATTCTTGTGCGCTGAGAAAAACAGAACTGCTTCGTCAATGCTCATGGCTAGTACATCGCCAATAGATTTGTCTTTATAAAGAACGCTCTGGGTTTCAGAATTAAAGCGCGCACCTCTGCATACATCACAGGGGACTTTTACATCGGGTAGAAAACTCATTTCTACTTTTGTCATTCCTTGGCCTTCGCAATTGTCGCATCTTCCTGCTGCTACGTTAAAAGAGAATCGACTAGCAGTATAGCCACGCACTCTTGATTCGGTAGCATCTGCAAAGATTCGTCGAATGTTGTCCCAAAAACCAATGTAGGTAGCAGGGCATGAGCGAGGTGTTTTGCCGATCGGGGTTTGATCTACTTCAAGCACCCTTGAAATGATTTGCCAGCTATTGATTGTTTTTACACCATGCAGTTTGGTTCTGGTTTTATTCTTCTTGGCTTCACGGGTTAACAAAGTTTTCAGGTTGTCGCCGAGTACTGAGCGTACTAGTGTACTTTTACCACTGCCAGACACGCCTGTAACCGAGACTAGTTTCCCTAGTGGTATTTTGACGTCGACGTTTTTAAGGTTGTGCAAATGCGCATCTTTTATAACAATATTGCCGGTGTCTTTTTTGCGTATGGGGAATAATGGGTGATTTTTGGGCTTGGCGAGCGCTTGGCCTGTTACGGAGTTCTTATTTTTAATGAGTTGTTTAAGTGTACCTTTGGCGACTATTTCTCCGCCTTCAATGCCGGCACCTGGGCCAAGATCAATCACATGGTCTGCGCGACGGATGGTATCTTCATCATGCTCGACTACAATAATGGTATTGCCTTTGGCACCCAGTTCCTGCAACGTATCTAGTAGCATATGATTGTCGCGAGAATGCAAGCCGATTGTGGGTTCGTCCAGTACGTAGCACACGCCTTGCAAGTTAGAGCCAAGTTGTGACGCCAGGCGAATACGCTGCGCTTCACCGCCGCTCAGTGTTGGTGCGGCGCGATCAAGCGTTAGGTAAGACAAACCTACTTTGTTTAGAAAATTTAAACGCGATTTAATTTCGACTAATATGTCGCGTGCAATGTCTGCTTCGCGACCACTGATTTTTAACCTTGTAAACCATTGCTCTGATTCAAGGATAGACATTTCATTAAGTGTGGCAATATTACGTTTTTGGTATTTGACTGCTAGCGCAACTGGGTTAAGTCTATGCCCGCCGCATGCACCACAGGTTACCTCTTGTTCGTCTTTTTGTAGCCAGGTTTTTTCTTCACCGGTTTGTTCTTCATCAAATTCTGCGTTGTAAATTCCGGTACCAAAGCAGCCTTCACACCAGCCGTGTTTTGAATTGTATGAAAATAGCCTGGGGTCTAGCTCTGGAAAGCTAGTGCCGCAAGATGTGCATGCACGCTTGATTGAAAATAGAGTGTCTTTATTTGGCTTTGATCCGGTGCTTGTGATCTTAAGCACGCCTTTGCCGTAATCAAGTGCCCGCTGCAGAACTTCAGCAGTTTTCGATTGATTGCGTGCGTTTATAGCAATTTCACCAATCGGCAAATCTATATCGTGTTCTTTAAAGCGATCAAGCCTTGGCCATGGGTTAACCGGTATTAGTTCACCGTCTACTCGTAGTGATTCAAAACCTCTGTTTTCTGCCCACTTAGCCAGATCGGTATAGTAGCCCTTGCGAGATACTATTAAGGGTGCAAACACAGCAATGGTTTTGCCTTTATGTTTTTTACTGATTTGATCTTGAATACCTTCAAGTGTTTGTGCATCAATCGGCTTGTCGCAGCCAGGGCAGTGTTGAGTGCCAAGCTTTACAAACAACAAGCGCATAAAATGATAAAGCTCGGTCATGGTGGCGACAGTACTTTTTCGACCACCACGGCTAGTGCGTTGCTCTATAGCGACTGTTGGTGGAATGCCTAGAACAGCGTCGACGTCCGGTCTAGAGGCGGGTTGTACGAATTGTCGCGCGTAGGCATTGAGCGATTCTAAGTATCGGCGTTGCCCTTCATTAAAAACAATATCAAACGCCAGTGTGCTTTTACCGCTGCCGCTAAGGCCAGTGATTACAGTGTATTTATCGCGGGGTATCTGAATATCAATGTTCTTAAGATTATTCTCACGTGCATTAATCACGCTAATTTCATTGGCAGAATAGATAGCATGCGATTCTGCGACCTTATCGGTACTTGATTGAACGCGGCTAAACTCATCTATGGCGTTTTCATATTCTATTAATGCTCGCCCGGTATGGCTTTTCTTTATTGATTTGATTTTTTTGGTGTTGCCTGCGCCAATCACGCTACCGCCTGCGTCACCACCTTCAGGGCCTAGGTCTATAATCCAGTCAGCGTTGCTAATAACATCCAGGTTGTGCTCTACGACAATTAGCGAGTGGCCCTCTTCCAATAATTGGTCAAAAGCAAAGAGCAGCTTTTTGATATCGTCAAAGTGTAAGCCTGTTGTGGGCTCATCGAAAAGAAAAAGTTTTTTCTCATCAGTTGATTTAGAAGACTTTTTAGTTTTAGCCAGGTGTGCGGCGAGTTTTAGTCTTTGGGCTTCGCCGCCGCTTAACGTCGGTACAGGTTGACCAAGAGTAAGATAGCCCAGACCAACATCAATCAATGGTGCAAGTGCGATGCGGACGTCTTTGTGATCTTTAAAAAATTCGAGCGCATCGTCGACCGTCATTTCAAGTGTGTCTGAGATACTAATGGCCTGACCGGTTTCAGCATGAACAAGTTTTATATCCAGAACTTCATCGCGGTAGCGACTACCGTTACATGCATGGCAGCGTAGGTAGACATCACTCAGAAATTGCATTTCCACGTGTTCAAAGCCATTGCCAGAACAGGCCGGGCAGCGCATGCCGGAATTAAAGCTAAAGCTACCCGCGGTATAGCCTCGGCGTTTGGCTTCAGGGTCGGTTGCAAATAGTTTTCGTATGCCTTCAAATGCACCGGTATAACTGACAGGGTTGGAGCGTGCCGATTTACCAATTGGGGACTGATCAACCATTACCACTTCATCTATGTGTTGGTGGCCAGTGATTTTTTTGTGCAGGCCTGCAAGCTCTGTTGGTTTGCCTTTCAGTCGGCACAGAGCACGATAGAGTGTGTCTTGAATAAGCGTTGATTTACCAGAGCCACTGACACCGGTTACGCAAACCAATTGCTTGAGCGGAAATTCAACATCAATGTTTTTAAGATTGTGCTCGCTTGCGCCTTTGACAGTAATACTTTGTTTTGTGGCTTTATTGCTACTGCGGATACCACGGTTGAGATTTTTCTCGCGGCTAAGATAGGCAGCAGTTAAAGAACTTTTTGATTTAGCCAGTTTCTCGGTATTGCCAAAAAACGAGATCTGACCACCGTGGCTGCCCGGGCCTGGGCCCATATCGATTACTTTATCTGCGCTAAGAATGATTTGTGGATCATGCTCTACGACAAGCAGTGAGTTGCCTGAATCGCGTAGTCTTTTTAAAACACCTATTACACGGTCTATGTCTCTTGGGTGCAATCCGATACTGGGTTCGTCTAATACAAAGAGTGTATTAACCAATGACGTACCAAGTGCTGTGGTTAAGTTAATTCGCTGTACTTCACCACCGCTTAGGGTTCTTGATTGCCGATCAAGGGTAAGGTAGCCAAGGCCAACGTCGTTTAAATATCGGAGCCTTGAGTTTATCTCATCCATAAGCATATCAGTGGCTTCATCAAGTGGCGCGGGAAGCTCAAGGTGCTTAAAGAATTCTATGCAGTCGCTGAGTGGTAGTTGCATGATATCGTGCAATAAAAGGCCCGGTATTTTTTTTAGTTTAGCGGGGCTAAGCTTATTGCCTGTAGGGATGAAGCGGTCTTCTGCGGCAAGTACTTTTGTTGCACCTTTTGCGGTTCCCACTCTCCACCACAAGGCTTCAGGTTTGAGTCTGGCGCCATTGCACGTGAGGCACGGTGTGTAGGAGCGATATTTGGATAGCAGCACTCGTACATGCATTTTGTAGCTACGTGTTTCAAGCCATTCGAAAAATCGCGCGACTCCATACCAGTGTGTACCGTCCCAATCCCCTTCGCCTTCTAATACCCATTTCTTTTGTTTCGCGGTGAGTTTTTTCCAAGGTACGTCGGTGGGTATTTTATGTTGCTTGGCAAACTTTATTAGATCTCGCTGGCAGATCTCGTTGGTTTTGGTTTGCCATGGTTTTATTGCGCCACCTGTAAGGGTTAATGCTTCATTAGGCACCACCAAATTGTAGTCAATACCCATTGTGCGACCGAAACCTCGGCAGTCATCGCAGGCACCGAGTGGTGAATTAAAAGAGAACAAGCTTGGCGTGGGTTGCCTGAAATTTTTATCGCAGCTTGCGCACTTAAAGTCAGCGGAAAAGTGTTGTGGCTTTAAAGGTTTGCGTTCTTCATTTAGCGGGTGCCAAGTGGCTTTGCCGCGACCATGTTTAAACGCAGCTTCTAGCGCTTCTGTGATGCGGCTTTTGTTGTCTTGGTTTATTCGGAAGCGATCTTGTATAACTTCAATTGAATCTTTGCGCTGTTTATGGATTCGGGTGTAGCCTTGTCGCTGCAGCCATACTTCAATTTCTTCCGTGCTAAAATTGATGGGTATAGAGACTGTAAAAGTAACCATTCCCCGTTCAGTGCCTTTTTTGACTTTTGCTATTTGAGCGTTTGCGATCTGATCGGGAGTTTCGCGTTCAATGTGTCTACCACAGTCAGGGCAGTGCAGGTGCGCGGCTCGTGCAAACAATAGTTTTAGATGGTCGTTGAGTTCGGTCATTGTGCCAACGGTTGACCGTGATGTTCTGACTGGATTAGTTTGATCAATAGCTATAGCGGGTGGAATGCCATCTATGCGATCAACCTTGGGTTTGTCCATACGGTCGAGAAACTGACGCGCATAGGGAGAGAACGTTTCAACGTAGCGACGTTGGCCTTCTGCATAGATGGTATCGAACGCCAGGGATGATTTACCTGACCCACTGACACCGGTAATAACCACGAGTTCGCCATGCGGAATTTTAATATCGAGGTTTTTAAGATTGTTCTGGGTCGCGTTTTCAACGACGATACTTTTTAAGGGCATTGTGGTTATAGTTTGTTACTGACAGCGGATCGCCAGTATATATTGGCAGGCCGTGCCCATGTCGTGATTTATTGTTTGGCGGCGCTGATGTTTTAGCTTACGATTTTTGTCTGGTGACCATCCAAACACCGGTCGCGGCTAGTGCCATACCCAGCCAAGCGAGCAGGGTCATTTTTTCGCCCAATACTTGCCAGGCAATCACCGCAGATACCGGTGGTACTAAAAAAAACAGCGCAGAAACACGGGTGGCCTCACCATTTCGTATCATCATTAGTAACAAGCTTATCGCCAGAATTGAATTGCAAACGACAAGGTAGGTCAATGCCAATATAAACGGTGCAGTGACATTGATATTCATAGGTTCAAAATACCATGCCAAAGGTAGGGTGCATAAAAATCCGACTGTGTATTGCACACTATTACTGGTAAGCGGATGGTGACTAATGCCGTATCTTTTTTCCCACACGGTGGCCATGCTGATAGATAGCAATGCTGCAATTGAAAACAACAGCACTTGCAGGCTCATTGCCTGAACCCCGCTGTTGCCAAAAATAACTAAGGCGGCACCCAGCAAGCCAAGGAACAATCCAATCCACTTGGTTTTGGATACTGTTTCGTTGGACAGTTTGGGAATAACCAGCGCGACTAAGATTGGCTGCAGTGATGTAATTAGTGCTACCGAACCTGCAGAGCCACCCAATGAAAACGCCACCCAGGCGGTACCGAAGTAGACCACTTGTATTAAAAACCCTACCACCATCAGGTGCCCCCATTCAGATCGCGTGGCAGGGATCTTTGGTTTGACATATACAACGAAGGGTAACAATAGGACCACCACGCAGAAGTATCGTAGTGATAACAGCGTAATAGGATCTGCATCGTGAATGCCGATCTTGGCTACTGTGAAGCCGGCTGACCAAAGCAGTAAGAATATGACTGGTGCTAGTCGCACCAACAGCGCTTTGTTCAAAATTGTGCCTGCGGCTAATGCGTAAGAGATCGCGACTGACCATACCGCTCATTGCGTTGGTTTGCCAGAAATCCCTAAAGATTGGACTGGATATTGCAATTGCCGCAGACTTTTCAAACGGATGATAGCAATGCAACTAGCGAAAAAACTTGGCCTTGGACTGTTTCTTTCGGGTGTTTTGGGATTGCTCGCGGCTTGTGGCGGTGAGACACCAGATCGCAAACCTCAACTGGCCTCTGATCAGGCTCAGCAAGATAGCTCAAGGACTCATGTGGTGCTTGCAACTAATCTGGGTGAAATAGAATTGGCGCTCAATGCTGAACTAGCACCAATCTCTGTAGCGAATTTTCTAGCCTATGTAGATAACGGCCACTTCGAAGGCACGATCTTTCATCGGGTAATTGCAGGCTTTATGGTGCAAGGTGGTGGTTTTGATCAAGACTATCAGAAAAAACCAACGCTTAACCCGATCGAAAATGAAGCCACTAACGGCTTGAAGAATGTGAAGTACAGTGTGGCTATGGCGCGCACCGCTGTGATCAATTCAGGTACATCGCAGTTCTTTATTAATGTTGCTGATAATGCGTTTCTTGATCATCGCGATACCTCTACTGCAGGCTTTGGTTACGCAGTATTTGGAACAGTGGTAGCAGGTACTGATATTGTTGATCAAATAGCATCCGTGCAAACCGGTGGTGCCGGTCCTTTCCCAACAGATGTGCCAGTCGAGACAATTGTAATAGAGAGTGCGCGTCGTAAGTAGATGCGGGCATTTATAACATTAGATCGTAGGCAGGGGATCGAAGAACGTAGAATATAAAAGCGACTAGTAAACAGAGTGACATTTCTAATACTCCTTAGGCTGCGCTAATGTGTAAAAACCTGAGGGGCTACTGAGCTATTAATGCAGCCCCTCAGTCTTACAGCAACAAACTACTTATTACTACTTAGTGAATTCAGGGTAAGCTTCCATGCCACATTCACTTACATCAGCACCTTCGTACTCTTCCTCTGCTGAAATTCTAATGCCCATGGTGAGCTTAAGTACCAGCCACACGATCAATGATGCACCGAACACCCAGCCAAAAATTACCGCAGCACCCAATGCCTGAGCTGCAAACGAAGCACCCGGGTTAGTGATTGGAACAATCATTAAGCCAAATAGACCAACGGTACCGTGTACTGAGATCGCACCGACTGGATCATCAATACGCATTTTTTCCAACGCTACAATTGAATAGACCACTAAAATACCTGCGATTGCGCCGAACAACGTTGCCATAGCGGGTGAAGGGGTTGATGGTTCTGCGGTGATTGCTACCAAGCCTGCCAGCGCACCGTTGAGTGTCACTGTTAAATCTGCCTTGCCGAACATGAAGCGTGCAAAAACAAGTGCTGCAACTGCACCACCAGCGGCGGCCGCATTGGTGTTGAGGAATACTGCAGCAACTGCATTGGCGTTTGCAATGTCACCTAGCTTAAGCACTGATCCGCCGTTGAAGCCGAACCAACCCATCCATAAGATAAAGGTACCAAGGGTTGCTAGTGGTAGGTTCGCACCTGGGATTGCGAAGATCTGACCATCTGGACCGAACTTGCCTTTACGAGAACCAAGTAACAATACACCTGCAAGAGCTGCTGAAGCACCCGCTAAGTGAACAATACCTGAGCCTGCAAAATCAGAGAAGCTTGCATCGCCTACTGATAATTCGAATAGACCGAAAACAGACTGACCACCCCAGGTCCAGCTACCTTCCATAGGGTAGATGAAGCCTGTCATAACGACTGTAAACAGCAGGAAGGCCCATAGCTTCATGCGCTCAGCGACAGCACCTGACACAATAGACATTGCAGTGGCGACAAATACAACTTGGAAGAAAAAGTCAGAAGCTTGTGAATAGACTGCTCCACCTTCAAAGCCTTCCTCGGCTGAAGCCGCTAATGCATTGGCCACAAATTCTGCTGAGTCCATAGCGGTGTCACCTGCTACAGAGCTAAGCAAATAGCCGCCATCGTACATAAGGTGGTAACCGACTAGCATGTACATCACGCAGGAAATAGCATACAACGCTACGTTCTTAGTTAATATTTCAGTGGTGCTTTTTGTGCGCACTAAGCCCGCTTCGAGCATTGCGAATCCGGCGGCCATCCACATCACGAGTGCACCGCACACCAAGAAGTAAAAAGTATCAATGGCGTACTGCAGGTGGAAAATTTGTTCTTCCAATTTTGTTCTCCGATTTATCTATTGACTACAGTGCTTCGTCGCCGGTTTCACCGGTTCTGATACGTACTGCTTGTTCGATGTTTGTGACGAAGATCTTCCCGTCACCTATTTTTCCGGTCGCGGCCGATGTTTTCACAGCCTCAATAACTGCATCCACTAAGGATTCAGTGACCACGGCGTCGATCTGTACCTTGGGTAAAAAGTCGATCACGTATTCGGCTCCGCGGTACAATTCGGTGTGGCCTTTTTGTCTGCCGAAACCTTTTACTTCGGTGACGGTGATCCCTCTTACGCCAATTTCCCCAAGTGCATCACGCACTTCCTCGAGAACAAACGGTTTTATGATTGCGGTAATTTTTTTCATCTGACCCTGCTTTTCAGGCTGGTAGCTGCTTCGAATGGCTGGCCCTGGTGGCAGCCGACTTATGACGAGTTGGAAGAATAAACACTGAACATTGCTTTGTATTCTGCTAATTTTGCACTGCAGTGATGCGTTTATTGCATCAATCAGGTGGTTAAAAGTGTGATATTCAATACAGTTGTGAGGACTCAACTAGAAAAGGTTTATATTTATGAAGCATCTGCTTCCGCTTCATTACATCGATACAGTGGCCCGGAGTGGCTCAATCCGAGGGGCGGCAAATACGCTTGCTATTACCTCTACAGCGCTGAACCGTCGCATTCTTGCTATGGAAGAAGAGCTGGGTGTGCCGATCTTCGAACGCTTGCCGCGAGGAGTTCGACTCAGTACGGCCGGGGAATTGCTGATTCAGCATATCCGCACTCAAATGGCTGATATGGAGCGTGTGAAATCCCAGATTGCAGATCTCAGTGGGGTGCGTCGAGGGCATGTTTCTATTGTTTGTGGTCAGGCGTTGTTGCCGCACTTTATGGCCGAACAGGTAGCGAGCTACCGCCGGTTGCATCCAGCGGTAACTTTTAGCGTGAAAGTGTGTGATAGAAATACAGCAATAGACCAACTAACGTCGTTTGATGCCGATCTAGCGGTGGTGTTTGAACCAATGAGAACATCTGAATTTCAACCGATGGGTAAGGTAGAACAATCGCTTAAAGCGGTGATGTCGCGTTCTCATCCATTGGCGGAAAAGTCACTACTGGGTTGGAGTGATTTATTATCAACGCCTGTGGCATTGCCAACGGCAAGCAATGGTATGCGTTACTTGTTAGAAGAGGCGATGTTGCGCAAAGGTAATGATCTTGAAAAAATTATAGAATCCGATAGCTACGATTTTATAAGAAATTATTTACGCCATGAACACTGTATCTCGTTTCAGTTAGGGATTGGTCTACCGCAAGAAAACAATACATCTGAAATTGTTTATCGAGATATAGATGAAAGAGCAGTGCCTTCCGGCGACCTATATGTAGGGCAGTTGAAAGGTCGAGTATTACCAGTTGCGGCGGCGCTGTTTGCAAATGCGATTGTGAAAGCGTTAGAGTTTCAATACGTAACAAATAATGAAAAAATTGCTTAAGTGTTTTTAAAACTAGTCAGATAATTTTGGAGCGACATCAGTGTCCAATCCTTTGAGTGCACAGCAACTACAGCAGTTTAACGACGATGGCTATTTCATTGCTCGTAAGCTTGCGAGTGATGATGTAGTAGCGGACATGAATCGCGTCACAGATGATTCTATAAACCCACCGCTTGCGCCGGTTGAATACGAGGCTGATGTGCATTATCCGGGTGCGCCTGAAAGTAAAATTGCACCCGGTGGTCAAACACCTAGGCGGCTGCTAAATGCGTATACTCGATCGACGGTATACCGAGAGTGGGCTAATAGTGCCGAAGTAGTCAATCATTTGCGGCAAATGCTTGATTGTAAAAACGTTATGGTGTCGCAAAACCATCATAACTGTGTGATGACTAAACACCCGGGTTTTAGTAGCGTGACTTCATGGCATCAAGATATCCGCTATTGGTCTTTTGATCATCCAGAGCTCATCAGTGTTTGGTTAGCACTTGGACCAGAGCGACCAGACAATGGCGGTTTGATGGTAATACCGGGTTCGCATATGCTTGATCTTGGGCGTGGTCGGCTTGATGCGGCTTTGTTTCTGCGTACGGATATAGTTGAAAATCAAGAGCTGGTTAAAGCCGCTATTCCTGCAGAGCTAGAGCCCGGAGATACACTTTTCTTTCACTGTCGAACACTGCACGCTGCCGGGCAAAACAAAGCAGGTAATGTTAAGAAATCGCTTGTATATACTTACCATTGTGAACAGAATCGCTCTATTCCTGAAACGCGTTCTGCTGTGCATACCGATATAATTGTTGGCAGGGAAACCTAACGGTATTAATGATTAAGGGTGTCAATGATTAAGCTCACTAATGCGAACATAAAAGAGTCTCATTTTACGGATGTCAATTTGTCTGATACCAAATTTGAAGACGTTAACTTAAAGCGTGCGGTTTTTAGTGATGTGTCACTTAAAGATTCAGTGTTCGATGATATTGATTTTTCAAATGTTGAGATCTCGAATGCCAAGCTCGATGGAATGACTATTGATGGTGTGCCTGTGCAAGCTTTGTTTGCGGCTTACCAGGCACAAAACAAATGGTAAAGAAACACCTACCTAAGGTTGTGAATTTGGCCTCGGTAGGTGTTGATAATTAAAGTCTGGTGACTAAGCAGTTATGCGTTCAACCGTGCCATCTTCCTTGCCTAGCAACAATACATCAGCAGGTCGACCAGCAAACAAACCACATGTGACTACCCCTGCAAGTTGATTGATTTGTGACTCTAGCTGGATGGGGTCAGTGATTTTCATATTGTGAATATCAAGAATCACGTTGCCGTTGTCGGTGGTGAATTGATCTCTTAGTTCGGGGTCACCACCAAGCTTTACGATTTCACGTGCCACGTAGCTGCGGGCCATTGGAATAACCTCAACCGGTAGTGGGAAGCCGCCTAATACATCAACTTTTTTTGACGCGTCCGCAATACAAATAAAGTTGATACTGGCTGCCGCTACGATTTTTTCACGCGTCAGGGCTCCGCCCCCGCCTTTGATTAGATGCAGGGCAGGGTTGGCTTCATCAGCGCCATCTACGTACAGTGACAGTGTGCCGCTTGAGTTTAAATCATAAATTTCTATGTCTGCTGCCTTTAAGCGTGCGGCAGTAGCGTCTGAGCTTGCCACGGCACCTTTTACGGGGCTGTGCCAGTCTGCTAAAGCATCAATAAAATGGTTGGCTGTGCTGCCTGTGCCGACACCAATGATGCTGTCTTTTTCAACCCATTCCAGTGCCGCAACAGCAGCTGCCTTTTTCATGTTGTCTGTGGTCATAGAAGTTGTTTGTCCTGCGGGCCCGTTGTGCCGCGATTATTTGCCGCGATTATTTGCCGTGATAATTAGCCACGATAATTAGCTGCAGTAATTAGCCAAGTTAATTATTTAGTAATTGAATCTGCCTGGGCACTTCCACCGCAGGCAGGCATTGGTTAGAGTGTTGCCATATTACGCGAGGTTCCATGGATCACTACATAAAAAAAATACTCACCGCTAAGGTTTACGATGTTTCAAAAGAAACTCCACTCGATATTGCCCCTGGCCTGAGCTCAAAAACGGCTAACAAAGTGTACCTGAAGCGCGAAGATCTGCAGCCGATATTCTCGTTCAAGTGCCGTGGTGCATACAATCGTATTTTCAAATTGCAGCAACAGCAACCAGACACAGCAGGGGTTGTTTGTGCGTCTGCGGGTAATCATGGTCAGGGAGTGGCGCTTTCGGCCAGTCGCCTCGGTATAAAGTCGCTGATTGTGATGCCTAAAACTACGCCCACAATTAAGGTCAATGCCGTACGCCAGCTGGGCGGTGAGGCAGTGCTTCACGGTGACAACTACGATGAGGCCTATGGGCATGCGTGTGAGTTAGAGAAAAGCAACGGTTATACCTTTATTCACCCTTTTAATGATGTCGATACCATTGCCGGTCAAGGCACGATAGGAGTAGAGTTGTGCCGCCAACATTCGGGCTCTATTGATGTGGTGTTTGTACCGATTGGCGGTGGCGGATTAGCTTCTGGTGTGGCTTTATTTATGAAGTATTTGAAGCCTACAGTGAAAATCATAGGTGTTGAGCCTATTGATGCTGCCAGCATGAAGGCATCGATTGCTGCAGGCCATCCGGTGGTGCTGGATCAAGTGGGTATTTTTGCTGATGGTGTAGCGGTTAAAAGCCCCGGTGATGAAACGTATAAAATCTGTAGTGAACTACTAGATGACATTATCACGATAAGCGTTGATGAAATGTGCGCCGCCATACGAGATGTATTTGAAGATACCCGAACCTTGATGGAACCTGCTGGTGCATTAAGCGTCGCAGGCTTAAAAAAGTATGTGGCAGAAAACAATATTAGTGACCAGCATTTAATTGCTGTAACCACTGGGGCCAATGTAAATTTCGACCGTCTGCGCCATATAGCCGAGCGTGCGGAAATTGGTGAGCAGCGCGAAGCGTTGTTGGCTGTGACTATCCCAGAGCAACCCGGTAGCTTCCGTCACTTTTGTGAAATGTTAGGCAAGCGCAGCGTCACTGAGTTTAACTACCGTTACGCGGATGATAGAACTGCTAATGTATTTGTAGGCGTGCAACTATCGGAAGGGTACGCTGAGCGCCAGCAAATTATTAAAGACCTGAAAGTCTCTGATTTTACCGTTGAAGATCTAACCGACAATGAGATGGCAAAGCTGCATGTCAGGCACATGGTAGGGGGCAGTTCGCAAGCCATCGACAATGAGATTCTTTATCGCTTTGAATTTCCAGAGCGACCAGGTGCGCTAGCTGCATTTCTAAACAATATGGATAAGGATTGGAATATCACGCTATTCCACTACCGCAACCACGGTTCGGCTTATGCCCGTGTGTTGGTAGGTTTGCAAGTGCCAGGCGATAGCGCCGAAAAATTACAACAGTTCTTAGACAAGTTAGGTTATCGATATTGGTGTGAAGATAACAACGTCGCTTACCGAATGTTTTTGAGCTAGGCTGCGAAAAAAATGTTGATCTGACTGCGTTCGTTCTGTTGCCAGCATTCTGGAATAGCTGACCAGTGTTATCGAAGCGAGGGTGTTAGTGCGTCAATCATCTCGGATGCTTTTTCTAATTGTTGTTTTCTAGAGTCGTCGTTACCCACAGGGCCGTCGACCAATAGATTGGCAAGCCCGTGTATGGCAGACCAAGCCAGTAATTCTGTTGGGCTGAAATTCTCGGGGTCTTTGTCGTCGATTGTATTGGCAAAGCCACTGGTTAAATAGTTGCTAAGTTTACTGGCGGCTTGTTGGTAGGACTCATCATTCGAATAGATTGACTCCTCACGCCACATGGCACGAAAAAAAGCGGGTTTGTCTATTGCGAATGTTATGTAGGCCATGGCCACGGCTTTGAAGGTCACCTGATTGTTCTTTTCAGCATTGTTTTTCGCAGCCAACATGTCATTACACAATTGTTGCAGTGCTCTGGTTGCAAACGCCGTAAATAACGCGCGTTTATCAACGTAGTGCCTGAAAGCTGAAGAAGGTGACACGCCAACCAACTTGGCGCAGGCTCTCAGTGATACCGCTTCAAGCCCGAATTGGCTGGCGATCTCGTCCACCGCGGTGAGCAGTGACTCGGCCAGGTTGCCGTGGTGGTAGTGATTCTTTTTCTTTTTCATGGTCTCTGGATTATGACCCAGATTAGGCCCCAATGTTTACACTGTTCACTTTTTTTCTCTAAACTCTTGTAAAAAGCCGTTTTCGATTGTATATTAAATGTTAACAGCGTTCACATGGTGTGAGTAAAACGTGATGTAGCGGTACTTTCATTTAAAAACAGGAGGCGATATGTCATTTTCAAGTAAATCAACAGTTGGCCAGAGTGCGGGCCAGTGGGACCTTTCAGGGCAGTACTCTACTGAGAAGCGAGGTCGCTGGACTGGGCTGAATATTGCGGCGATGGTAGTGGGTTTTGTATTTTTCTGGCCGCTTGGTTTGGTCATTCTGTATTGGATCCTGACAGATCGCGACGTGCGTGATTTGCCTGCCGCCATGCGTGAGAAATGGACGCAGCTTAGAGGCGGGCGCACAATGCACTCAGATAATGTGGTGTTTAATAAATATCAGCAAACACAATACGATCGGATTCAAGAGATCAAAGACGAAATGAATGCTCGGGCCAAGCGCTTTGCTGAGTTTCGTGCCGATGTAAGGCGTCGTGCTGATGAGGAAGAGTTCAACCGGTTTATGGCGAGCTCTCCAGGGCAAGGCTCTGATTAAAAAGGCTCTAATAAACGGGCTTTGATAGCCAGTTAATATTAAGGAAGCTGCGCCTTGTTAGCGCAGCTGACTGCTATTGAGTGAGAATAAAAACTATATTGTATTTCGATAGCTGAAAAGTAGGCGGATGCCTCCACATGTGCCGTCGTAGGCCGTGGACCTTGAGCCATCGGCTCAGGTGGGAATGGCTGCAGCCGAATCAGGCTTCCCGCCGTGGCGGACATGCACAACATCAACTAAAACCGACTCCCGGGTATCGAAATAGGCTCAAGGGAATAACGGGCCAACTAACGAACACCGCAGAGGACATCCAAATTTACTCTGTGACCTTAGACTAATTATTAGTGCTTTGCACTACGTCTAAGGATGCATTACAACTGGGGTTTCTAGCTCAACAATTGTTATTCTTGTGAAGACTAGGCGCGACGTTATATCGCGATTTTTTTAGCAAAACTCACAAGTGTTTGTAGTGCTAAGCATAACGCTAAATTAAAATTATAGTGTAGCTATCGCGTCTTGTGTTGGATGCGATTGCTTTTCATCTAGTACTTTATCAATTCGCGCTTGCATATCAATAATGCTATGCGAAACGGTTTCTAGTATGTCAGTGTTATCGGCGGCACCTTGTAGTTCATTAGCAAGGTTAAGCGCTGTTAATACAGCGGCTTTTTCTGACGATATACCAGCGCCAATGCTTTTAGCAGCTCGCATTCGCGTGTCGACATCTACCGCAGCTTGTATTAAGTGCTGCTTCTCACTTGGTCCACACTGTATCTGATATTCCTTGTCCATAATATGAACATTAACGGATACTTTGTTGGGTGAAATTTTAGTGGTGGTCATTATGCAGATTCCAACGATTTCAAGCGGGTTATGATAGCCTCTACTTTGGTTCGGGCTAGCTCGTTTTTCTCGACAAGACGCGACTTTTCCGCAACCAGGTTGTTTTGCTGAGCCCTTAGGGATTCATTCTCAACCTTAAGTTGATCTGCCAAATCAATAAGTTCTGACAGCTTTTTTTCAAGCTCGACAATCTGTTCCTTGGTTATATTTTTGTTGTTATCCATGGCAAAATAGCACTTTGTGTGTGGCTTGTGGGTCACGACTGAGACTACAAGAACTACATGGTAATTCACGGTCGTCGCAATAACATGAACAAAAGTTAACGTAAACTCACTACTATGGCGGCAAGTGTATCGGCAAGTGTATCGGTAAGTGCCGCTTATATATGAGAAATATTACTAATATGGGGTGTTTAGCTGACGCCAACAGCCTTAGTTAGGATCCCCCGGACAAGAAACCAAGACAAGAGACGTAGAATGACAGAAATGCCGGCTTATACACAGGTCGATGAAGCGCTGTTCTCGGGTGGCTCGGCAGTGTGTGCTGCAGAATGCCATGGAGTGCTGTGCGGGATTCTATGCGCCTCTGGAGCTTCCGATATTCAAACCTGGGTTCGCCACCTGTTTGAAACACGCACCACTGATCGAGAAATTTCGGAGGACTCTCTCAAACTGTTACACGATGTTCACCAGTGCACTTTGACCGAAATTAATCACGAAACGTTAGAGTTCAAGATGCTGATGCCAGATCCATCAGAGTCGATGGATGTCAGAATTAGTGGTTTGGCAGATTGGTGTAGTGGCTTCAGCCTGGGCTTAATAATGGGTGGACTAAATGAGCAAATGTTACTCAGTGACGATGTCCGTGAATTTGTCGAAGATATCCAATACATTTCAGACGCCAGCTTTTCTGAAGATGAAAATGACCCCAATCAAGCAGAGAAATCATTCACTGAAATTGAAGAGTACGTGCGAATGGGGGTGTTGTTAGTCAACGAAGAACTACAACCGATTACACTGGAGCAAAAACCGACCATTCACTAGTGCCGTTTGTCGAATGTTTACCGGCAAATATCGTGATTGGCAAAATGGTGAGCTGAGTGCATGGTTTTAAACTTTGAATATAAGACTTCAAGTGGTTAGTCTAGAATGTGAAAGCTAGATCGACTGTGCTAGCTGTTTAGTATACAACCCAACATGTAGAACCAATTTGATGCAGGACACCATCACACTACGCCGCGAGCGTGCCCGGCGGCGAAAAAATTTGATGAATGCAATTGGTAAAGGATCAATTGCAATTATTCCATCAGCGCCTGTCAAAATGCGTAGTAAAGATACCGATTACAAGTATCGTCAAGATAGCGATTTTTACTATCTGACAGGCTTTGATGAGCCTGAATCCGTAGTGGTATTAATCGCAGGGCGTCGTGCAGCTGAGTACATAATATTTTGCCGTGAGAGCGACAAACTGATGGAAACATGGAATGGCCGTCGACTCGGCGTCGATCAGGCACCTGAAGTGTTAGACGCAGACGATGCGTTTCCAATCGATGATATCGACGACATCCTGCCGGGCTTACTGGAAGGCCGTGAACGTGTCTATTATTCAATGGGTCGTGAAACATTATTTGATAATCGTATTATAGGTTGGATCAACCAGTTAAAAGCAAAGTCCGGATCTGGTGCGAGTGTACCGAGTGAATTTATTTCACTCGATTTTCACCTCCACGATATGCGGCTTATAAAAAGTCGATCAGAGTTATCGTTATTACGTAAAGCAGCAAAGATTAGTGCCGAGGGGCACGTGGCTGCTATGAAAATATGCGCGCCTGGCAAAATGGAATATGAATTAGAAGCAGAGTTAATTGCAGAGTATCGTCGTAATGGTGCTGATCATTCATTCCTGCCAATTGTTGGTGGTGGTGCCAATGGATGCATTTTGCACTACACGGAAAACTGCGATGAACTCCACGATGGCCAAATGGTGTTAGTTGACTCTGGGGCTGAATGGCAGTGTTACGCAGGCGATATAACGCGAACTTATCCTGTTAATGGTATGTTCACAGATGCGCAGCGTGAAGTTTATGAGATTGTGCTCGAGGCTAACCTTGCGGCAATTGCAAAAGTTGTCGTTGGCAATCATTGGAATGATCCCCATGACGCGGCAGTAAAAGTGATCACGCGTGGGCTGGTCAAGCTTGGTATTTTAAAGGGCGATGTTAAAAAGTTAATAAAGGATGCCGCGTATCGACCTTACTACATGCATCGCACCGGGCATTGGCTAGGCATAGATGTGCACGATGTCGGCGAATATAAAGTTGACGGCAAGCCACGCTTACTTGAGCCTGGTATGGTCTTGACTATAGAGCCTGGCCTTTATTTACCTGCTCAGCGCTCTGTGCCCAAGGCATACAGAGATATTGGTATCAGAGTGGAGGACGATGTTGTTGTGACGGCCGATGAGCCAGAAGTGCTAACCCACTCGGTGCCGAAGTCGGTTGAGGAAATAGAGGCGCTTATGCGAAGCGCTTAGTGAAAACATCGTACCCTAAAGAGTTTTGCGTTATTGGGGCTGGTTTGGTTGGTGCCATACAAGCACTTCTATTAGCCCGAGCTGGAAATAGAGTAACGCTTGTTGAGCGCAGAGTGCTCGGTTGCCATAATAGTGCCAGTGATCCTTTAAGTAGCAGAACGGTTGCGTTGTCTCATCGTACCTGGCAATTGCTGAGTGAGGCTGAGCTATGGCCTGCGATTGATTATTGCCCTATTCAAGCCATACATGTGACTGAGCAAGGCAAGTTCGGATCGGTAAAGATGCATGCTCAGGAAATAGATGTTGAGGCACTAGGATTTGTACTTTCTAATTCTGAGTTTGAAAGCTATTTACACAAATTAGTCACTGCTGAGACCAATATAAAATTAGTAGAAGATGCACAACTAGTATCAATAGATCATACAAGTAACGGTGTAGAAGTAACGCTCACAGTGCAAGAGCATGTGCAAGTAGTCTCTGCCAATGTGCTTATCGCCGCTGATGGAACAAGCTCCCTTGCTCGCAGTATGATTGGCGTTGAAGTAGAACAGTATGACTACCAGCAGTGTGCGGTTATTGCCAATGTTGCAACAGCAAAGCCGCATGAATCAACTGCATATGAGCGTTTTACACCATCTGGTCCGTTGGCGTTGTTACCACTCTCATCTGGTGCAGTTAATAAAGGTAATAATTACTATTCAATGATTTACACCGCATTGGATAATGAGTTAGAAAAGTTGAAGGGTTTGTCGGATCAACAGTTTCTTGTACGATTGCAGGAAAAGTTTGGTGGTAAGTTAGGTCGCTTTAATGCAATTGGGCCACGTTACGTAATGCCCCTTATGCAAACAGTAAGCGCTAAGCAGGTTGAGAAAAACTGTGTACTTATTGGTAATGCCGCCCGAACGTTGCACCCGGTAGCAGGGCAGGGCTTAAATCTTGCCATGCGTGATGTTTTTGAGTTGTGTGCTGTACTCAGCGCCAATGAGAATACTAATGCTGCGCTACAAACATTTACAGATAACCGTCACCGCGATCAGTCTTTGATAACCCGGCAAACTAATCTGTTGGCACGAGCATTTACTCATAAGCCGTGGCCACTACGAGTACCGATATCAATGGCGAGTAGTTCGTCCTTTTTTCTGCTCGACTTTATAGATCCGTTGCGAAAAAAGTTTGCTCAAGTGAGCATGGGGCATCACGTGGCCTTGCCTCGATAAGCTACCTTTCGTGGTGTTATGGTATGTGAGCTAGCTCACATGACAATAACGTCGCTGTACTTTCGTATGAGATTTCACATTTCTTATCTCTCAAAAAAACACAGCTGAAGTGTGACTCTGTCACCACTGGTAGGGATTGTGTGAGCCTGTAGCCGGTGTTTTTACATACCGCTTCTATTTATATTTTCTTTGGTTGCTGTAGAATTTCCGTGCTTAGCAGAAAATAAACTCGCGTGCAGTATCCCACTGCATTCCATTCGGAACTCCATTTGAATCCCAACTATATGACTATAGCTAGCCAGTCAATGATTTCCGTGGTGCTGCCTGTATACAATGAGGCGGCTTTGCTGCGCAAGCACGTAGAAGAAATATGCGCACATCTGCAAACGCTTGAAGATCGCTATGAGTGGGAGGTGATCGTTGTTAATGATGGTAGTGCTGATGATACGCCAGAGATTGCGGATCAGCTTGCGAGTGAATATTCAAAATTGATCGCGATTCACCACCCCACGAATTTTGGCGTTGGACAGGCTCTTAGATTTGGAATTGCCAACACCAGTGGTGATTACGTCGTTACGATGGACGTTGATCTTAGTTACGATGTTTTTCACATTGAAGAGCTTGTTGACAGTCTGCGAGACAGACATGCCAAACTCGTTTTAGCATCCCCTTATATGCAGGGTGGGACTATCCGTAACGTACCGTTTACTCGGAAAGTACTGAGTGTATTAGGTAATAAATTTTTAGCATTTTTTAGTCAAGCAGAATGCTCTACAGTGACCTGTATGGTTCGTGCTTTTGATGGGCCGTTTATTAGATCGCTTGATTTGCGTTCAGTTGGAATGGATCTAATGCCAGAGACTTTATACAAGTCTATGATTCTTCGCGCCAAGATAGAAGAGATTCCCGGGCGCCTCGATTGGGCGAAGCAGCTTGAATTTGGTAAGAATCGAACATCAAGCATGCGAATTCTCAGTCATATTTTATCAACAGTGCTCTCGGGATTTGTATTTAGACCGATGCACTTCTTTATTCTGCCTGGGACTGTGTTGGGTCTGTTTGCAATGTACTCAACGTATTGGATGTTCTCTCACTACTTTGAAGCCATATACACGACCCGTAGTTTGGGCGCTGCTGCAAGCGGTAAGGCTGCATTAGCCATAGCGTTTAACGCTAACCCGCATACTTATATTGTGGGTTTAACCAATATCATATTGTCAGTGCAGCTTTTAAGCCTTGGTGTTTCATCATTACAAAACAAAAGAAATTTCGAAGATCTCTATCACTTGAGCTCAACAAAATTTCATGCTTTAAAAAAGGGAAGAGATTCTTGTGGTAGTTAAATCCGTAATAGATAAACTAGTGGTAAATAATAAAGTGGTAAATAAAACAATTTTAATAACAGGCGTGGCCGGCTTTCTTGGCTCTAATCTGGCGATCAAACTGCTGGAGGAAGGCCACAAGGTGATAGGCGTTGATAACCTGTCTATGGGCAGTATGTCTAATCTGACAGTTGCTCTCAACAATCCTGATTTCCAGTTTGTTAATGGCGATGTAACTGATGCAAATGTATTGCATTCCTTGTCTGATGATATAGAAGTGTTAGTGCATTTAGCTGCATTTAAAATTCCTCGATATGGAAAAGCCATTGATACACTAAAAATAAATCTGCATGGCACTGAGAACGCGCTTGATTTTGGTAAAGAGCGAAATATCAAATGTGTGTTGGCTTCTACCTCTGATGTTTATGGCAAAAATCCAGCAGTGCCTTTTTCAGAAGAGCATTCAGACAGTGTCATTGGTAGCTCAAAAGTACCGCGGTGGAGCTATGCGGTGTCAAAGTTGTTTGATGAGCACCTGGCACTCGCTTATCAAGATGCCTACGGATTTCCTGTCACGCTACTTCGATTTTTTGGCTCTTACGGTCCACATCAAGCGCTCTCTTGGTGGGGTGGGCCACCGCCTGTATTTATTGATGCGGTATTGAATGATAAGACAATCCCAATACATGGAGATGGAATGCAAACGCGTAGCTTTACTTACGTGTCAGACACTGTCGAAGGAATGTATCAAGCTATTTTCCGCGACGAAGCGAATGGTGAAATTCTGAACATTGGCAGTAAAGAGGAAGTCACTATATTAGAGTTAGCGCGGCGCATTAAGGCTGTTAGTGGCACGCCGGGTGAGCTTAAGTATGAGTTAGTTCCCTATGCGTCGTTTAGTAAAAGCAAATATGAAGATGTTATGCGTCGAGTTCCCGATACCACGTTGTGCGAAAAAATACTCGGTGTGACAGCTAAAGTGACCTTAGATGAGGGTCTACGCCGTACTATTGAGTGGCAAAAAGTTGCCGTATCCGAAAATGGTTTTGGTTAAAGCTTAAGTTTCGTTGTAAGCAATAACCATATAGGAGCGTATTAGATGCGAGTAGGGATCATTGGCGCGGGATTGATGGGTATGGCATTGGCGCGTAAGTATGCAGCCGATGGCCATACTGTCACTGTTATAGAGCATGCGAATCAGCCAGGTGGGCTTGCTACCTGGTCAGATTTTGGTGGTTTTGATTGGGATCGTTTCTATCACGTGATTTTGCCCTCAGATCAACAAACAATCGGGTTTCTTAATGAGCTTGGCATATCAGATGAACTTGAATGGAACAGAACCTACACCGGATTCTACGTTGATCAAAAACTGCATTCTATAAGTAGCAATGCTGAGTTTCTCAAGTTTCCATTACTGTCTTTTACTTCAAAAATAAGACTGGGCTTTACCATGTTGTATGCGTCTCGCATCAACAGTTGGAAGCGGCTTGAAGCAATAACCTGTGAGCAATGGCTGAGAAAGATCTCTGGAAATGAAAATGTTGATAAGCTTTGGAAGCCGTTGTTGCTAGCCAAGCTTGGACCCAGCTATTCGCGAGTGTCAGCAGTATTTATTTGGTCATACATTAAGCGCATGTTTTCGGCGCGAGATAAATCTGCTAGCGCTGAACATTTAGGGCATGTTCGTGGTGGTTATAAAAGTATTTTTAACAAAATCGAAGCAGATATAAAAAATGCGGGTGGCACAATCAGGCTAAATGAGTCTGTCATGCGTGTGTCAAGCTCAGATGAAGGTGTATTGGTTCATACGCCTAAGGAAACCCACGTATTTGATCATGTCGTCTGTACCAGTCCAACCAATGTGCTTGAAAATATTGTAGATAGACATTTGCTTGCTGTTGGTAAGAGTGCTGGAAGTGTTGAATACCTCGGGGTGGTTTGCCTTGTGGTTGTGACGAAGAAACCTATTACTGATTTTTACGTGGTTAATATAGCCGACGAGACAATCCCGTTTACTGGGGTGATTGGTATGAGTTCAGTGATAGATACTAAGAATACTGGTGGTTACTACTTAACTTATTTGCCTAGATACATGCTTTCTACAGACACAGAATTAGAAAAGTCAGATGGCTACTTTAGAGAGACATTTCTTCAAGGTTTAACAAAAATGTTTCCAGATTTCGATGCTTCTGAAATTGTCAGTGTGCATGTTAACCGCGCTATTAAGGTGCAGCCACTGCAGGTGTTGAATTATTCATCCATGGTGCCATCCGTGTCTACCAACGATGATCGACTGCACGTTCTAAATACCAGTCAGTTTGTAAATGCTACGTTGAATAATAATGAAGTGATTGGTGCAGTGAACCGTTTTTATGAAAATGTCGGTTCCTCGTTTGTGGAGCTTGCGAGTGTTACATCTACTAGTAACGATGTGACAAACGGTATTGATAAAGTTCCGGATAAAGTAGCGAATGGATAAGCCGTTGCATATAGTGTCAGTAGTAGGTGCTCGCCCGCAGTTCGTAAAACTGGCGCCGATTTCTCGTGCGCTTGCTACTAATGATTCTGTCCGCCATACCATTGTTCATACCGGTCAACACTATGATGATAACATGTCATCGGTGTTTTTTGATGAGTTGGAAATTCCACGGCCTGATGTAAACCTTGATATCGGTTCAACCAGTCATGCTGTGCAAACTGGTCGAATGATGGAGCAGCTTGAAAGTTGGTTTGAAGCCAATAACCCTGATGTTGTTGTTGTCTACGGTGATACTAATTCAACCCTTGCTGCAAGTCTTGCAGCTGCCAAAATACATATTCCAGTTGCACACATAGAGGCGGGATTGCGTAGTTTTAATAGAGCCATGCCCGAAGAGATAAATCGAGTGGCAACAGATCATTGTAGTGATCGTTTGTACGCTCCAACACCTGCTGGCATGGTGAATCTTAGTGCTGAAAACCTTTCATCACGTGCCCTGTTAAGCGGTGATGTAATGCGTGATGCTGTAGAACACAGCATCAAGTTGGCTGAGGCGCGAACGCTGGCAATGGAATGCCCGGAAACTGATTACGCAATGTTGACCCTGCACCGACCATCTAACACTGAAGCTTCTGTGTTGGTGCCATTGCTTGAAGGGCTAAATGATCTGGCGCAACAACAGTTGCCTATGGTTTTTCCGCTGCACCCGCGAACGCGTAATATTCTAGAGGCTGCTGATGCCTCTCTGTTAAGTGCTAATAAGTTAGCTTCTATCAAGTTTATATCGCCACTAAGCTATTTAGATATGTTGCAAATGGTAAAGGGAGCATCTGTTGTGCTAACCGATTCCGGTGGTCTGCAAAAAGAGGCCGCGTTCCTTGGGACACAGTGCATAACCTTGCGCAATGAAACAGAGTGGACTGAAACTATTGATATTGGCGTCAATCGGCTTGTAGGTAACGATCAATCAAAGATCGCGTCAGCTATGGTGGCATTATCTTCTGATAATTACAGTATACAAGCACAGACAGCATCAAAGATTGATGACGTCTTTGGATCGGGTGATGCGGCAACAGAAATCACTAATGATCTAATTGCATTTTTCGGTTGAGAGAAAAAAATGAATAAGACTAAGCCTGTGATGAGCCTTTCACTCGACCTGGATAACCAATGGACCTACATGAAAACCCATGGGGATCCAAATTGGGAGTCTTTACCTAGTTACCTTGACATTGCAGTGCCACGAATTTTAGAGTTCCTAAAGCAACGCGATATAAAAATTACATTCTTTGTTGTAGGACAAGATGCAGTTTTAGATAAGAACAAAGATGCGCTTGGGCAGTTGCATTCAGCCGGGCATGAAATTGCAAATCATAGCTTTCATCATGAGCCATGGTTACATCTGTATACGCGTGAAAAATTAGAAGAAGAATTATCCCGCGCGGAAGATGCGATTGAGAGCGCCACTGGTGTTAGGGTCAAAGGATTTAGGGGTCCGGGATTTAGTCTTTCCACGCAAACGCTAAATGTATTGCAGCAGCGTGGTTATGACTATGATGCCACTTCATTCCCCAACCTTCTAAATCCATTGGCACGAGCGTACTTTTTTTCCAAGAGCCAATTAAGTGATGAAGAAAAACAACAACGCAAAGCATTGTTTGGGACCTTTTCTGATGCAAAGCGCCCGGTTAAGCCTTATCGTTGGTCATTGGAGCAGGGTGAACTACTAGAATTACCGGTCACTACTATGCCCCTATTCAAAGTACCGGTGCATTTTAGCTACTTGGTATATTTAGCAAGCTACAGTTCAACAGCTGCAAACTTGTACACAAGTATGGCGGCCACTATGTGCAAACTTACATCAACAGAGCCTTCACTGTTGCTGCACCCACTTGATTTTCTTGGTGTGGAAGATAAAACAGGGTTAGAGTTTTTTCCGGCTATGAGTATGCCTGTGAATAAGAAGCTTGAGCTAATGGATGGCTTTTTTACGCGACTTGGAAAAACCTTTCGGCCGGTGCCAATGGGTGAGCATATTGACTTGATAAATGCTCGTCAGACTCTGAAGCACTACCCGGCTAAGTTTGCGCACGAAGAGTCGGTGGGCGTTGTTTAACCTTCGTGGTTAAATACAATCGCTATAAGCTACCACTGAATTTGTTTTACCAATGTTCGGATCTAAGAACGGCACTTTGGTGTAATTCTGCTTGGATAACCACGCTTTCATGCCATTCATGTAAGCGTTGTAGGTTTCATTGTCATTGTTAAGGTAGTTTACGAACACGAACATTTTTATATTGTAGTCATTGATTCGCTCAACGATTAGCTTTTCGTCAAATGGCTGATGCGTATAAATGTCGGCATGCGTAATCGTTGGTACTCCGGTATGTATATAAATATGTTGTCCGTGAGTACTCCAGATTGAGCTTGTATCCTGGTCGCTATTTTGCTTTTTAAAGCAATCTTTTATATACGATGCGAAATTACTATCGTTAGGTAGCTTGGTTTGCATTACGGCGCTGGCGGTTTTTGCTTCATGAAAATATAAAGAACGTGTTGCGACAATTTGGTTTATTTGGCCTAGCGTGTAGATTGCAGCTAGCGCTACAATTGCAGTGGTGATTTTGTAACTTGGCTTTCCTGAGTTTCTTGCGGCACTATGTTGTAGCAGTGAATAAAGCATGAAACAAAAAATCGCGTAAACTCCCGGGTAAACTTGATAAAGGTATCTAAAAATGATTTCTAAAGGAGACCCGTTTATAGAATTTACAGTAAGGTAAATGGCGAAGACTAGCCCATGTATGGTGACTACCAGAAAGCACAAGCGAAAGTATGAAACCGAAAAATAATCAACTATGTTGTTTGTCTTATGGAGTTTGCGTAAAAAGAATAGCGCTCCGAGGGCCATTGCGAGGCTACATAGCGCGATAAATAACGCGAGCACTGAAGTTTCACTCATTAGGCGGCCAGCGTCAAAGCCCATCAATTGAGAAGCTTTTATAGCCCAGTTGTATAGTGTCTCAAAGACGGTAAGTGGCACTCGGGAGCCCGAGTATCTATCCAGAGATCCGATTTGCACCCATGTGTCATACATCAGGTATAGAAAAGCAATGATTGGAATAAATAGTAGCGCTGCAAGCTTGAGCATATTGCCTACAAGTGCTTTAAAGTGCTCTTGTGAGTAGGTTAGTAGTAGGAAGCTAAACATCCCTGAACCCATGCCGATGGCAAAAAACACCGCCGAGTAGCGCAAGTAAATCGCCATTGCGATAAGCACTCCGCACAAAAGCCATTTCCAAATGCGGTCTTGAAGTGGGTTAGGTAGTGCCAACATAGCTGCCAGCAACAGTGTGGTAAAGACAGGTTCGGTTAGAAGTGCTACAGCAAATAGCCAGGGGTTGGCCATCAGGTAGAAGCATAGCGCGCATATTGCGGCGAAATTGCGCGTGATGCCCATGCGCAAGAGTATAAACAGCATCATGACACCCGCTAACGCGTGTGTGACTAAGTTCAGAATAAAGCCTGCTGTAGTGAGTTCAAGTCCGGTGTGGCTAAGCAGGGCAAGAATAATTGCGTACCCTGGGGGCCAAACTGTCTGTGGCGCAGGCATAACACCTTGAAAGTGTGGCCCGTATATCAAAGCGTCAGTTTTAAATCCATTGCCCATCAGCATATTTTTGGCCGTAGACAAATACTGGATACCATCGTTGCCGATATAGGAGTTATCCCATGTGATGATTGCCAGCACATTTGCAGCGCAACCTATCAACAAAAGCAGATAAATCAGTAGTTTAGAGCGTTCGGGCATGGTCTCTTAATTGACGCGAGATAGAAAGACTAGAGGAAGGTTATCGGTCGTCGAGTGGGTTGTTTGAGCGTGAAACAACAGCTGATACTACTTTCGGAAAGAAAAGTTTGCCTACCAATTTATGTGAAACGCACACTGAATATAAGCAATATTGATTGCCTTTGTTACATAACTTTGTAAGTTTTTTAAATTGTGCCTAAAGGGAATAGGTAATAATGCGGCTAAGACTGATAACTAATTTTCAATAACTCGATTCCGGCGGATATATTTTTCACCGTGATATTCAATGTTGTAGTTTCCCATCTCCATCACGCTGGGCGTGTTTTCACTTGAAAAAATTTCTGGTCATTTTCGGCTTTATATTGAGCGCAATTTTTTTATATCTTGCGATTAAAGACACCAATATTGAAGAGATCAGGCATGCGTTTGACACTGCCACGTATTGGCCAATGCTGCCGATGTTTTTATGTCTATTCGGATTCTATTGCATGAAAGCGTCGCGTTGGAGTGTTTTATTGCCACCCTCGTATAACGCTACTGGTGCGCAACTGTTTCCGCCGATGATGGCAGGTGTCTCTGGAAATAATTTATTGCCAGCACATCTGGGTGAGCTTATAAGTATCTATTTCGTTGGCAAAAAATTTGGCATACCGAAATCGACAGTGCTAGCCACATTGATTGTTGAGCGCTTGTTTGATCTTATTGCAGTGCTGATCTTGTTTTCTGTAGCGCTGCTGGTCGGTGATTATTCAACAAAATTCTATGTTGGCGCG
This sequence comes from uncultured Granulosicoccaceae bacterium, assembly GCA_937927895.1. GTDB lineage: Bacteria > Pseudomonadota > Gammaproteobacteria > Granulosicoccales > Granulosicoccaceae. The sequence continues at coordinate 90,612 of CALGKA010000012.1, read as the reverse complement.
ATATTTCTATTGGCAGCGGCGGTAGCAATATCTATTGTCAGTGCACTCCTGAGTAATTACACAAATTATTTTGTCAATTTTGTTGAACGAAGGTTTACATTTTTCTCTGTTGATACTCGTCGCAAGATTTCAGAGCAAATAGTTAATTTAAGCTCTGGTCTACAAGCTTTGCGTGAGCGCCGCGTGTACTGGCGTGTATGTATAAACTCTTTCTTGCAATGGTTGTTAATTGCGGGCTGTTTTTATTTCTCATTGCTGGCTTTTAGTATTGATGTATCTCCAATGATTGCAATTGTGATACTCGGCTTTATAGTGGTTGGTCTTACGCTGCCCACAAGCCCGGGTTTTTTCGGCACCATTGAATACTGTTATGTCCTGGCGTTAACGGCGGTTGGCGTCGATGCTAGCAAAGCGTTGAGTGCAGCTATTTATTACCATCTACCGACTTGGGTGGTGATAACAATATCCGGGTTGTTATTGTTAAGGTACAACAAGGTGTCATTCAGTCAGGTGCGATCTGTAACTGAATAGGCTGTTCTGGCGGTCTTCACTTACTTGATTGGAAAAACCATTCATTGACAATCGATCAATGGGTGAGAGAATAACTCGAAAGCGTCTGCTCTTTTAGGGGTTTAAGCAATGAAGCTATTCTATGTCGCGTTAATCTGCATTTTGTCCCTTGTTGGTGAGCCATGAGCACCCGTGTTCTTGTGCCCTCTGGAGTGCTTGGCTTAGGCTTTGATCACAACGCGCTAGCGGCAGGGATCGAAGCAAAACCCGATATCATTGCTATTGATGGTGGCTCTACCGATAGTGGCCCTTTCTACCTGGGTACCTCGAGTTCTAAGTACTCACGAGCTTCTTGTAAAGCCGAATGGAAAGCGCTGCTAAAGGCTCGGGAAGTTGCAAAAGTGCCTCTGGTGATTACCTCGTGTGGTACTTGTGGCACCGATGCCATGGTTGACTGGATGCTTGAGATTACGCGTGAACTCGCAATAGAGCTTGGCTTAAAGCTTAAAGTAGCAACGCTTTACTCTGAGCAAAAAATTGATGTGATAAAAAATCAATTATTGGCGGGTAAGATCAATCCGCTACAACCCATCATTAATATTGATGCAGAATCGATTGATTCCATCGATCATGTTGTAGCGCTTGCTGGTGCGGAACAGATAAATGCAGCAATCCAGACAGGTGCTGATGTTGTGTTGGCAGGTCGGGCGACTGATACTGCGGGTATATCGGCCATGGCATTGGCACGTGGTGAGCACGCCGGTGCTGCATGGCATGCAGCAAAAATTACCGAGTGTGGTGCGTTGTGTTCAACTCATCCTACCAGTGGTGTAGTGGCAGTCGATATAGATGCTACTGGTTTTTCTGTCTGGCCGCTGGCAGAAGGCGCGCGATGTACACCGCACTCAGTTTCAGCACATATGCTGTATGAGAACGCAGACCCCCATACTCTTTATGAGCCAGGTGGTGCTTTACAGGTTGAGCAGTCTCACTATGAATCGGTAGATGCTGTCAAAGTAAGAGTGACAGGCTCTGAGTGGCTTGAGAGTGATCAGTACACGGTTAAGCTTGAAGGTGCGCGCGTTGTGGGATTTCAATCAACACTAATGGCAATACTGCGTGACGCTCACTATGTAAAAAATGCCAAAGCATGGGTTGCGCGAATTTCAAATTTTTTAGTTAAAGAAGTTGCTAGTCGAATGCAGCTTGAGGCTGATGACTATAAAATTGAAATACGTTTAATAGGTGTTGATGCAACCCTTGGTGAACTTGAAACCAAGCAATCAATTCCTACAGAGGTAGGAGTGTTGGTTCTCGTGACAGCAATGACGCAAGAGCTAAGTGAGGAAATCGCAAAAATGATAGATCCTTTTTTGCTGCACTATCCATTGACCGACAATGAGGCGTTGCCAACCTTTGCGTTTCCGTACTCACCGGCTCGAACGAATCGTGGCGCCTTGTATGAGTTTTGTCTTAACCATATCATGGTGCTTGATGAACCTATGCAAGCGTTTAGGTTAACCACACATGAGTTGAATAACTAATGGCTACAGTCAGTGATCGAGTAGCCAACATCCGTTCTAAAAACGCCGGGCCTTACTGGTTAACCATTGATATATTTTGTGGGGATACCCATGTGTATCAGCAAATGATGCAAGAGCTAAGTAAGGAATTGATAGCAAGCATTTATCAAGTACCACTCGATACGCTGAAGCGATTTGAAATTCCGTCGCTCAACGTAATTAAATTTAGCTTTCCGAGAAATACAGTACAGGGTGCAAGGTTGGACAGGGATATGCACGGTGCCCAAATGAGTGTGCTGCTGGCGGAGCACAAGATCGATAATTAAAAGCTACGGATCAAACGTGAATTGGCGGTGAATAGCCGTTGATTCATCAAATTCAACCGATGCTACATAACCGTGAGCTTTTCATAAAGTGTACAATTATTACTGTATGTACGTACAGTTTTACAATTTGTACACTACTTTTTATTGCCCTGACGCCATATAATATATGCAGCTTGTGACAACTAGCCACGATCCGAGATTCACAAAGGCTTACAATCGCCAGTTGAATTAGAGATAGGTGGTGGATCTAAACTTAAGTAATAGATCTATCAACAAGCAGAAGCTTGGATTAACTCATTTAATCCCCACTCTTAACAGTTCACCCAAATGCGTTTTCGATATTGTCTGTACAGGCAGATGTACGCCTTTCGTTTTATTTGGGGTTTATCCGGTAACAGGATATTGCTCGGGAATTCCGAGTAGTGCCAGCTGAGTACGGATTCATTCGGCTCTGGCAGGTTGTTCAGCCATTAAATGGAGAATTAGAGTTATGGCAACATCTTCACAGCTTAGTACTTCTGGCGAAGCGCTGTTTCTACCCGACAGGCAAAAGCTCAATTCGTCTGTTGATATCTCGGCACTCTTTTCAGCAGGAGTATTAACGTGTTGCGATCATCGAGACTGCTGGCAAGATGAACTAGCCCCACAGGAAAAAATTCAAATTGGTGATGTTTGTGAAAAACGATACGCCGAATTCGCCGCGGGCCGCAGTCAAGCACGGCAATTAATCGCAGCACTAACAAGCACGGCTGAGCCTTTATTAATCGGTGACTACCGACAACCATTATGGCCAGAGAACGTGATTGGCAGTATTTCGCACTCAGATCATTACTGTGCAGTGGCAGTTGTTGCCACCAACGGATCAACTGTAACCTTAGAAGGCCTTGGTATAGATGTAGAGCCATTCGAAGATCTAGACCCGGAAGTTGCAGACATAGTAATCACAGATGCTGAACGTGCCGCCACAGCAGAGTTTGACAAAGTGTTTGAATTGTCAGGAACGGCACCGTTAGTTGATGAGAAAGCTATAGCCAGTGACCCTGGCAATGTTCGATTCATAAAAAAGCCGGTAAGTAGCAAGGCGCATAAATTGATTTTTTCAATCAAAGAAGCCATTTTCAAATGCTGCTACTCCAAAGTACAGACCTTCATCGACTTCAAACAGTGCGAAGTCAAACTCGATCTAGCATCAAGGACCCATCAGTCAGTGATTAGATGCAAAGACATCAACGACCAGGAAGTGCATCTGGAAATCACCGGTAAGTGGATGATTGAATCAGGGCATATATTTGCCAGTGCTGAGTTGCGTGGTGATGGTTGTAAGTAGTCAACTTGAAGCATTTTTAGTTGGCGGTGTTCTTCTACGAACACCGTAACTGATTTGGCTGCACAGTTTTAGAATCCCACGCTAACGCTTGTGGGTTTCCTGAAAAGATGACGAGCCTGAGTCGTTTGAACTGTAGTTTTTCCGAAGCAAAATAAATTACGCTTCACGGTTTTTTTTAGTCCCTAACTTACGCTGGCAGGCTTCATAAAAGATCGACAAGCGCCATATCCTCAAGCCCCCGAGTCTAAAATCGGACAAAGCATTACGAATAACCAAAGACACGAGCGCGAAAGCTTTCAGTTATCCCTAAACCAACTGAGCGTCGCGAATGCCCAACCGCGCTTTTTGTTGTTTTTTGAAATCCTGCGTAGTGTGGTCAAAGCGCTATGGACGGCGCGGTGCACATGGATGTGCATACCGCGCGACCCTTTGGCGCATGATTTCAAAAAATGGCGAAGCCACCCCTACCCAGTTAAAAAAGGGGCAACAAAGTAGCAAGAAGTCCTTTGCTTCTGTTTGGGCCAGTCCAAATGAGGGCCGCGGCAGGCATGCCACGCACGTAAGCCGCCCGCCGGGCAAGTCGAATCCACAGCCGCCGGCAGAGCAAGCCCGCCCGTCAGCTGTCCGCAGAACAAGTCAAAACGACAACCACCCGCAAGCCAAGCAAGCTAACCCGCCAGCAAGGCAATTGAAAACATAAGCCACCCCGCAATGGCAAAAAAAAGCGACCCAGTTCATGGTTCGTCAAACCATTCCAAAACATTCCCCAAGTGACGCCGTTCACATGTTGTGGTGCTGTTAAAAGCATCGTTAAGCGGTTGCACAGGATCTTCCTGGCATCTTTGTTCTTAATTTAATTTTCAATGATGAGTGGCATGTCAGATTCGCCCCATTGCACAAGAGATATTCGCAATCTACTGCGTGCTTACAACTTGCTTGTAGCCACCAGAGATGATGAGCGTGCGATTGTGGGTCGCGTGTCTCGCGATTGGTTGCAAAGCGAAAGAGAAGACTGGCTACAACTCTCAGCCATTAATCCCTCTGTTTTTTCAACAGTACGTGGTCGGGAAATTATCTGCGATGCGTTACTGCCTGATCTCGATGCCAACCCGGAGTTGGTAGACCTTGCGCCGTTGCTAAGTCAGTTGCCGAACTCTGAGAAGCTTATCAACAGTAATAGCCTCGCTAAACTCGAGCCTTCTATTGCTGCAGAAATTTTGCTTGGAGTGATGTTAGTCGGGGTGCAGCGTTACGGTAACCGTCGCTGTGGATGTAAAGGTCTTACTAATGATGTGGTTGCTGCGGCAATGATTCGCGATACCATCGGTTTAACTGACAAATACTCAGCAGTATTGCCGCGTAATTGTAAAACGATAGACATGGATACCATTGTAGAGTTGTTTGGTGAGGGTATAAGTGCGCATGTAATTGAGATTAATCATCATCACAATGATTTCATTGATGCGTTTGAAAACAGTACGACTCACAAGCTTACTTTGCCAAGGCCATACGCCAATGTTATCGCTGCAATTCATGCATCGCAGTTACGGATTGTGGCGCGTGCCGCTGGTGATGAAGTTTTTGCGAACCTTGATGGTCTGAAAAAAGCAGAAGTGCAACGCAAAGGTTTTAATTGTGACGCTGATTTTCCGGAAAGAATATGGTTAGACCTTCACTATAGCCTCACAAAAGCGGCTCTGGCGCTTGAAGGTGTCGATTATGGAGCACTTGCAGAACCCCTCGAACAAACTCTGATGATGTCCGTGGCCGATGCACTGGAACAACCCGGAAAGCGCCGCCGATTGGTAGGTCGACGGGGCAAGGCCGTGTATGCAACGCATAATAGTTTGCCACTGATTGAGTCGTTTAATGCTTCAGAGAATCTTAACTCAATAGCGACATTGCATGTAGCAGCGCTTGAAATGATGCAATATCTTGAGAGAGGTCGGCGTAAGTCTGCGTGCACAATGCTTGGTCATTCACTGCGAATAGCGGCCGTTGCTGAGAAGTTATTCGGTGAGGCATTAGAACCCTCGTTTGCAGTTACAGCAATATTGCACGATGTAGTAGAAGATGGTTCAAGGCCTATAGCAGGCTATGATCAATCGCTAAATAATATTAAGCGTCGTTTTGGCGGGCCTGTAGCTGCCATGGTAGCTGAGCTCACTGATGCTGAGTCTTCTCTTGCAGCGCAAAAGAAAGCTGAGGCAACGCTACTTTGTGACTCTTTAATTTTGCCAGAGCAACAATATAATTTTGATCGCTTTACCGAGATGGAAATTGAACCTACCTCCATTCATGAGCCCTATACCTTAGGCGGTATTATTACTAAAATTATTGATACTGCAATCAGTGAAGAGGAAGGTATTCGCGACCCTGATGTCATGACTAGCTGGTGGCGTCATAGTGGCATACGAATCTATTGGTCTTATCATGTTAAAGGCAAGGTTATAAGGCCCTTATTGGTCAAGCTTACGCAAGAGATAGAACGCTATAACGCCGACAAAGAATCGGCGACTTCAATATTGAGTGAGGAACTTATAGAGGGGTTGCGTTCTCTTATTAGTTTTTCACTGACATCTTCTGATAATTACGCGGTTCAGAATCTCGCTATTATTTCTGATGAATATGGTTTAAGCGGTGATGAACGTGAACAAATGATTGATGCATTTTTTAATGCGAGTATTGATCATTCGCAATTTAAATCAGAGATAGTAGATACCTTGCTTTTAGAGCAGAGACTAAAAAACAAAATTCATGAGGGCGTAGTGCCGGCAGAATGTTATGTGGCCTTGTACACTAAGTCTGCTAGTGCTCATCCAAAGCCCGATGCTGATACCTTCATCAAATACCGAGCCGCCGCGCTAGAGCGCGCTAAAATCGCTAAGCGCTTGGCGCTAGACCCGATCGTGAAGACTGACTCTCGTGCTGGGCTTGCCGAAGTGGTCAGCCTATACGATTTACGTAAGGCTGCCTGACGCCGCCGTAAAAAGCCATCAAAATGCTCTGGCTTGGAGTGCACGATTTGGCCGCTAGCCGATCAGTGTCCGGATTTAGTCGCGGTAATGGTGGCCAATTTAGCCTCGTCGATTCTCTTAACGGTAAAGTCATCGGGCTTTAGCACCACGGTTCAGCACAAAGCGGCGCGATTGCTGTATGATTCCGCAGTTCCCTTTGAATCGTACAAGCACAGTCTCATGCAAGAAACCTACAACTTCCAGGTGGTCGAAAAGTCCGCGCAAGAGTACTGGAATAAAAACCAGTGTTTCGAGGTGACAGAAGACCCCAGCCGGGAAAAGTACTACTGTCTTTCAATGTTTCCCTACCCGAGTGGCAAGCTGCACATGGGGCATGTGCGCAATTACAGCATCGGTGATGTGATCTCCCGATACCAGCGTATGTTGGGTAAAAACGTACTGCAACCGATGGGTTGGGACGCCTTTGGCCTGCCGGCTGAGAACGCTGCAATCAAAAATAAAGTACCGGCCGCCGCCTGGACATACGAAAACATTGCCTACATGAAGCAGCAATTGCAAAGTCTTGGTTTTGCCTATGACTGGTCGCGTGAGCTCGCCACTTGTACACCAGAGTATTATCGTTGGGAGCAGTGGTTTTTTACTGAGCTTGTTAAGCGTGATTTGGCTTATAAGAAAATGGCGGTAGTCAATTGGGACCCTGAAGAGCAGACCGTGCTTGCCAATGAGCAGGTAGTTGATGGTCGTGGCTGGCGTTCTGGTGCGTTGGTTGAGCGGCGTGAGATCCCGCAATGGTTTATTCGAATTACCGCCTATGCCGAAGAGCTCTTAGACGATATAGACAAGTTAGACGGATGGCCTGATTCAGTGCGCACCATGCAGCGACATTGGATTGGTCGTTCAGAGGGAATTGAATTTTCTTTTGCAGTAGACAACGGTAGTAAGCTTGCGGTCTATACCACCCGACCCGATACCTTAATGGGTGTGACTTATGCAGCGGTAGCGGCAGAGCATCCGCTGGCTAAAGAAGCTGCTGCCAATAATCCTGAGCTTTTAGAGTTTCTTGAAGAGTGCAAACGTACCGATACCTCTGAAGCGAATATAGAAACAATGGAAAAGAAAGGCATGCCGTTAGGGATCTCTTTGATTCATCCATTGTCTGGTGAAAAAATTCCATTGTGGGTCGCAAACTTTGTATTGATGGGTTACGGCACCGGTGCAGTAATGGCAGTGCCCGCGCACGATCAGCGTGATTGGGAGTTTGCAGATAAGTACAGCATAGATAAACAGGTGGTTATTTGCGACCCGGACGGCAATCCCTCTGACATCACTGAGAGCGCTTATGTCGCACATGGAGCGTTGTGTAACTCGCAAGAGTTTGATGGTCTCGAATTCGATGCCGCTTTTGATAAAATTAGCTCAGCCTTAGAGGCCAAAGCTGATGGGCAGCGTAAAACTAATTATCGCCTACGTGACTGGGGTGTATCGCGACAACGCTACTGGGGTTGTCCAATCCCGATGGTGTATGGCAAAGATGATCAAGTATATCCAGAAGACGCTGAAAATTTACCGGTAGTGTTGCCAGAGGATGTTGAGTTTGCAGGTGTTAATTCACCGATAAAAACTGATCCGGCGTTTTATGAAACAACGGTTCCTGGTACTACTGAGCCTGGAACTCGAGAAACCGATACCTTTGATACCTTTTTTGAATCATCTTGGTATTACGCACGTTATTGTTGTACCGATGCTAACAGCATGCTTGATGAACGCGCTAACTATTGGTTGCCGGTTGATCAATACATCGGTGGTATTGAACACGCAGTGATGCATTTGTTGTATGCACGTTTTTTTCATAAGCTAATGCGCGATGTCGGATTAGTTACTTCAGATGAACCGTTTAACCGTTTGTTAACGCAAGGCATGGTGGTTGCTGAAACGTATTTCACTGATGACTCAGGCAGGCGTGAATACGTAACGCCGGCTGAGGTAGATGTAGAAAAAGACGATAAAGGTAAGGTTGTTGCCGCAAAGCGCAAAACCGATGGCAGCACAGTAACTGTTGGTGGTATGCAGAAAATGTCAAAGTCTCTCGCTAATGGTGTTGATCCGCAAGAGATGATCGAACGCTACGGCGCAGATACCGTTAGGTTGTTTTCTATGTTTGCAGCTCCACCGGATCAGTCACTAGAGTGGAACGACGCTGGTGTTGAGGGTGCTAGTCGGTTTATTAAGCGTTTTTATAATGTTAGCCGTGAGCTTATTGAAAGCGGCCTGCCTGAGAAAAAAATGTCAACAGCACTTGTCAGTGACCTATCAGACAAGCAGCGTGCGTTACGTTTAAAGACGCATCAGACTATCAAGAAAGTAACCGACGATATGCATCGCCGTTATACATTTAACACGGCAATCGCGGCGATCATGGAATTGTTAAATGACGTGAATCGTTTTAAAGCAGACACCGATTTAGACAAAGTCGTGCTGTGCGAAGCGGTAGAATCAGCAACTCTAATGTTGGCACCTGTCACGCCACATGTCTGTCATGAAATCTGGAATGCTCTTAATGCCGCTGATCCGACACCTGTGGTTGATGCACAGTGGCCACAAGTTGATGAAACAGCGCTAGTGCAAGATGAAATTGAGATGGTTATTCAGGTGAACGGCAAGTTACGTAGTAAAATGACTGTCCCAAGCGGTGCAGATAAAGCCAGCTGTGAATCTATGGCACTTGCAGATGAAAGCGTTCAGCGCCACACTGAAGGTAAGACTGTAAGAAAGGTGATTGTAGTGCCTGAAAAACTTGTCAATATTGTAGTCTCATGATGAACCGACGTTCTGCAACCGGTCTGCTGTTGGCGCTAACTACCGTGCTGGCAATCAGTGCTTGTGGTTTTAACCTTCGTGGAGCCGGAAGGCAAACTGGCAGTCAGATAGTCGGGCTTATTTATGTTGAGGGCGAAGGTAGTATTTTGCGGCCGCTGCGAAATGCACTGACCGCACAACAAGTTCAGTTTGCCACCAAACGTGCAGATGCCGATACGCTAGTCATTGTTAGCAATGAAGTATTGTCTCGGCGTGTGGCCTCTGTCAGCGCTTCGGGGCGGGTCAGCGAATACGAATTGCTGCATTCCATTGATCTATTAACACTACGCTCAATTGATGGCATTAAGGCTGGTACTGTTAGTGAGGTCGATAAACTGCCGCAAACGGTCTCGGTCATACGCGATTACACCTACAACGAAACAGGCGTGCTGGCTAAGGACGATGAAGAGCAAATATTGCGCGCCGAAATGAGTGATGAATTGGTGCGACATTTAGTCTTGAGAATATTTGCCGGTTCAATGTAAACTAGTCTGTTGCGAGCGCTAATTGCGCCAACAACACAGTTGCGCATCGCCGCTACTGCTGACCCCAATACATTGGCCAATACATTGAATGGGAGACATCACAACATCATTGTTTTAATCCTACATTCCTTGTTAGTAGTATTTCGCTTTGCGCTCAGGGTTTTCCCATGAGTGTTCAAAGCGCACAGCGAATTACTAGAATATGCGAAATTCTGCATAGCGCTGCCAAGCAGACAAGAGTGCTAAGCCATCTTGGCTGGCACAGTATCGTGCGCGAACAATTTTTTAAGTCAAACGCGCGTGAATTGCCAGTGGTTGCATATCCGGCTTTTAATGCAGAGCCGATGGTTGAAAAAATCACTGAGGCACGGCGCTTGATGCAATCCTCTGAGGTAGACCTTTGGTTGGAGCGTCAAGCAGCTGCGGTATTCGACAGTGCGCAAATGTTAGTAAACTGCGGCAAGCCTGCATTTTTTGATTATTCACGCCAGTTGTATGGCGCGCCCGATGATCCCTTGATTGACGGCAAGAGTACTTCCCTGACACTCGCAGTTGAATTTGAAAAATCACTCAGCAGCTTAAACGGCTTTGATCATAACTTTCTGCCAGAACAAGATGTCAGCAGTGAGCGAATGGCAGCCAGTATTACCACCGCTGTAGCCGAGTTATTTGGTGCAGATGCACCCACGGTTACTGTGGTAGATGAGCTATCGGCCAATGCGCTGGCAGGTTCTGAGCGTATTCGGATTCGACGCAATGCACAATTTAACGATAAAGATATCAGCCAGCTTATCCATCACGAAGCGGGCATTCATGTTGCCACCTCGCTTAACGGCAAAAGTCAGTCGCATCTACCCATTATGGCCGCAAGTCACGCAGGGACGACTCGCACCCAGGAGGGGCTGGCTGTATTTGCTGAATTTATTACAGGTTCTATGGATCTTGAAAGGCTGCGGCGCTTATCTGATCGAACGATCGCGATAAAAATGGCGGCTGATGGTGCCGATTTTATTCAGGTGTATGGCTATTTTCTTGACCGCACAGATGACGAGCTTCAGGCGTTTGAAAATACCCGCAGGGTGTTCCGTGGTGGCGTATTGAGCGGTGGTGCACCGTTTACCAAAGACATAGTGTACTTAGATGGACTGATTCGTGTACATAACTTCCTTCGGACGTTGGTCGCCAATGGGCGTGCCGACTGCCTATTGCTGCTATTTTGCGGCAAGCTAGATCTAGAAGATATTCCCGTGTTATGTGAGCTTTCCCAGATGGGATTGTGTCAACAACCAAAGTATTTGCCGAACTGGGCCAGTGACATGCGTTTTCTGTTAAGTTACCTGGCTTACTCCGCTTTTTTGAACACCATTGATCTTCAAGCGGTCAGCTCGCATTATGAAAAGTTGCTTCGTAACGCTCCTCTTGTTGAAATGAGTAGTTAATTATTTTTTTGTTAAATAAATGAATTCGGTTAATCCACATAATCCAGCGGCCTCTGAGTCAGCAGATCCTGAGCCAACAGATTCAAGGCCATTGGATAATTCTGAGCAAACGCCTTCTGAGCAAGCGCCTTCTGAGTCTGCGCCTGTGTCATCTGAAACGTTGTCTTCTGAGTCAAGTGCGCCGGAGTCAAGCAGCACAGAGCCTGTGGCGTCTGAGTCAATGGTATCTCTGCCTGTAGGTTCGGAGTCCGGTGTGACGGGCCCTGTTCCAGGTCTTGTGTCAGCAGTGTCTTCTCCCGCGGTGCCTGCGCCCGAGCCTGTGGCACCAGTGGTTGAAGTGCTGCCAAATCCATTTGGCAAGGCAGACATGCTGCGCGCCTGTGAGATTGAATTTGATGATGCAACGCGCACACGTGCACTCGAATATGCAGAGTCCGGGGCTGTCGAGCATTTAGAATTCAACGGTGTAAAGACGCTAACGGCGAAAGTAGTCGATTCAGAAGAAAACACCTATGAATTAAAAATTGATATTACTCGTGGCCGGGAAAATCTCAGCTTACGAGGTATTTGTGGTTGCCCTGTGCGAATCAACTGTAAGCATGTGGGCGCTTCACTTTATGCATGGCTCGATAGTGAAGATAACCCCAAGGGTAGCGCTGATTCAGTGTCGATCTGGCACACGGCGCTAAACAATCAATCAGAGCAAGAAGATCAATCGCTTGCTATTGATGCGGTAGTTGTTTTGTATCGCATCCGTCAGTTGCGTATGAAGCAAGATGTACGCTATTCAGTAGCGGCGTTTTCAGCACGTAAGCTTAGAAGCGGTGGGCTTAGTAAATCTTCGCCATTGCCGCTTGATCGACGGCACTTTGATGCATCAGACCTCACGAGTCGTGATGCACGTATTTGCAATGCATTAATTGGTCTAAAAGATAGCCCTTCGGGCTTGCATCTTAGTGGCGAGCACGGCTACATGGTATTCCGTTGGATGGTAGAAAGTGGCTCTTGTTACTACGAAGCGTTTGATAGCAAACCACTGCGAATAGATGTAAACAGAAGCATTGGTGCCGAATGGAAAACCGCCAAAGACGATCTACGCAGCTTAAAGATGTCGCTAACCGGTAGCGAAGAAGAGTTTGTTTGTCTGCCCACTCAGCCACCCTGGTATGTCACGCCAGACTCGGCTCGCTGTGGGGTGATAGACACCGATGTACCACCACGCTTTCTTGCCTGTGTGCCATACCTTCCGCCAGTGGCGGAAGCTGATGCTATGCGTATTTCAGAGCTTATGGTTGAGTCACTTGAATCAGTCGATCTACCGTTACCTGCACAGATAGATATCCGCCAGATCGCAGGTGTTAAGCCACGTGGTGTGGTTGTTTTAACGGCGCGTAAAGAAAGTGGCAGCACTAATCGTTACGCCGAAATAATGGTTGATTATGATGGTGCGCGTTTGCCGCACATGATTGCCATTGATGGCGAAAAAGAATTTTTGCATCGTCAAGCTGATGGTGAGTTTGTTCGGGTTATTAGAATGGCCGAAGATGAACTGGCATTAATTAATGAGCTAACTGGTAGTAACTTACCCGAGTGGGTTTCAACAAGGCATCAGTCGGGTAGCATTATTTTAAATGTAGAAGCCAAAACATCTCGCGATATGGTCCTCTGGCAAGATCTAATAGACGGCAAGTTGTCTGAGTTGCGTCAAAACGGTTGGATTATTGAGCGCACGCCAGAATTTGAGTTCCGCATTGTTACCTCCAAAGAATGGCAAATGAATGTGGACCATTCCCCGGCTAACAATTGGTTTGATCTGGATCTTAATTTTATTATTGATGGTCAGGCTATATCGCTTATTCCAGTATTAGCGAGTTTCGTTGAGCGGGTAGGGCCTGAGCTTCCGCGTTACCTCGAAGACCCGGAAGCATGCGCCACTGTGTGGCTTGATGAAGAAACCCTGATTGAATTCCCTATCCATCATATTCGTCCAGTATTAGAAGTACTGATTGAAATGCACGATCACGATGATGGCAAACTGCGTTTCTCAGACCTTCAAGCTTCTGTCATCAGTGATATCGCTGAAGGTATAGAGGCGGTAGGTGAAGTAGAGCTTGATTGGGAAGTGTCGGGTAGGTTGGGTGAGCTGCTACAGCGAATCAAAAACTTTAAAGGCATTGAAGATATACCAGTACCCAATACTCTCACCGCAGATCTGCGTGACTACCAGCGCGATGGTCTCAATTGGTTGCAGTTTCTACGTGAGTTTGGTTTTGGTGGTATTCTCGCTGATGACATGGGCCTGGGTAAAACCGTACAAGCCTTGGCGACCGTATTGGTAGAAAAGCAAAGCGGGCGTGCCACTAAGCCATCGCTAGTGGTAGCACCAACCAGTCTTATGGGTAACTGGCGTCGTGAGGCAGAAAAGTTTGCGCCAGAACTCAAGGTTGCTGTTTTGCATGGCACTGAGAGATCAGAGCATTTTGATTCTCTGCATGAATACGATCTGTTGCTTACCACGTATGCATTGTTATCCCGTGACCAGGAAGTTCACCATAACGCCGAATACCATTATTTAATTCTAGATGAAGCACAGGCGATTAAAAACCCGGCCACTAAGCAGGCCCGTGCGGTGTGTGCGGTAAAGGCTGAACATAAGTTATGTTTGACAGGTACGCCAGTTGAGAATCATCTAGGTGAAGTATGGTCACAGTTTAGATTTCTGATGCCGGGCTTTTTTGGTGATCAGAAAAATTTCAATCGTACCTTCAGAAATCCGATTGAGAAAACCTCAGATACTTTGGCGTCTAAAGCGTTAACCAACCGGCTTAAACCGTTTGTGCTGCGTCGTAGCAAAGATGCAGTAGCATCAGAGCTACCGGCCAAAACCGAAATCATTCATCGCGTAGCGTTGCACCCGGAACAGGCGGTGTTGTACGAAGGTATACGAGCCGCGATGGAAACCAGAGTGCGCCGGGCACTGACCGAAAGTGGATTAGCGCAAAGTCATATTACTGTGCTTGATGCGCTTCTGCGTTTGCGCCAAACCTGTCTCGATCCGCGATTAGTTAAATTGCCACATGCACAAAATGTTCATGCATCCGCAAAATTAGATGCACTAATGGAAATGCTGCCAAACTTTGTTGAAGAAGGTCGCAGGGTTTTATTGTTCTCGCAATTTACTGAAATGCTTTCACTGATTGAAGACAAAATAATTGAGGCTGGAATTACCTACACCAAACTTACGGGTAAAACCAAAAAGCGCGATGAAGTGGTAGATGAATTTCAATCGGGGAATGTCTCAGTATTTCTAATTTCGTTGAAGGCAGGTGGTACCGGGTTAAACCTAACCGAAGCTGATACGGTTATTCTTTATGACCCATGGTGGAACCCGGCTGTGGAAAATCAGGCCATTGATAGAGCGCACCGTATTGGTCAAGACAAACCCGTGTTTGTATATCGGATGATCACAGAGCAGACCGTCGAAGAAAAAATCGTCGAGATGCAAGAGCGTAAAAGACAGCTTGCTAACATTGTTGTTGAGAATCAAGAGCAAGGGCTCGGCAAGCTAGGTGCAGACGATATTTTGGACCTCTTTACCTGAATCCAGGGCTTTCAAGCTAACAGGGCTTTCAAACTAGCACTTTTGTGGCATGCAAGTGTATGCCACGATTCCTTTTCCGGGGCGCCCGCATGTGTGCAGTAATAACATTGGGGTTGTGTTGTTGCTTCGGCATTTAAAAAAACTTGCAACCGTGTAACTAAACTGGAAAAATCCACGGCCGCGCAATGAAAGCTAGCGCGATACGCTTAATCTCAGGTCGGATGGAATTTCAATGAAAGACAATGCTTCGCGAGTGATCGCAGGGTCTGAAGAATGGTGCGCATTTCCGGATCTAGGAATACACGCCGTTAAGGCACGAGTAGACTCAGGTGCTCGTACTTCATCGTTGCATGCGTTAAATATTCGACCTTTTACTCGAGACAATGCCCGTTGGGTATCTTTTGAGGTTCATCCATTACAAAATGAACGAGCCACAGTATTGCGTTGTGAAGCGGAAGTGCTTGATCGACGTACCATTAAAAACAGCGGTGGTTTTTCTGAAAAACGCTACGTAATTAAAACCTGCTTTGGTATTGGTGATAAACAATGGGATATTGAATTGACTCTCGCCAACCGAGACAGCATGGGGTATCGAATGTTATTGGGTCGTGAGGCCATGGGCAATCGCCTCTTGGTTGATCCGGCGGCAAGTTTCCTTTTGGGGGATCGAAGCGATGAAGAAATCTCAGAGATCTATTCTAAAGTTAAAAAGAACAACGATGGCTTGCGTATAGGTTTATTGGCCAGTAATCCGAAGCTTTACAGTAATCAAAGAATTCTAGAGGCGGGTAGGGAGCGTGGTCATGATATTCGATTTTTTGATATTCGTCAGTGCTATATGAAGCTTGATGCAGAAGCGCCAGAGGTTCATACCCGTGGTGGCATTATGTTGAATAATCTTGATGCAGTCATACCCCGGATTAAGCCATCAGTCACTTTTTATGGCTGTGCGTTAACACGACATTTTGAAAGTATTGGCATTCCCGCGCTGAATGTTTCGCAAGCAGTTAGCCGTTCGCGTGACAAGTTGTATTCACTGCAGCTATTGTTGAAAGAGGGCTTAGAAATACCGATCAGTGGTTTTGCCTCATCGCCTATGGATACCGACGAACTAATCGAGATGGTTGGCGGTGCGCCATTGATTGTAAAATTGCTTGAAGGTACTCAGGGCCGTGGCGTGGTGTTGGCTGAAACGTCGAAGGCTGCCGAAAGTGTAATCAACGCTTTTAAGTCACTTAATGCGAACCTTTTAGTGCAACAGTTTATAGCTGAAGCTGAAGGTAAAGATCTGCGCTTGTTTGTTGTAGATGGCAAAGTCGTCGCTTGTATGCAACGTGAAGCAGCACCGGGTGAATTTCGTGCCAACATGCACCGTGGTGCGACAGCCACAAGTGTTAAGCCGACCCCGGGAGAGCGAAAGCTAGCATTGCGTGCGGCCAAAGCCATGGGGTTGCATGTGGCGGGCGTTGATTTAATACGCTCTAAAAATGGCCCGTTGTTGTTGGAGATTAATTCATCACCCGGTCTTCAGGGTATAGAAGACGCGACCGGTAAAGACATTGCAGGAACGATGATTTCTGCGGTTGAGAGAATGTGTGGCTGGAAGCGTGAGCTAAGTGCGCCGCCTGCTGCTGAAGAATCATCTGCATAAATTCAATAGCAAATGTTTAAGCAGTATGCGTGTTTATTTCCATGCAAATTTCGGTTGCCCAAAGTGGGCGACTCGAGTAGATCTCCCGCACAATACGACTTCTTTAAACTGATAAATAAGAGCCGCCGTAGGACTATAAACTGACGTGCCTACAGTCGGTAGGTAAATAGACATCACTGTTTGGTTGTCTTCGTTTTCTGATCCTAAGTCTGCGGCCGCTAGTTCGTCCAAGGGAATCTCAAATACTTTAGCGACTTCATCTGGATTGGGTTTTATATTGGTGTGATCGTCAACCCATACCACAACAGGCGTGATACAGAAGCCTGAATGAGTAGTGATATCGTCAAGTGTGCCGATTATATTGCGCGAGTCTGGTTGCAAGTTTAGCTCTTCCGATAATTCACGCAGAGCTGCCTCTGTAATGGTTTCGCCCGCGTCTAGTTTTCCACCGGGCAGTGCATATTGGCCAGCGTGTTTTCGCAATGCACTACTGCGTTTGGTAAGTAGCAGGCATGCGTTGTTACCTTGCTTAGATACTGCCAGCACTACAGCGGCGCGGGTAAGGTTTTCGTATGGTTGTTCAATTCGATCAAATTGATCTATGCGGTGTGTAATTGATTCGCGAAGCGTGATGCTGTGTTTGAACTCTGACACTGATGGCTTCCGATATGGCCGATTTTATTGAATTAGTTTAACAGCTTGACTGTCGATTATTTTATATCAGCCCGGAATCAAACGAAGTTATTCAAGAATCTTTTTAATCTGTCGATAACCTCGGGGCCGGATGTGGCTGTAAGGGAGAAGTAAATATGTTCAAGAGTAATGACTTAGCTTGTGTAGCATTGGCAGCTGCTTTGGTGCTTGTGGGTTGTGGCTCCGATTCCAGTGATCCGCCATATTCTTTTTTAGGGTCTGGAACGCCGGCTGAATTGGAACAAATCAAAGGGCTGTGGGGTGATGAAGCTGATGATGATATAGGCTATCTCTACATAGACGATACTGGCGCTATGCTCTTTTATGATTATCAGGCAGATGCAGCTGGCAGTGGTGAAAACTGCTATATCCTTTCAGATCTTTCGAATGAAAATATTAAATCATCCAAAGTAGTGCCGAATGGAAACGACTTTGATATGATCCAGGATTTGCAGCTGGATGGTTATACAAGCGTATTAGATAAGGTGCTATCGCTAAGTGAGGATCAGAACTCCTTAATGTTCTGGGAGATTGATCAGTCCCGAAAGCACTTCAGTGCAGATGGTCTGACTTACACACAACCAAGAAACGAATACGTTGCTCCGACCGAGATACCACGTTTAGTGGGTGTAGATCCTTTGGACTTAACTATTTGTGAAGACTGATTTTTGTTATCAGTAGCCGAATATAGTTTTTGCAAAAAAAACAGTCTCTAAAAAGAAGAGCCTGGAGTACTTAGAAATTCCAGCTCTTCTTTACTGGATTCTCTATTCAGTATTTCATTTCTGTGTGGGTATCTTCCAAACTGCTTAATAATGGCTCGATGCTTTAGTTCGTAATCTATGGTCTTTTCAAGCCCGGTGTTGTTAAACAGCTCTAGCGCTACTTCGTGGATCGCCTCTGATTCGCTGTGCATATAAGGCATCAGTACAAAAGTTTGTTTAATGACATCTAGATCGTCCAGGCAGGCGCGCGAGACAGCCTCTTGGGCAAGTGCCAGTGCCATTGGGTCACTGGCAAACGCGAGTGGAGTGTTGCGATGAATATTGCGTGAGAACTGATCAAGCACGATAATTTCTGCTAGTCTTCCTTCGGCCGTGGAGCGCCACTCATAGAGTTCCCCTTTTGCGGCAGAGGAATGCAGTTGACTGAATTGCATTGTTAAAAGTAGATCGAATTCATCGTCTTTTTTAAACCAGGCTTTGCTGTCTATTGCGTTAAACCAAAAGTCGATAATGTAATCAGGTGTTTGTGTCATGGCTTAATCTGGTTTTTTATCTATTGGGAATATATCAAAATCGGTTAGATCGCTCCAGTGAGTAATCCACTCGTCAAACAGCGCCTTGTTTTCCGTTGCCATTAACTGAAAGCAAATGTTGGCATCGGCACTGAGCCAGGAATCAATATAGTACAAACCTTCGGGTAGCTTGCGACCATGCTGTTTGAATCGTTGGTATATTTTTTCCTGTGCACCAGTATGGAATTTTTCTACCACCATATACTTTTCTAAAGTATCAGTATTCACATGGTGGCCCCTATTTGCCATGGAATAAACTCGTGATCGCCCAGTCCGTGTTGTTCACTTAAAGATTGCTTTCCAGAGGCGATTTCTAAAAGTAGTTCGAATATCTCTTGCCCAACTTGTGCGATGCTCGCACCTTGCGTGACAATTGTTCCTGCATTGATATCCATATCGTCCTTCATACGTTCATACATTTCTGTGTTAGTGGCAATTTTTATACTGGGAGATGGTTTGCAACCATAAGTGGATCCCCGCCCTGTAGTGAATGCGACCAAGTTGCATCCCCCGGCCACTTCACCTGTGATGGATGCTGGGTCATAGCCCGGAGTATCCATAAACACAAACCCATTGCGATCAACTGGTTCAGCGTATCTAAAAACACCATTGAGTCTGGTGGTGCCACCCTTGGCAACAGCGCCTAGTGATTTTTCTAAAATAGTGGTTAAGCCGCCTAGCTTGTTACCGGGTGAAGGATTGTTATCCATAGAGCCACCGTTAATCTCAACATAGTTTTCCCACCACTCTATGCGGTCGATTAGTTTCTTTCCTATGGCCTCATTGGTAGCGCGACGTGTGAGTAGATGTTCAGCACCATATACTTCGGGGGTCTCTGCGAGTACCGCGGTGCCGCCATTTTTAACTAATAGATCTGATGCATAGCCAAGTGCCGGATTGGCTGTGATCCCAGACCACGCATCAGAGCCGCCGCATTGCAGTGCCAGCATTAAGGCAGATGCCGGGCACGTTTCACGTTGTACGTTATTAACCTCCGGCAGCATTTCTTTTATTCGTGCGACCCCGGCCGCCACTGTTTTCGTATGCCCACCGACCGATTGAATATTCATAGTGCGTAGTAGAGGACCACGTGTAAGTTCGGATTGACTGATCAGTGAGCTGATTTGATTGACTTCACAGCCAAGGCCAACAATTAAAACACCGGCCACATTTGGGTGTTGTGCAAAACCCCAAATAACGCGTTGCAGGTTGTCGTAACCGTCGCCGCTGTCAGCAAGGCCACAGCCAGTGCTGTGTGAAAAACCTACAACGCCATCAATGTTCGGATAATCTGCGAGTATGTTCTGATCAAAAGCATTGGCAATATGTTGCACCGCAGTGGCTGAGCAGTTAACGCTTGCTAACACTGCTATATAGTTTCGTGTGCCGACTTTGCCGTTGTCACGCTTATAGCCCTTAAAGGTTGCCTGGTCACTTAATGCAAGCAATTCAGGTTCGGCGTTATCAATACTGAATACATACTGATGTTCTGTGTTTCTGAATTCTATATTGTGTGTGTGAATGTGTTGTCCGGCGCTAATGTCTGATTTCGCATAACCTATAATTTGAGCGTACTTTATAATGGCCGAGCCTGAAGTGATGTTCTGTAATGCGACTTTATGACCTTTGGGTATTTCATCTAGAGTGGTGACTTCTTGCAATGATTCCGCTTTTGCAAGGTTGCGTATGGCAACGGCTACGTTGTCTTCATCGCTCAGTGTTACCAGATCAAACTCAGATGAGCCGGGCTTGACCCAGCTTATGGGTGTGTCGCTATTGCTCATGTTTTTTCCTTGAATTTTTATACGCAGTTAATGTAATCATCAATATAGTGTTGAACAATTTCTTCTAATGAATTGTCTAATGGTAGGCTAAGAGATAGTGCGCGCTCATTGTTAACTTGTGTTGGCCAGCCTTTAACAATGCTGTCAATGACAGGGTCATGTTTAAGTATGTGCTGCCCTAAATGCCGATTGCCAGCAACGCTTTTTAATGCATCCATCATTTGCTGTATGCTGGCATTAATTGCCGGTAGGCCGATTGCGCGATCTATGCCTAACTCGGCCGCTGGCAATTCAGCTAAGTGTATGAGGCCGTTAACAATACTTCTGTAGCCAAGCACTGGCATCATTTGTTTTGGGTCCACTGGTATCACGCAGTCAACTCCTGCTAATGGTTCACGAAATAAACCACTAACAAAACTTGATGCAGCAAGGTTTGGTTTACCGGGTCTTACGATTACAGTCGGCAAGCGTGCGCTGCGGCCATCAAAGAATCCTTTACGACTGTAGTCATTAATAAGTAATTCACCTATCGCCTTGGTCACCCCGTAAGTGGTCATGGGTGTAAGCTTTGAATTGTCTGCTACAACATCTGGCATGTTGTCACCGCCGAATGCTGCAACTGAACTGGTGAATACAACTGTGGGTAGATTGCTTTGTGCTCTTATACATTCAAACAGATAGCGTGTGCCATCTAGATTGACTTTTAAGGCCAGGTCAAAATCTTGTTCGCCATGCCCGCTGACTATTGAGGCAAGATGAAACACCGCATCATAGTTTTGATCAAACAGTGAGTTTACCCAGTTCTGATCTGCGATATCTCCAAAGCGGGTTTCAATTTTATTGTTTTCTCGTAAACCCGCATGCCAAAAGGGTGGTTCTGCAACATCTGCCAGCACTATCTTTTCAATGGCGGGCGTTGGTTGCCGTGCAAGATTTAAGCAATTGCGCTGCAAGCACTCCATCGCGAGTCGTTGGCCCAGAAAGCCTGCGCCACCTGTGATCAATAGTTTCATTGTTTAAGCCTAGTGATTATGACGTGGGAGTACTTCAGTTACTCGATGATACGCTTCAGAGAGTTCTATGCAGGCGCCATGCGCTAATTGCCCAACGGTTTGTCTGTATATTGTTTGCCACGGTGTCTGACTGGCTGGGTGTTCAGTATTGGCTATGCGTTTTGCAAGTATTGCGTCATCGACCAGCATATTGACCGAGCGTTCATTCATATCAATTCGAATAATATCGTTAGTTTCAAGTAGCGATAAACCACCGCCTGCTACAGACTCGGGGGATGCATTTAGGATCGATGGACTGGCGCTGGTGCCTGATTGCCTGCCATCGCCAATGCACGGTAGTTCTGTAATTCCACGTTTAATGAGTGCATCTGGTGGCTGCATATTAACCACCTCAGCGGAGCCTGGCCAGCCGATGGGGCCTGTACCCCGCATGACCAGTACGCAGTGCTCATCAATATTGAGTGATGGATCATTGAGTCTATCGTGGTAGTCCTCTGAGCCTTCAAATACTATCGCACGCCCTTCAAAAACACCGTTGGTTAAAAAGCGACTTCTAAATTCATCACTGATAACACTGGTTTTGAGTACCGCAGAATCAAACAAGTTGCCTGACATTACCAAAAAGCCCGCTTGCTTACGAATAGGATTGCTAAATGATTTGATAACTCTTTCATCGGAACTTTGAGTGTTGGCGCAATTGTCTGCCATGGTGTTGCCATTAACCGTGTACGCGTCACCGTGTAGTTGTCCGTTTCTGTGTAACTCACCCAGTACTGCTTGCACACCTCCGGCTCTATGGAATGACTCGCCCAGATATTCACCAGCCGGTTGCATGTTTACGAGTAGTGGTGTGTCAAAGCCGTGTGTTTCCCAATCTTGTATGCTTAAATTTATATCCATGCACTTGGCTATGGCGTTTACATGTATGGGTGCGTTGGTTGAGCCGCCAATGGCGGAGTTTAGAGCGATGGTGTTTTCAAATGCCTTACGCGTCATAACTTTCGCAGGTGTTAGATCTTCATCTACCATTGCAACAATCCGTTTGCCGGTTTCATACGCTATTTGCAAACGCTCCCGGTAAGGTGCTGGAATGGCCGCACAGTTTGGTAATGACATTCCAAGGCCTTCTGCCAGTGCATTCATGGTTGATGCAGTGCCCATTGTATTGCAGTGCCCTGGTGAAGTAGCAGATGATGCTGTTATTTCCATGAACTCGTCGTAGTCAATTTCACCGGCGGCAAGTTTAAGCCTTGATGCCCACACAATGGTGCCAGAGCCTGAGAGTTTGCCATCGTACCAACCATCAAGCATTGGTCCACCTGATAGAACAATAGCCGGTAGGTTGGCAGTGGCTGCCGCCATTAAGCAGGCTGGTGTAGTTTTGTCGCAACCGGTGGTTAACACTACGCCATCGATTGGGTAGCCATGTAGCACCTCGACAAGCCCAAGGTAGGCAAGGTTGCGATCAATGGCTGCTGTTGGCCGGCGACTGGTTTCCTGGATGGGATGAACCGGAAACTCTATTGCGATGCCGCCTGCTTCACGTATGCCTTCGCGTACTCTTTTAGCATTTTCAATGTGGGCTCGATTACAGGGTGAGAGATCACTGCCCGTTTGTGCAATGCCAATAATGGGTTTGCCAGACTGTAGCTCGGAGCGTGTTAATCCGTAGTTCAGATAACGCTCAACGTACAATGCAGTCATGGACGGGTTGGCTGGGTTGTTGAACCACGCTTCGCTTCGGCGCTTAAACTTTGTTGGTTCTTTGCTCACGACTTCCCTCCGACAATATTTAGCCACAAATAGCTAAATTCTAGATGCGATTTTCTTTAGTTAATAATACACTTATAAGCTAATTTTTCATGAGTGATTCAGGCCTACGCGGCGTTTCTGATAGAAATTCGATTCATGAGATCAACAAAAGATACCAGTCTATGACCACACACCCCGATCTAGATCTGCAGGGCACTATTCGACCTGGCTTAGATATTCTTGCAAATGAAATTATCATAGGCTTGAAAAAACGCATTCGATTTGTCTCTAACGATGCGATCTATCAACCAGGCTTGGTGATCTCAGAGTCTGAGCAATCTTTATTGCAATATGAGCTCGCTCGCATTGAGCAATGCCATGCAGAGCTTGGGCGTTATGCGTTCACCACTCAAGATGCTTTTTCAGATGTTTCAGGTGTACAAAGTGTGCTAAAAAGAACCGCGCCAGAAAGCCCTGTGAAAGTAATGGCAAGTGGTGTTGGTCCACGAATAGTTGAGTTTTACAACTCATGGATCCAAACCCATTGTGAGCATGCTGATGACTCGAAAACATATGGTGAAACAGTAACCGCAGATGTAGTCGTATTGCTTGGGATTATGGAGCGCGTTAACCTGGGTAAACAGGTGGCTGAGTCAAAATTTAGTGAGCTTACCGATGAATTTATAGCCACCGGCGGCGACCGCGAAGAAATGCTAAAGCTAATTGTTCGCCGTGACCGCGAACAAAAAGTAATTGAGTTATCCAAAAGTTTGGCACGCCACTATGAACTACCAGAAGCGACCGCCGTTTCAGTATTTGAATTTATGATTGCAGTAACGGTTGATATAGAGGTTGACTATTTGCGTATGAGAATTTCTGAAAGTTAGGCTTATCTATTAAGCTGGTCTTTTAAGCTAGTGCTATTCTCTATAAATGTAGAAATGGCCTTCCAGGCAAGCTCTGGTTTTGATTGCAATAAAAAGTGCTGGGTTTTAAAATTTACAACTGCAATGTCAGGCTTTAGTGCTTTTATTTGATTTACATTTCGTTGCGGCACAACAAAATCTTTTGTGCCACGGAAATAAACAAGCGGTATATCGCAGTCAATTAGCGCCTGTTTTGCATTGACTGCAAAGATAGATTGAATGCGATCAGCTAAAACATCCGTTGATACTTTTTGCAATTCTGTCGAAATTGCATTGATAAAGTTAGCACTGTCGCGATTGCTAATGAAAAGCCTGATTTTATAAAGTGGCTTGGTTAATTGAAAACCAAACCTCCAGGGTAGAAAGCGGCCTATTGCCAGGTTCGGCGCTGTTATAAATGTGGCAACCATTACAATACCTATAAGCCCTTTGGGTTTTTCCTGGCTCACCATTAGTGAGAGTGGGCCTGAGAAGGATTCGCCCACCAGTATAAAAGGCGGCTCCATTTGACTGACTTTTTCAAGAACAATATTTTTAAGTTCTGAATAAGATAGTTTTTGCTGTGTGGGGTATGAAATTGCAACAACGTTATATTCTGTTGGTGCAGAATCTATCAGAGGTTTAAATAGCCCTTCTGTGCCATTGAGTCCAGGCAGCAATACGACGGATAATTTTTCAGGCATATTTATAGTTGCAGAAGTGTAGTGAACCTACACCTCTGCAGTATGCCATCGATGTACTTTTATCCTGAGATCTTTGCATTAATCAGACTGACAATTTCGTCTCGTGCTACGTCTGTAGATTCACTGTCAGTTCGGCCTTTGAATTCAACGATGCCCTTATCGAGGCCTTTATCGCTCAGCACAACGCGCAAAGGTATACCGATAAGTTCCATGTCTGCAAACATAACACCCGCTCTAGAGTCTCTATCATCTAGTAATACATCAATGCCTGCTTGCTTTAACTCTTGATAAAGTGTGTCCGCTGCAGCTCGCAGTGAGTCTGATTTTTTCATGTTGATAGGTACAATTGCCACTTGAAAAGGTGCGATTGGCATTGGCCAAATAATGCCTTTTTCATCATGGTTCTGTTCAATTGCTGCGGCGGCCACGCGGGTTACCCCGATGCCATAGCAACCCATAGACATTAAGCGATCTTTACCGTTTTCATCTAGCACCGTGGCTTTCATCGCCTCGCTGTATTTTGTGCCTAGCTGAAAAATATGCCCGACTTCAATACCACGCATGATTTGCAGTTGGCCTTTTCCATCCGGTGAAGGGTCACCTGCTTCTATGTTACGTAAGTCCGCCACCACAGGTGATTCAACATCGCGATCCCAGTTGATCCCAAAATAGTGTTTGTCTTCAATGTTAGCGCCTGCGCCAAAATCTGACATAACCGCAACAGTTCGATCCGCTATTACTGGCATTGCAAGATTAACCGGGCCAAGTGAACCCGGGCCCGCGCCTACGGCTGCACGAATCTCTGCATCAGTTGCAAACTCTAGTGGGGTTTTGACCATCGGATGATTAGTCGCTTTGACTTCATTAAGCTGATGGTCTCCGCGTACGAGTAACGCGACTAAGTCAGCATCAGATTCTTCTGATGCGTGACAAATTAAGGTTTTTATAGTCTTTTCGATGGGTAAATTAAAATTATCAACTAAGGCTTGAATGGTTTTTGTATCAGGCGTGTCTACTATTGTCATTTCTTGTGTAGCGTCCGCTCTAACGTCGTTGCAAATAGCTTCTGCTTTTTCAAGGTTAGCGGCGTAGTCGCCTTCGGTTGAATAGGCGATAGCATCTTCACCGCTATCTGCTAAAACGTGAAATTCTTTCGACCCTGAACCACCAATCGCTCCACTGTCTGCTTCCACTGGTCGAAATTGTAGATGCATACGACTAAATACATTGGTGTAAGCCTGATGCATATCGTCAAACGTTTGCTGTAAAGATTCATCTGATGCATGAAAAGAGTAGGCGTCTTTCATTATGAATTCGCGGCTTCGCATGACGCCAAAACGCGGCCGGACTTCATCGCGAAACTTAGTTTGTATTTGGTAGTAGTTAACCGGTAATTGTTTATAGCTACGCAGATCACGGCGCGCGATATCGGTTATAACTTCTTCATGGGTTGGACCCATACAGTAGTCTCGTTGGTGGCGGTCTGTGAAGCGCAGGAGCTCAGGGCCAAATTGCCCCCAGCGGCCAGATTCTTCCCATAGCTCGCTTGGCTGCACTGCTGGCATCAGTAATTCGGCAGCACCGGCGTTGTTCATTTCTTCGCGGATAATGTTTTCAATCTTGCGCAAGACGCGTAAACCCAGCGGCATCCAGGTGTACAGGCCGGCAGCCAGTCGGCGAATCATTCCGGCACGCAGCATTAGCTGGTGGCTGATCACTTCTGCATCGGCAGGTGATTCTTTGGTGGTGGTTATTTGTAATTGACTGGTGCGCATGGCTATTCTTTATAATCTTCTTGTTAATGTCAGTTGGGCGGTGCTTGATGTAGGATAGCGTCCCAGCCAACATAAATCATGGGCATGAAGAGTTTGCTCAGGGATAGGTTCATCGATATGCTGATAAAAAGCGCTTTTAGCCGTGTTCAGCTAGCCTAAAATGTAATTGTAATGGTTTATTTGCAATCTTAAGCCAATATATTGACTCTTTTCCCACATCGCTGGACTCTTGAACTATCCTAATCTCAGACCCTGAATCATAACTAACAAGAACTAAGGGCTTCAGGCCCCATCGCTAGATGGGCGCTTGCCAAAACATATGGTTAGACCTCATTAAAATGCTAGATCCGATAAGAGAATGGTATCAGCGGAATTTTTCTGATCCGCAGGCTGTAATCCTTGCCCTTCTATTAATATCTGCTTTTCTACTGATCTGGTTGCTCGGTGGAGTGCTAGCGCCTGTGTTGGTGGCGTTGGTGTTTGCCTATTTACTTGATGGTGTCGTAACCGCCATGCAACGCTACCATATTCCCAGGCCGCTGGCGGCTGCCACGGTAATGCTGGTCTTTGTATTCTTTTGTCTGTTGCTTCTTTTTGGTGTGATGCCGTTGTTGTCGCAGCAGGTCACATCGTTGATTAGAGAGTTGCCGAACATGATTGCGGCCGGTCAGCAGCAGTTACAGCGCCTGCCAGAATTGTATCCAGCAATTTTTACCGCCGATCAAATTAATGAGCTGATAGGCAGCGTGCGCAGCCAGGTAGGGCGATGGGGGCAAAACTTTTTATCTTTCTCTATTGCCAGTGCACTCAACTTGTTTGTTATTTCGGTATATGTGGTTTTAGTGCCACTGATTGTATTTTTTACCCTTAAAGATAAGCCGTTATTGCTTGAATGGGCGCGTGGCTTTATGCCAGCAAGAAGTGAGCTTGCTGAAAAAGTCTGGATTGAGGCTGATACCAAAATAGCCAACTATATTCGCGGCAAATTCATAGAAATCATGATTGTCTGGTTGGCGAGTTATGTCACGTTTGCATTGATGGGTTTGAACTACGCCGTGTTGTTGAGCTTTTTGGTCGGCATTTCGGTCATCATTCCTTTTGTGGGAGCGGTTGTTGTGACCGTACCAATTGCGATCATTGCCTACTTTCAATGGGGCTTTACCGCCAAATTTGGCTACTTGCTGGCGGCCTATCAAGTGATTCAAATCATCGATGGCAACGTTATTGTGCCGTTGCTATTTTCGGAGGTGGTTGATCTGCACCCGTTGGCGATTATCATCTCGGTGCTTTTCTTTGGTGGCTTGTGGGGCATATTGGGTGTTTTCTTTGCCATTCCACTGGCCGCTCTAATGCAAGCGGTACTTGATGCCTGGCCAAGGCACAGGGGCGCCAACGCGGGCGATGGCGAACGTGGTAATCAAAACCCTAATGAGACTGAACTAGTCGATAGCTGATCCCTACACTGTCGCAGATGCGCAAATTTGCTGCGCTAACCTGGTCTAAGAATGTCTAATTCTGATCGCTCATTCGTTGATTGCGAACTGAGTCGAAAGCGGTGCTTGTCACGCCTTTGATCGGGCAGTAAGCTGTCTGATTAGAAAGCGTGAAAACCAAGGCAAGCCAAATGTTTCAAGGCAGTATCGTAGCGATTGTGACCCCAATGCTGAATGACGGGCAGGTGGACTACGATTCACTTAAAAAATTAGTCAAATTCCACATTGATGCTGGCACAGACGCGATAGTCTCAGTTGGCACCACCGGTGAATCTGCTACGCTAAGTATGCAAGAGCATTCAGCAGTAATTAGCAAAACAATAGAGTTTGCAGCCGGTGCGATTCCCATTATTGCGGGTACCGGTGCAAACTCCACAGCAGAAGCCCTGGAGCTTACCGAGAACGCTAAAAAGGCTGGCGCTGACGCCTGCTTATTAGTCACTCCCTATTACAATAAGCCGACTCAAGAAGGTCTGTACCAGCATTTTAAGAAGATCGCTGAGTCGGTAGATATCCCTATAATTCTTTATAACGTGCCCGGCCGAACCTCAGTAGATATGACCGCCGCTACCACTGCGCGACTGGCAACAATCAAAAATATTATCGGCACCAAAGAAGCACACGGTACGGTTGAACGAATAAAAGAAGTGCTAAAGCTTTGCCCTGATGATTTTCTAGTCTTTACGGGTGATGACGGAACGGCCATGGACAGCATTCTTGCGGGTGCCCGTGGCAATATTTCAGTGACCGCTAATGTAGCGCCCGCGACCATGCATCAAATGTGTGCAGCGGCGTTAGCTAAAGACGAGGCAAAAGCTGCTGAGTTAGACGCGCAGGTGGCCGATTTACACAAGAGCTTGTTTGTTGAATCCAGCCCAATTCCGGTGAAGTGGGCGCTGCAACAAATGGGCTTAATAGGGGGTGGAATTAGGTTGCCGCTAACTGAGCTTGACGCGAGTTGCCATGCAGAGGTAATGGCGGCACTTAACAAAGCATTTGTGCTATAGCCAGAACTCTATCTCTAAAATATTTTCGCACACTCGGTGCGATGGTCTTAAAGCCGCTTTTATGTTTTGGCTTTAAGTTTGTGTCGAACAATAACCTGTGAAAAACATGTTAAAAACTATTTGTCTACGCTTGCGCACAAGGTACTCAAAATGAGTCTACAGTTCGCAAGTCTGGGTAGTGGTAGTAGCGGCAATTCTACAGTGGTGCGAGTTAAAGATACGCTGCTTTTAGTTGATACTGGCTTTTCTGCCAAAGCGATTAACGAGCGTCTAGAGACACTGAATGTTAGCGCCGCTGATCTGACTGGTATTTTAATTTCGCACGAACACTCTGACCATATAAAAGGGCTGTCTGTTCTGGCGCGTAAGTTCGATATACCTGTATGGCTAACGCAGGGCACCTTTCGTAAATTAAAAGATAAGAACATACCCAAAGTAGAGTTTATTCATCCGCATGGGTCATTTTGCATTGGCGATGCCAAAGTGACACCGTTTCCCATTCCGCACGATGCTGCAGAGCCTTGTCAGTTTATTATCGGAGACGGCAAGCGGCGATTGGCTATTGCAACTGATATGGGTTTCACTACCGAGTACGTGCTTGATCAATTGTCAGGTGTTGATGCCTTGTTGTTAGAAGCTAACTATGACGGTGAAATGTTAAGTAACGGATCCTACCCTTGGCATTTGCAGAAGCGCATAGACGGCAACTATGGTCACTTAAGTAATGAACAATCTGCAGCCTTGGCCGCAGCTGTTGAGCATTCGGGTTTGCAGAAGCTTTGCCTTGGACACCTGAGTGAGAATAACAATACCCCTGATAACGCGCTTGGCTCAGTTGCCAATCGATTGCGTCGTGCAGATGAAAATGTACATGTGCTTAAACGCCACAACGCCAGCCCGTGGTATGCCGTTGCCTAGCGTTGCTTTTATAGCCATTATGGCCATTGACGTCTCGCAAACGCCTTAATCTCGTAAGTTTAGTCATTCAGTGATTGAGCGGTATCGGCAAGATCTATAGAATAAATCTATTGAAGTCCCGAGCATCGGGAGCCAGCGAGCATCACTGCACGGAGCGTTAATCCGCGTTAGCGTGCGTTCTCCACTTAGCAAATATTGAAATATAGAGAGTCAGAACATTGGGCGAGAAATCGAAATCTGTAGTGTTTGATAAAAACCCCGGTCGAAATGCACAGACCTATGGTGTAGCCCGGCAGCTTGGCACCGATGAAGAATTAATTCATGAGCCGTCAGTTGGTGTGATCGGCACCAAAGGTGACAGCCAATGTTATCTAGGTGTGCAACGTAAAGTAGAGGCGATCCATGAGCATTTACGACTAAGTTTGGGCGATGGCAGCGACCAAATGCGTATGCGTTTAGTGCAGCCCGAATACACCGTAGCTACCTCTGATGGCATGCGTAATGGCACACGAGAAATGCGTTACTCCCTGATTGGCCGTGAAGTTACTAACGATACAGTTTGTGAACACTTAAGTGCTAGTGGCCTGGAAGGCACTATTGCCGTAGTGGCATGTGATAAGCCACCTGTTGGAACACTGGCTGGAATTCTTGAGCACAATCGCCCAGCCATAATTATGTCTGACGGACCGATTCGCCCGGGTATAGATTCAGTCACTGAGCAACCGATAGATATTATTACCGGCTTTCAGGCGGCCGCTCACACCGATGAAGACTTTAAAAAGCGCATAGCTAAAGAGGCTTGTCCAGGTTATGGCAGCTGTGGCGGTATGTTTACTTACAACACTATGCAAACGTTTATAGGTGTGGTGGGAATGCAACCGTTGCATATGGTGTCACCGCCATCGGATGATCCCCGGCGCCTGGTTGATTTCCCTAAACAGTTAGTTAGTTATCTAGCGGCAATGGTTGATGGCGGTATCACACCACGAGACATTGTTAACCGTGACTCTATCCGTAACGCAGTGATTGTATCAATGGCCGTTGGTGGTTCTACCAATGTGCTATTGCACGCACCAGAGATTGCCCGTGCTGCAGGTTTCGGTAACTTTGCAAAAGATATTATGTCACCGGAAGAATTTAACCATCTTTCGCAGCACGTAGTGCCAGTCTTAACTGATGCGCGACCTTACGGCACTTATTCAATGGTAGACATAGATGCGAAAGGCGGTGTGCAAGTTATCGTTAAAACATTGCTTGAAGCAGGGCTATTGAATGGCGATGTACCTACTTGTACGGGGGAAACATTAGCCGGGCAAGTTAAAAGGCTGGATACTTCTGATGTTGATGGCACAGTGGTGTATCCGGTTGAAAAACCATACAAAGCCACCGGCGGGTTACGTGTGCTTGGCGGCAATCTTTCACCTGAATTTAGTGCAGTATTAAAACTTGCAGGTGTTGAAGGTGGTCTTGAGAATAACCGTTTCGTCGGTCGTGCAAGAATATTTAACGGTGAGCAAAGCTTGCTTGATGCACTAGAGGCAAACCCTGAAAAATTTGCAAACAACGATATGGTCATTGTGCGCTATGAAGGCCCAAGTGGTGCCCCTGGTATGCCAGAGATGCTCGACTCAACCTCACGTATAACCACGCTGTGCCGTGAGAAAAATATTGTTGTCGGTATGATGACTGACGCGCGTTTCTCTGGTGGCTCTGTAGGTCTGGTGATTGGTCATGTTGGTCCTGAGGCGGCGCTGGGTGGCCCTATAGCATTAGTTGAAGATGGCGATGAAATCATTGCAGACCTGGAAGCCAATGAACTTAACTGTACCGAGTTGCAAGATGCCGCTACATTGGCATCACGCACAGCTGCATGGGAAAAAGAAGTCGCTGCTAACAATGGAGTGCACCCGATGTGTGGTGAGGTAGATACTCGCTTGTTAAATCGCATGCGCCGCTCGGCTGTTTCTGCTGTCTATGGTGCCGGTATGCACCCGGACCGTGAGCTATTTGTGCCAGAACCACGTGAGCCTGTAAGAACTGGTTTTGTACCGCATAACAAGTATCGTGAAGGTACGCAAAAAGAGTTCAGCTAGTAAAAATAGAGTTCTGGCTTTAATTCGCTAGTTCGCTTGAGGATAAGGTTATGTCTATAAGACCCGTTATTTCTGAACAGCTAGCGCAAGCAACAATGGAAGGTGCTGGTGTAAAACTACACCGCGCCTTTGGCTTTCAAAACCCGGAGCAGTTTGATCCGTTTTTATTGTTTGATGATTTTCGCAATGAGAATCCGCAAGACTTTGAAAAGGGGTTTCCGTGGCACCCGCATCGCGGTATCGAAACGATTACTTATGTTTTAAATGGCACTGTTGATCATGGTGATAGCTTAGGGAATGAAGGAACATTGGATGCAGGCTCTGTGCAATGGATGACAGCCGGTTCCGGTATCTTGCATCAAGAAATGCCTAAGGGTAATGCGCAAGGACAAATGCACGGCTTTCAACTGTGGGCCAATCTGCCGAGCTCATTAAAAATGACCGCACCGCGTTATCAAGATATTGAAGGTAAAGATATACCTGTAGTCATTGATGATGACGGTACCACTGTCAAAATTATTATCGGTAACTTCTGGGGCAAGAGTGGTCCTGTAGATGGCATAGCGGCAGACCCACAGTACCTTGATATATTTATACCCGCAGGTGTGCGCAAGACCTTACCAGTAGATACCTACCGTCGGGCGTTTGCTTATGTGTTTGAAGGCTCTGGCCAATTTAAAGATGCCTCAAACCCAACTGGAATTTTGGTTGAAAAAGAATTTGCAGGGCAAGAGGTTAATATTCGAGATCAGAGCGGTAATCGTACATTAGTGCAGTTTGGCACTGGTTCTGAAATCTCTGTTCAAGCGGGTAGTGCAGGCGTGCGCTTTTTATTGGTATCGGGTGCGCCAATACAAGAACCGGTTGCATGGCACGGTCCAATAGTGATGAATACTCGTGAAGAAATCATGCAAGCTATGAGTGATTTAAAGAATGATACTTTTATAAAACCCAACCACTAAAGCTGCTTTGCCAGTCAATTTATCGCAGAAAAACACGCTATAAAAAAGGCCAGTAAAAATTTACTGGCCAAATCCAGCTCCTTCAGTGGTTGCCGCTAGTGCTGATCTTTGTGCGGCTATGACATCGTCAGCTACCGAGTGGCCATCGGTCATGGCGGTGCCACTGAATAGGGCGCTAGCGATTGCGGCGGCAATAAGGGGGCGTTTTTTACTCATGGTGTGTTATTGCCTTTAGAGATTACATTGTCCGATGGTTGATAACCGAAGCTGGCTCAGTACGGGTGAGATCAACGCAAACAGTAGTAGAACGGAAGTGTGTTAGCGCCCGGAGTACCTAATAGCGATCGTGAGTAAAAAGTGAATACAACAGCTTGGTGACTTGTCTCTCGGGCACAACAAAGTGCATCTGAAATGGTAATAATTTAGCGCCAAGCAATTCTTGACACAGTCCAGAATTGGTTCGATCATAGGCGCATGGCAGCACGGAACAATACTCCATCAGATATTTCTGATGCACTACGTAGTGCAGGCCTGCAGGTAACGGCGCAGCGCCTTGCAGTGTATCGGGCCGTGAGGGATAAGCCTCACGCGATGGCTGATGAGATCAGCGATTGCGTACGCTCTGAGCTTGGCACTGTATCGCGGCAAGCGGTATACGACGCTTTAAATGTGATGTCTGAACATGAGCTCATTCGCCGCATACAGCCAGCTGGTTCTGCTGCACGTTTTGAGGATCGGGTAGATAACCACCATCACTTGATTTGTCGAGTATGCCAGTCTTTAGTTGATATTGATTGTGCCATTGGAAAAGCCCCGTGCTTAATCGCCGATGATGATCATGGTTATTTAATAGATGAAGCCGAAGTGATTTATTGGGGCACTTGCCCCGGTTGTCAGCAAGATTAACAATTTTATTATCAAGTCTAATTAAGTAGGGGATGCAGAGAATGAATACCGAAAGCAAATGCCCAGTGATGGGTGGTCATACGTCAGCGGGTACTAGTCATTACCACCAGTGGTGGCCTAATAAGTTGAATCTAAAAGTTTTAGCGCAGAATTCAGCGCTTCGCGATCCTTTGGGTGAATCGTTCAACTATGCTGAAGAATTTGCCAAGCTGGACTTTAAGGCGTTAAAGAAAGAATTAGCCGATTTAATGACCGACTCACAAGACTTTTGGCCTGCAGATTACGGCCACTACGGTCCTTTCTTTATTCGTATGGCTTGGCACAGTGCCGGTACTTACAGAACCTTTGATGGTCGCGGTGGCGGTGGTTCCGGGTCACAGCGGTTTGCGCCGTTGAACAGTTGGCCGGATAACGTCAACCTTGATAAAGCACGCTTGTTGTTATGGCCAATAAAGCAAAAGTACGGTCAAAAAATATCATGGGCTGATTTAATGATACTAACGGGCAACGTTGCACTGGAAACCATGGGATTCAAAACCTTCGGTTTTGGTGGTGGTCGTGAAGATATCTGGGAGCCAGAGGAAGATATCTATTGGGGGCCTGAAGGTGAGTGGTTAGCAGACGAACGTTACAGCGGTGATCGTGAGCTTGCTAATCCATTGGGCGCGGTGCAAATGGGTTTGATCTATGTAAACCCGGAAGGTCCAAACGGCAATGCTGATCCACTGGCTTCAGCTAGGGACATCCGCGATACTTTTGGTCGAATGGCCATGAATGATGTGGAGACAGTTGCTCTGATAGCGGGTGGTCATACCTTCGGTAAAGGTCACGGTGCTGGAAGTGCTGATCACGTAGGTCCGGAGCCTGAAGGTGCGAGCCTTGAAGAGCAAGGGCTGGGCTGGAAAAGCAGCTTTGGCACAGGCAAAGGTGCTGATACCATCAGTAGTGGTCTTGAGGGTGCTTGGACTCCTGAGCCAATTAAGTGGGACAACGGCTACTTTGATACGTTGTTTGCGTATGAGTGGAAAAAATCAGTCACTCCAGCCGGTGCGACCCTATGGATTCCAACAGATGAATCTGCGCATGCACTTGTGCGTGATGCTCATGATCCTGCAAAGAAACATGCACCCGTTATGTTTACTTCTGATCTGGCGCTTAGAGAAGATCCGGACTACGCACCTATCTCAAAGCGTTTCCATGAAAACCCGGATGAGTTTGCTGAGGAATTTGCTAAGGCCTGGTACAAGCTTACTCATCGTGATATGGGTCCACGGATTCGTTCACTTGGCCCTGAAGTGCCCGCTGAACCGCAGTTATGGCAAGATCCCATCCCTGAAGCAAATGCCGCAGTTGCTGATAAAGAAATTATTACTATCAAAGCCAAAATTCTTGATTCTGGTTTGTCAGTATCGCAGTTAATTTCAACAGCATGGGCTTCAGCATCAACTTATCGCGGTACTGATATGCGTGGTGGTGCTAATGGCGCACGCGTGCGTTTAGCGCCGCAAAAAGATTGGGAAGTCAATAACCCTGCAGAACTCGCCAAGGTACTTAACGCGCTTGAAGAGATTCAATCTGGTTCAGATATGTCACTTGCTGATGTCATTGTACTGGGTGGTTGTGTAGGCATTGAAGTCGCTGCTAAAAATGCAGGTGTTGAAGTGCAAGTGCCATTTAAAGCCGGGCGTGCAGATGCTCTGCAAGAGCACACAGATGTTGAATCATTCGCAGTGCTAGAGCCCGCGGCTGATGGTTTCCGTAACTATGTTAGTTCAAAGAGTATGCGACCTGCTGAAGAAGCGTTGGTTGATCGTGCGCATCTTCTGGGCCTAACAGCACCTGAAATGACAGTGCTTGTAGGTGGCATGAGAGTGCTAAATACCAATGCTGGTCAGACAGCCCATGGTGTTTTTACTGATAAGCCTGAAACTTTAAGCAATGATTTCTTTGTGAACTTGTTAGATATGAACACTGATTGGCAGCCAGTATCAGGCGGTGTGTTTGAGGGTACTGATCGCACCTCAGGTAAGAAAAAGTGGACGGGTACAGCGGTTGATCTAGTCTTCGGATCAAACTCTGAATTGCGAGCACTTGCTGAAGTCTATGCATCCAGTGACTCAGAGCAGAAATTTGTTCAAGACTTTGTTGCAGCATGGGACAAAGTAATGAGCGCTGATCGCTTTGATCTAGTGAAAGCTGCTTAATAGTTGTTGTTTGATGAGAAAGATAGCCATTGTTTGGTGGCTATCTGATCATTGTTTGTTAACTAAGCCCCAGTTGAAATATTGACTGGGGCTTTTTTGTTTACAGCTTACAAACCAGGTTGTAACCCGGCTAGAACAAACGCTTTATTTCAGCTGTTATGTTGTCTTTTGTCTGCATGCCGCTAGTGGTATGAATGTGTCTGCCTTTTTCATTAAAATACAACAACGTTATATGCGGTACGTTGTATTTTGTCTGCAGCGCTTTGCCTTCTGTTGTTGTGATGTCGGCGAGTCGTTGCTTTACGGTATCTTGATCTTTAGTCGAGATTTTCAGTACCTTGCTTAGCCGTCTACACACAGAGCACGCCGGGTCATAGATTTGCACGATCACAGGGCTACCCTTACCGATAACCGATAGATCGCGCAACTCGCTGTTGTTAGCTTCTATCGCTTTGATGCCGAAGATCGACGCGCCCACCGCGACAATAACTAACGGCCAGGCAATTAGTTTTCTGCGAGAGATCGACTGCTCAGATTTATTGGGCAGGTTATTTTTAATTTTATTGCGTTTTTTGCTCATGGCTGCTCGCGTAGGTACAAAAGTACAAATATATTTCTTCAAACGAATGGGACGCGTGTTTGATTGCGTCGCAGTAGGGCTTATTTCTGATGCTTTATTGTTTAGGTGCCAAGCTGTTTATGGATGGACACTAGCTAGAGCTAGCTAAGAATTTGAGCCCACGCTGAGTGATTGTGAATGGATTCGAAGTTTTCTACTTCAAGTTCGTAGGACTCTATCGCACTGTTGCGGTTTAGTACGGTTGCTACTTCGCGAATTAGGTCTTCAACAAAACGTGGGTTTTCATAAGCGTGTTCAGTGACGAATTTTTCATCTGCGCGTTTTAGTTGACTGTATAGCTGGGCCGATGCTTGCTCTTCAGCGCTTGTTATTAGATCTTCCCAATAGAAGGATTGTGGGTCTTTGACTAATGCATTGATTGAAATAACTGAACGCTGGCTGTGAGCGCCGTATTTTGAAATTTCTTTAGAGCAAGGGCAAAGCGTGGTTACAGGCACATCAGTGGTTACACGAATTTCGGTTTTACCTGCGTTGTTAGTATTTGCTACTAGCGTTATGTTGTAGTCAAGCATGCCACTTTGGCCTGTGACAGGTGCTTTCTTGTCAATGAAGTATGGGAATTGCATAGTAATAGTGCCAATCTTGCTTTCAAGGCGCGTCAGCATTTCGGTATGCATAGCGGTGATATTGGTGGCAGTAATTTCTGAACTTCTGTAGTCATTAACCAGCTGTGTAAAGCGGGACATATGCGTCCCTTTTAGATCTTGCGGTAAGAATACAGACATCGCAAAGTCAGCCACACTATGCTGTGCCTGAGATTTATCTCGCACAATGATCGGGCTTTTAATAGATTTTATTCCAACCCGGGTGATATCAAGCTGGCGCGAATCTTTGTAGTTCTGAACGTCTGGCATTTGGCCGTTCGAACTGTTTGTATCGTTCATAAGGTTTGCGAAAAGTGTGTCCGGCACTGTGCCGGATATAGGGTTGTTTAAATGCTGCAGACTTCCTGTAAACGCTGCAGTTGTATACCTTCTTAAGCTTGTCGCCTATCAAGCGAGTTGCCTATTAATCTAGTTGCTAATCAAGCTAGTTTCTCGCCAACGGCTTCCAGGCGACTGCTACTAAGAAACTGATCTATTTGTTGTTGAATACCTGCTTCATCAAGCTGACATTGTGCAAGTAATTCGTTGCGCTCGCCGTGTTCATCATAGCAATTTGGCAAACCGATGTTGAGCACGCGGTTGCCTAAATCAAGTCGATGTAAGGTCTCATTAATCGCGCTACCGGCGCCACCCGCAACGGTATTTTCTTCTATTGTCACGAGTGATTCATGGCTGTCAGCGATGTTTTTTATCATTTCTTCATCGAGTGGCGCGATAAATCGCATGTTAACCACAGTAGCGCCGATTTTTTTCGCTATAGATTTTGCAGGTTCTACCATACTGCCAAAAGCCAGTAGTGCCACAGCGCTTCCTTTAGTGACTATATCGGCCTTGCCCCACGGCAGGGCTGTCATTTCTGCTTCAACTTTTACACCTGCACCCGTGCCACGCGGGTAACGCACTGCTACCGGTCCATTGTGCTGTAAGCCTGTGTAGAGCATTTGCCGACATTCGTTTTCATCTGCCGGGGCCATGACTGCCATGTTCGGTAGGCAGCGAAGGTAGGAGTAGTCATAGTTTCCAGCGTGAGTTGGACCATCTGGGCCTACCAGGCCCGCGCGGTCCACGGCAAATAATACGTTGAGGTTTTGTACCGCGACGTCATGCACAATTTGGTCATAAGCGCGCTGCATAAAAGTAGAATAAATAGCGACTACCGGTTTCATGTTTTCACATGCAAGGCCTGCAGCCAGGGTAACCGAGTGTTGTTCTGCTATACCAACATCAAAGTATCTATCCGGGTATTGTTGTTCAAATTCAACTAAGCCAGAACCTTCACGCATGGCAGGTGTAATGCCAACGACTTTGTCGTCAATGGCTGCGATATCACATATCCATTGGCCGAACACTTCCGTGTAAGTGGGGCCAGTCTTACTGCTGCTTGAAAGTTTTTTACCAGTTGCTGGGTCAAAAGGTGTGACGGCGT
Organism: uncultured Granulosicoccaceae bacterium; assembly: GCA_937927895.1. Taxonomy (GTDB): domain Bacteria; phylum Pseudomonadota; class Gammaproteobacteria; order Granulosicoccales; family Granulosicoccaceae. The sequence continues at coordinate 51,739 of CALGKA010000012.1, read as the reverse complement.
GAAGGGCGAGTGCGTCTTCTTCAGCGAATTTGTAGCCTTTACCTTTTTGGGTTACGGCATGTAATAGCAGTGGCCCTGGAATGGTGAGTAAGTTGTTAAGTACTTTGACAAGATTGGGTAAGTCATGACCATCTACCGGGCCAAAGTATTGAAAGCCGAGTTCTTCAAACATAGTGGCCGGAACCACCATGCCTTTCATGTGTTCTTCTGTTCTTTTAGCAAACTCCATTACCGGAGGAATATGCTTCAGTAATTTTTTACCGCCTTCTCTGGCGCCAGAATACGTTCGGCTTGAAAGAATTCTGGTGAGATACTTATTCAGCGCACCAACGTTCGGTGAGATAGACATGTCGTTGTCGTTCAGCACTACTAGTAAATCGGCTTTTTGATCACCGGCATTGTTCAGTGCTTCAAAAGCCATTCCTGCGGTTAAAGCGCCATCTCCGATTACGGCAATGGCTTTTCGATCCTCACCTTTAAGCTTTGCCGCGATTGCCATGCCAAGGGCGGCACTTATTGAAGTGCTTGAATGGCCGACACCGAAGGTATCGTATTCGCTTTCACTGCGTTTCGGAAAACCGGCCAAGCCACCGTGCTTGCGCATGGTGTGCATGCGGTCGCGGCGGCCGGTTAAAATTTTGTGCGGGTAAGTTTGATGGCCGACATCCCACACTAGTCGATCGTGTGGTGTGTTAAAAACATGGTGCAATGCGATTGTGAGTTCAACGGTTCCTAAACTTGCGCCCAGGTGGCCGCCGGTTTGCGCTACAGAGTTGACCAGATAGGTGCGTAATTCTGCAGCGAGCGCGATCAGCTCCTCCGTTGAGAATTCTTTGATATCCTCAGGCTGATGAACTTTACCGAGCAATGGGTAATCGTTTGGATTCAGCATTTGCATCTACTAGTAGTTACCGGCTTCTTATTATTGGTGAGCACGAATTCAAGTGCCGCACCGCTCTTCAGTTGCGCCCAGATTTCTGCTGGCATTTCTACGGGCAGAGTCTGAAGCTGGGGTTTAAGTGGCCCATTATACCCGCTTGCACCCCTTCAGTGAGAACGGCTGACGATATAGCTTGCCAGTTCACGGAGTTCATCAAATTCTTCGCCATAGTTATCTAAAGCTGCAAGCGCGCGGTCGTGTTGTTCCACCGCATGTTGGCGCGCGCCGTCGAGGCCTAATATTGACGGAAATGTAGGTTTATTCAAGGCAATATCAGCGCCTTGGGTCTTTCCTAGTACTTCAGTGTCGCCCACTACATCGAGGATGTCGTCAACAATTTGAAAAGACAGGCCGACTGCATCACCGTAAGTGCGTAAATTGTCGATCACACTTTGATCCGTAACGTTACCGCAAGTAGCGCCCAGGATCACGCTAGCGCGGATGAGTGCCCCGGTTTTACACCGATGCATGCTTTCGAGTTGTTCTAAGTTGAGCGTCTTGCCAACCGATTGTAGATCAATGGCTTGACCTGCTGCCATACCCTCAATACCGCTGGCGCGGCCGAGCTCATCTATCATGTTAATAATAGTGTCGGCGGGTAGTTTGTCTTTAAGAGAGATAGCCAAAGTAGTAAAAGCAAGTGCTTGCAATGCGTCACCGGCAAGAATGGCAGTTGCCTCACCATACTTGATATGACAGGTAGGGTTGCCGCGGCGTAGGTCGTCGTCATCCATTGATGGTAGATCGTCATGCACGAGCGAATAGGCGTGCATGATCTCGATAGCGCAAGCGGGAACATCAAGGGTTGCAGGCTCTGCACCGAATGCTTTACCGGTGGCGTAAACCAAAGTAGGGCGCACTCTTTTGCCGCCATTGAGAGTCGCATACTGCATGGCGGCTTCAAGGGTAGTGCCGGTTTGATCCAGAGCCGGTAGATGCTTAAGCAGTGCTTCATCAACTCTAGACTGGTAGTGACTTAATCGCTGCTCTATAGATGCTTGCTCAGGTTGTGCCGTCACGAATCGAAATCCTGCAGCTCACCGTCTTCACTGGTTTTGTCAGCCATTAGAATTTTGATTTTCTTTTCGGCATCTGTGAGTGACTGTTGGCAAAATTTACTGAGCTTCATGCCACGTTCGAACTGCACTAGTGATTCTTCTAGTGTTTGTTCACCACCTTCGAGTTTTTCTATTAGTTCTTCCAATTCACCGAGTGCATCCTCAAACTTTGTACTCTTTGGAATACTTGCAGATTTTTTACTCATGCCGTGCCCTTGCTGTGTCTCTGTTCTTTAACTTTTGATCTGGTGCTAATCTTAAATAATAGGTGTGATTAAACACTATAAATATTATGGTTATAAATGTTCTAGCGCGTCAGTTAGCCTTTTTACTGCAATAACTTCAAGGCCCTTTATAGCGGCTCGTGGTTTGTTGGCAAAAGGCACAATCGCCTGTTTGATGCCGTGTTTTTGTGCTTCTATTAAGCGTTCCTGGCCATTAGTGACGGGTCTGACTTCACCTGATAGACCTATCTCACCAAAGACGGCAAGTTTGTTATCAAGTGTAATGTCTCTAAACGACGAGACGGCAGCCAATAATACCGGTAAGTCAGCGGCGGTCTCTGAGATTCGCACGCCACCGACTATATTAATGAAAACGTCTTGGTCGTGCAGGGTGACACCTGCATGGCGTTGTAAAACTGCCAAAAGCATATTGAGTCGATTCTGCTCAAGCCCCAGTGTTACGCGCCGCGGGTAACTGCCGTGGCCACCGGTAACTAAAGCTTGTGCTTCAACCAAAAGCGGTCGTGAGCCTTCGCGGGTGACCATAATGACTGAACCTGCAACGGGTTCGTCGTGGCGAGATAAAAACAATGCCGATGGATTCTTAACGCCTTTTAAGCCTGTTTCTTCCATTACAAAAACACCGAGCTCGTTGACTGCACCAAAACGGTTTTTGATCGCGCGTATTACTCGGTAGCGGCTGTTGGTATCGCCTTCAAAGTACAGCACCGTATCAACCATGTGCTCCAGTACGCGGGGCCCGGCCAGCGCGCCCTCTTTCGTCACGTGACCTACCAGGAACATAGCAATGTTGCTTTGTTTAGCGTAACGCACCAAGTGTGCTGCTGATTCTCTCACCTGTGCCACGGAACCCGGTGCGGACTGCATGCCCTCGGTGTAGACCGTCTGGATAGAATCGACCACCATAATTTGTGGTTTGTCCGATTGCGCGTGCGCGGTTATTGTCTCAACGCAGGTTTCAGTGAGTAGTCGTAAGTTTTTTGCCGGCAAGCCGAGTCGTCGAGCTCGTAAGGTTACCTGCTGTAGTGATTCCTCACCGGTGACGTAGAGTGTTGGGTACTCAGAAGAGATGGCCGCTAGACACTGCAACAGCAAAGTCGATTTACCAATGCCCGGGTCACCCCCGATAAGTGTAACGGAGCCCGGCACTAATCCACCGCCCAGCGCTCTATCAAGTTCACTTAATCCGCTGCTAAGCCTTGGCTCTTCTTCAAGGCTGACATTTTCAATTGAAGTAATTACCGATTTGCCAGCATAGCCTTCAAATCGTGCCGGTTGCTTGCTGGTGCCTGCAGTGATTGCCTCTTCAAGGGAGTTCCACTCGTTGCACTCGGCACATTGGCCGCTCCATTTTGGCGCAAGAGCTCCGCAGGCCCTGCAACTATAACTGAGTTTGGTTTTGGCCATGACAGAGCCGCTTAATGAATATTTGGAGTATTGTACCTGTGAAGGGCGCTCATCGCTGCGCTGCGTTGCACTAATGTTTTACTGTCGCTTTACCCAGGAAGGTTTCTATGACTAAAAGTATCAATTTGAACGATAAGCTAGCCCAATTCTCAGATTATTGGGCGCCGAAAACGGTAGCCGAATTCAACGGCCACGATGTCATGGTGGTTAAGGTTCAGGGTGAGTTCAATTGGCACGATCACGCTGATACAGATGACTTTTTTCTGGTGTTGTCCGGGCGCCTCGTTATACAGCTGCGCGACGGCGATGTAGTGTTGAACCCGGGAGAATTGTACGTTGTACCAAAAGGTGTTGAGCATTGCCCGCGCGCAGACGAAGAAACCCACCTGTTGCTTATCGAGCCTACCGGAACACCGAATACTGGAAATAAAGAAACCGCGGCAGAGATAACAAGGCTTTAACTAGAATGACGGTCGTAAGACTCTCCACAGTCTACTTTGCGCTGTTTGTGTGCGCAGTGTTTTTAACTGGCTGTACCAATCCGGTGGTTCTTGGCAAGGTCTACGATGGCTTTGGATCACAATCAGCTAAGCGCTTTAAAGCCTATGCCGCATTTGATACGCAGCAAGAAGCACAAATAGAACACCTTGCCGCGAGCTATCACAGTTGGCATCGTAGCAATCAGTTGAGTAGCTATGCAGCCTTGTTGCGCCAAGTGGTTGATGATATTTCTGTGGCTGGAAAGCGGAGCATTGAAACCACAGAGGCGTGGTGGGAATCTGCACGTGGTTTCGGTGCTGAAATGCGCGCCTGCAATCCACTGAATAACGCGACAGATTTATTGGTTTCTTTGACTGATGAGCAAGTGCAACAAGTGGCAGCAAAACTTCGCAAGGAACACGACCTCCACGAAGAAGAATACCGTGCGGAATCGGTTGCAGAGAGAAATGATCGGCGTGCGAAGACTATTCGTAAATGGGCAACGCGAGCAGGTGCGAGCTTTACGCAGCAGCAATTTGATTTACTGCAAAAAACATTAACCGATCAGAATAGTTTAGGCGCAAAGCGTTTTGAATTGCGGCGAGTCTGGTTAGAAGAATTTATAGCCTTGCTTGGCACGCGTGATAAACCGCCTTTCAAAAAACGCATGGTGCAGCACATCAATTCTATGTGGCAAATTACTGAAAACGCGTATCCTGAGCAGTGGGCTGGCAATGAACAATTGTGGAAAGGCTTTTTACAGGATTATATTAATCTGCAGTCGGACGGGCAGCGTGAAAAATTTATTAATAAGGCGTTAAAGACCGCGGCAACCCTTGATGTATTATCGGGTAAAGAGGTAACGACTGAAGCTGTGTGCCATAGCGCAGGTTAATTATAATAATCGCGGGCGTGGCAGCTTCAATCTGTAATGGTAAGTGGTAGTTTACGAGTGAAGTGCTGCACGCATTTTCGATTCGGTAAGTTCAACACCACTATTTTCACTCGGTTCAAAGTTGCTTAGTGGTTTGTCGATGCGTGCCATTTGAACGACGTTGCCTTGCACTTGAGTCACCTCAATAGGTCGGCCATTGATAATAAATGTGGCGCCGTTTTCTGGAATATTTTGCAGGTGTTCAAGCACTAAGCCGTTGAGTGTTTTAGGTCCTTCAGTGGGTAGGTTCCAATTAAGTTCCCGATTGAGCTCACGTACAGAAATGCTTCCTTGAACCGAATAAGTGCCATCTTGCATGATAGATATTTCCTCCAATCTATCTTGATGGCTAGGGTCTGTGGTGAACTCGCCGACTATTTCTTCAAGAATGTCTTCTATCGTCACCAGGCCTTGGATGTCGCCATATTCATCTACTACTAAACCAATGCGCTTTTTCTCTTTTTGAAAATTCAGTAGCTGCAAGGTTACCGGTGTGCCCTCAGGTACAAAGTACGCTTCACGGACATTGCTTTCGAAATATTCTTGTGTAAGTTCTTCGCCTTTTAGAAAATTCAACATTCGGCGTAGATAAACAAAGCCTTCGACGTTGTCTAGATCTTCTCGGTACACAGGTAACCTGCTGTGGCCCGCTTCACCAAGGCTTGCGACGGTTTCGTGCCAGGGTCGGTTTAGATCAATGCCCTGTATGTCGTGTCTTGGAACCATGATTTCATCAACAGTTGCTTTTTCGAGATCAAGAATGTTGAGCAGTAGCTTCTGATGCCGTTCCGGTATCATGTCACCCGTTTGCGTTACTACTGTGCGTAATTCATCGCTGTTGAGTCGCTCGTTGGTTTTAGGGTCGATCTGATGCACCCCAAAGAATGACAGCATTTTATTGACGATGGTGTTAACGACAAATACCACCGGCCAGGTAGCAGAAAGCAATGGCGTATAAATGTGTGAGGCGAAAAAGGCGAGCTTTTCCGGACGCAGGGTGGCAAGCGTTTTGGGTAATACCTCAGCAAAAATTAAAATGATTAACGTCAGTATACCGGTGCCAATCGCGACCCCCGCATCCCCCCAGGTTTGCATCGCGAGCACGGTGGCAATGGCTGAGGCAAGAATATTGACAAAATTATTGCCGAGTAAAATCAGACCGATGAGTCGGTCAGGTTTATCGAGCAGAGCTGCTGCTTTGATCGCCCCGCTATGGCCGTTCTTGGCTAAGTTTCTGAGCCTATAACGGTTGAGTGTCATTAGCGCTGTTTCAGAGCCCGAGAAAAATCCGGAGAGCACGATCAGGATAATCAAAGTGATTATCGCAAGACCGGTAGGTAAATCGTTCAAGTAACCTGTAAGTCCAAGCCATAGGGAGTCTTATAAGTATAGTCTGGTGATTCGTGTGTCAAGGTGTGGCGTGCGCCAGTTTGGGTTGTATGCGGTCGGTTCTATGTGCTTAGCAGTAGTTCTTTTACGAATTTACTTCCGAAATAACCCAGCAGCAGAGCAAAATAAGCCGCTAGAGTCATTTTTGCGGCCTTTTGCCCGCGCCAGCCAAATCTGAAGTGTCCGATCAGTAAAATTGCCAATAATGCCAGCGCGAAAATCGACAGCGCGGTTTTGTGCACCAGCCTTTGTTCGAAAAGGTCATCTAAAAAAACAAAACCTGTAATCAATGCCAAAGACAGCATGGCAAAGCTTGCGATCAGCAGCTGAGATAACACTTGCTCCATTATTTTCAGTGATGGCAAGGCGCGTAGAAAGCCGCCTGGTCGATGGTCGTGGAGTCTTTTGTCTTGCAGCGAAACCAAAATCGATTGCACTGCGGCCATCGTAAGTAGTGCGTAAGCGATAACAGAGAACAGCACGTGCCACTGCAGTTGTGGCTCTACTGAGAGGGTTTGCTGTTTGGCGAATGCCAGTGCTAAAGCAACTACCAGGGCGGCGGTGGGAAATACGATCAAGCCCAGCGTTAATACGGGGCGCCCGATACTAACGCCCAGCAGTAAAATTACCGTGAACCAGGCAGTAACCGACAATGAATTGAAAAACGACAGGTTGAGAGCACCCGCTTTTATTGTTGTGCTGTATAGCGCCATAGCATGCAACAGGGCGGCAGCCAGTGCCAATGCGCCGATCAGGCGGCTGTGGTTTGGGCGTAGGCCGCTAAAAGCCTGCGTGCTGGCATTGCTGCTAGCATTGGCTTGGGTTTGGCCGCCGACAACTGCACGCCACAATAAGGCCGCGCTGCTCAAATACAATGTCAATGCGGCGATACCGGGTAAATATTGGTAGGCTTCGTTGGGTTCCATCGCTTGATTCTACATTTGCTTTAGACTGCCATGGATAAATAGTTGGGCAGCTTGTTGTGAAATATATTAGCACCCAGCCAATACGGCGACGCCTGCATGAATTATAATTACCCGTAAATTGCTCCCAAATTGCCTTTGGAGTGTTGTTTGCGCCTTTGCTGACATCGCCATAGTTCGAGAAAAGTCATGTTTGAAAATCTAAGCGAAAGACTCGGCCGCACGGTTAAAAACCTGCGTGGCCAAGGTCGCCTTACTGAACAAAACGTAAAAGACGCCCTACGCGAAGTTCGCATGGCACTGCTTGAGGCAGATGTCGCCTTGCCGGTGGTGAAGCAATTTATTGCCTCGGTACAGGTCAAAGCGCTTGGCCAGGAAGTTTTGGGTAGCTTGTCGCCAGGCCAGTCACTGATCAAGGTAGTGAACGATGAGCTGGTACAGATTATGGGGGAAGAGTCAGAGTCTCTGAATCTTGCCTCACAGCCGCCGGCCGTGGTGTTAATGGCGGGTCTGCAAGGCTCTGGTAAAACCACTACAACGGGTAAGCTTGCGCTGCGCCTGAAAGATAAAGAAAAGCGCAGCGTTATGGTGGTCAGTTGCGACGTTTACCGACCAGCCGCCATCGCGCAGCTTAAAAAGCTTGCAGGCGATGTAGGTGTAGAGTTCTTTGCCAGTGAGCCTGATCAAAAGCCTGTTGATATAGCCAATGCCGCCCTTGCTGAGGCGAAAAAGAAATTCATTGATGTACTTATTGTTGATACCGCTGGCCGGCTAGCGATCGACGAAGAAATGATGTCAGAAATAAAAGAGCTTAATCAGGTGTTATCACCAATTGAGACCCTCTTTGTTGTCGACAGCATGACCGGCCAGGATGCCGCGACGACTGCACAAGCCTTTGGTGAAGCATTGCCATTAACCGGTGTGATCCTGACTAAAACAGATGGTGATGCACGCGGTGGTGCGGCGTTATCGGTCAGAGTGATCACTGGTAAGCCAATTAAGTTTATTGGTGCCGGTGAAAAGATGGCAGCCCTTGAGGCGTTTCATCCGGATCGAGTGGCAGGACGCATACTCGGCATGGGTGATGTTGTCAGCCTGGTCGAGGAAGTCCATGAAAAGGTTGATCACGATAAAGCCGAAAAGCTTGCCCGCAAGATGCAGAAGGGCAAAAACTTTGACATGGTTGATCTTCGTGATCAGATGGAACAGATGCAAAAAATGGGTGGCATGGCATCGTTGATTGATAAGTTGCCAGGTGCGGCCAACTTGCCTGATGCAGTTAAGAATCAAGCCAACGATGGTGAGGTGCGCCGCACTATCGCTATTATTAATTCTATGACTCCGCAGGAGCGTAAGTTTCCGGCGCTTATAAAAGGCTCGCGCAAGAAACGTATTGCGATGGGGTCTGGCGTTCAGATTCAAGATGTTAATAAGCTTATGAAGCAGCATCTGCAGATGAGCAAGATGATGAAGAAGATGGCTAAGGGTGGCATGAAGAAGATGCTTCGTGGGATGCAGGGGAAGATGCCGCCCGGCATGATGTAGGGGCCTGCGGCGCTTTGGCATTGCATGCCGGGCTGGCTTTTTATTCGCTGGCGCTTGGCTCTGGCTGCTTGCTTGGCTTGAGCGGCTTAGTTTTTGACTTGAGCGGCACGCCATCCATGGCGATGTTTCGATGCCAGTCACTGGCGTTACGAGTCACTTTTCAAAACACGAAAAGTAACCAAAAGTGTTTTTCGCGGATGTTTTGCCCCTGGTTGATTATAAAAAAGGGGTGGCTGCGCCATTTTTTGAAATCTCCTGACCAAAGGGTCGCGCGGTATGCACATCCATGTGCACCGCGCTCAAAGCGCCGTCCCTGGCGCTTTGAGCCCACTGCGGAAGATTTCAAAAAACAAAACAGACGCTCGGTTGCGGGTTCGCGACGCTCAGGGAGGGTTTGCGTGGCTGTTAGATTTTAATACCCGTGTCTTGGGTTATTTCTTTGGGGGTTTGGTTGGTTGTGGGGTTGAGTTGCCTGAGTTGTCTGGGGTTGGATGATTTTGGGGTGATTTTCGAATGATCTGGGGGGTGGGATTTTGAGTGCTTTCTTAATCTTCCACGGAGGGTCATAAGTGTTAGTGTGTTGTCCTTTAGCTTTTGGGATTACCGGCTTTCAGTATTCATTTGGTGATTTTTTGGGGCTGCTCGTGTGTTTGTGGTTTGGAATGAGCCGTGATTGGCTGAATTTATCTGTTCTGGGGCTTCAAATACGTCAAATTTGTTGTATAGTTGGGGGTTCCCCGAATCAGGTTGTCTGTTGCGACCTGAAAAAACCTCGATGTTTCTGTCGAGATGCACTGGATTTTAAGTTACATGGTTACTATTCGACTGTCGCGCGGTGGCGCAAAAAAGAAGCCGTTCTATCAGATCGTGGTTACTGATAGCCGCAATCGACGTGATGGTCGTTACCTGGAGCGTTTGGGTTTCTACAATCCAATGACTCGTAATGAGCATGAAGAAGCGTTGCGTCTTGATCTTGATCGCGTTGACCACTGGGTCGGTCACGGAGCTCAGTTGTCTGAGCGTGTGGCGAAGTTGGTTAAAGAGCATCGTGCAAAAGCGGCGGCAGCAGCTTAGAAATTGGTTGGCGAAAGCCGGCTGCAAAGTTTAAGTTCGCTTCATGGAAGACCGGGACAACAGTTCCCAGGATATTGTTCTAGGGAAAATGTCGGCGCCTTTTGGTGTGCGGGGCTGGAGCAAAGTAACTTCCTATACTGAGCCACCGGAAGGAATACTCGACTACCAGCAGTGGTCGGTTAGAAAAAACGGCACAACGCAAACGCTCAATGTGGTGGAGAGCAAGCCACACGGCAAGTTTATCGTTGTGAAATTTGACGGGGTTGATGATCGCGATGAAGCGGCTCTATTAACCCATTCAGAAATTGTTGTAAGCCGTGATCAGATGCTTGAATCGGATGGCGGTTATTACTGGGCTGATTTAATCGGCCTGCAAGTCAGCACCAAAGAAGGTGTGGAGCTTGGTGTAGTAGATAGCATGATGGAAACTGGCGCTAATGACGTGCTGGTAGTGAAGGGAGATAAAGAGCGTCTGGTCCCATGGATAGAGGGCGAGGTAATTGTTGATGTAAACCTTGCGGACAAGTCGATCACAGTTGATTGGGATCCTGACTTCTAATCTGTAAAGTATTCGGCACGCCTTTGGTAAAGCAGCCTTTGGTAAAGCAGCAATAGTACAGCGGGCAAGTGGTACAGCAGGCAAGGCAAACAATTTGAATAACTCAATCGCAGTAGTGACTTTGTTCCCTGCTTTGGTTGATGTGGTCGGGCAACACGGAGTTACCGGTCGAGCGATAGACAACGGATTGTTGCAGGTGCAAACGGTTAATCCGCGAGACTTTGCAACTGATCGACATAATACGGTTGATGATCGGCCTTATGGCGGAGGTCCCGGTATGTTGATGAAAGTAGGGCCACTGGGTGAGGCAATTGATCACGCACGGCAAATAACAAGTTTAGAAGCTCAGGTGATTTACATGAGCCCGCAAGGTGAGCAGCTTAACCAAGCGTTGGTTGAGGAGCTCGCCAGTATTAAAAATGTAGTACTCGTGGCCGGTCGTTACGAAGGTATTGATGAGCGTTTGATCGAACAAAAAGTCGATCGTGAGATCTCAATCGGTGACTACGTTCTGAGTGGTGGTGAGTTGGCAGCGATGGTAGTCATCGATGCTGTGGCCAGGCAAATACCCGGAGTACTGGGGCATAACGAATCGGCTATCAATGATTCATATGCAGGTGAGGGGTGGCTTGATTGTCCGCACTACACCCGGCCTGAAGTTAGCGACGGTGTAAAAGTGCCAAAGGTTTTGTTAAGCGGTGACCATGCGGCAATTGCACGCTGGCGTCGGATGCAGTCACTAGGTAGAACGTGGCTGCGGCGTCGATCGTTGATCGATGTTGAAAAACTTGAGCTTAAGGATAAGCGCTTGTTAGAACAATTTATGGACGAGCGTAAAAAATCGAATACCGATTCTGATAAATAGTTTTCAGGGTCTATAAATTATAACCACACGTAATTGGAGTGGAGCTATGAGCAACATCATCGACGCGATCAACGCGGAACAGATGGATAAGGAAGTGCCAAAGTTTGGTCCTGGTGACACCGTAGTCGTGCAAGTACGGGTTAAAGAGGGCGAGCGTGAGCGACTTCAGGCATTTGAAGGCGTAGTTATCGCACGTCGTAACCGTGGCTTGAATTCAGCATTCACGGTTCGCAAGATTTCACACGGCGAAGGTGTTGAGCGTGTTTTCCAAACCTACAGCCCATTGGTTGCAGGTATTGAAGTGAAAAGACGCGGTGATGTTCGACGCTCTAAGCTTTATTACCTTCGTGGCCTAACAGGTCGCGCTGCACGTATTAAAGAAAAGCTTGGCTGATAGCTAAAACATTTGCGCCCGGCCCGAGGCTCGGCGCGCCACAATCGAGCGGCGGTTCCGCCGCCGATTGGATTTGCATCTCTCTTCATCGCAGCTCTTGATTATCTGCCGATGATCCGCAATTTATCTCGATATAAATAACCACTGGCCCTAGCGGCTTTTGCGGGAGCTTACCTCTATGACGACTCAATCCTCACCAGAAACAATGGAATTTCAGGCGGAAGTCAATCAGCTGATGAAGCTGATGATTCATTCGCTCTACTCCAACAAAGAGATTTTCCTTCGCGAACTGATCTCTAACGCCTCAGATGCTTGTGACAAACTGCGCTTTGAAGCGGTAGCTAACGATGCGTTGAGTGAAGGCGAATCAGAACTTTTTATTACCGTAGCATTTGATGCTGACGCCCATACGGTCACTATCTCTGATAACGGTATTGGCATGGACCGCGACGATGTTATTAATAATATCGGCACCATTGCTAAGTCTGGTACTAAACAGTTTCTAGAAGCCATGACAGGCGATCAAAAAGAAGATGCTCACCTGATTGGTCAGTTTGGCGTTGGTTTTTATTCAGCCTTTGTAGTTGCTGATAAAGTAACGCTTACCACCCGTAAAGCCGGTGATGATGCAGCTAACGGCGTGCGTTGGGAAAGCGAAGCGACAGGCAGCTATCAGCTAGAGCAAGTAAACAAAGACACCAAAGGCACTACAGTGGTGTTGCACTTGCGTGAAGACTCTTATGAGTACGCTGACAACTGGCGTTTACGTGGCATTATTAAAAAGTACTCTGATCACATAACGTTCCCGATCAAGATGTTGGAAGTACTACCGCCGCCATCTGAAGACGAAGAAGATAAAGACAAAGAGCCACCTGTAGCGCAGTTGGAAAAGGTCAATGACGCATCGGCGTTATGGATGCGTTCACGCAATGACATCACTGAAGATGAATACAAAGCGTTCTACAAGCAAGTCAGCCACGATTGGGAAGATCCATTAGTTTGGTCACACAATCATGTTGAAGGTAAGTTCGAATATACATCGCTGCTTTATATTCCAAAGAAAGCGCCGTTTGATCTTTACGATAATCAGCAAAAGCAGGGTATAAAACTCTATGCTCAGCGTGTTTTTATTATGGATGAAGTTGAAAAACTCATGCCACGCTACTTGCGTTTTGTGCGTGGCCTGGTTGATTCAAGTGATTTGCCACTGAATGTCTCTAGAGAAATACTGCAGAGTAATAAAGTGGTAGAGAGCATTCGTGCAGCAAGCGTTAAAAAAGTATTGTCGCTGCTTGAAGGTATGGCTAAAAACGAGCCCGATAATTACAAAGAGTTTTGGAGTCAGTTTGGTGCGTGCTTAAAAGAGGCGCCAGGTGAAGACTTTGCCAATAAAGAAAAAGTCGCCGCGTTGTACCGATTTGCATCAACCCATAAAGGCACTGATGAACAGAGTGTCAGCTTTGCAGACTATGTGTCACGCATGAAGCCCGGGCAAGAAAAAATCTACTACATAACTGCTGATGGTTATGCGGCTGGTAAGAACAGCCCGCACCTTGAGATCTTTGCCAAGAAAGATGTTGAAGTGTTGATTATGTATGACCGCGTTGATGAGTGGATGATGTCTTACCTCAACGAGTTTGATGGTAAAACGTTAAGTTCAGTCGCTAAAGGTGATCTTGATCTTGGTGGAGTTGATGACAAAGCAGAGAAAGATGCTCAAGAAAGCGTCGAAAAAGAATTTGAAAAGCTGGTTGAGCGGCTAAAAGAAAACTTAAAAGATAAAGTCGAAGACGTACGTGTTTCGCATCGCCTAACCACTTCACCTGCCTGTGTTGTACTGGGTGAGCAAGAGATGGCTATGCATATGCAGCAGCTCATGAAACAAGCGGGTCATGAAATACCCAGCAGTAAGCCGACCCTTGAAATTAATCCGCAGCATCCGATCCTTATGAAAATGGATAACGAAGTGGATGAAGATCGGTTTGGCGATTGGAGCAGTTTGTTGCTCGATCAGGCGGTGCTTGCGGAGGGTGGCCAACTCGATGATGCGGCGGGTTTTGTAAGCCGTATGAATGGGCTGATTATTGCGCTGACTGAGTCTAGTTAGGCATCGTAAGACAATAAATTGGTCGGCCAGGGGCTCTTTTTTGGCCGACCTTTTGTTTAACTAAGTGGTAGCTGTCTGATAATTGCTGTTTTTTACCAAGGTGGTCGATATGCAACGCCATCAGACTGTCAAAACCTACTATTATTAGCGGCTTGAGCTGCGTAATATACGGGGCTGATCGCCGTTCAACTGTATTGCGGCATAAATTAAAAGAATTCGAATTTTAACGGCTACAAACCAATGAAATCTAAGCTTAAAAGAAGCGTACTACCTGTAAGTTTACTCGCCACAGTGTTAGTCACTAACACGGTACTCGCTGCAGACCCTGCTGCCGGCGAGAAACTAGCAGAGACTTGCTTGGGATGCCACGGTATTCCAGATCAAGTAAATGTTTATCCGACGTACAAGGTTCCAAAGATAGGTGGGCAGCACGCACAGTATCTGATTGCCGCTCTCACAGCTTACAAGAACAAAACTCGCGCGCATGCCACTATGCATGCAAATGCCTCGGCACTCAGTGATACAGACATTGCTGATATCGCTGCCTATTTTGCCTCATTGAAATAACCGGAGCTGTGATGAACAAATTTAGATTATTAGTTGCCATCCTATTTGCGCTGCCTCTGTTGTTAGTGGCTGAGATCAGTCTCGCGGGTGGTGACGCCGCCAATGGTGAAAAGCTCGCAGCCACTTGTGCGGCATGTCATGGGGCTGATGGCAATAGCACGCTAGACATGAATCCTATTCTTGCTGGGCAATATGAAGACTACCTGGTTCATGCGCTCAAGGGTTATCGCTCTGGTGAGCGTGAAAACGCCATTATGGCGGGCTTTGCAGCTGCCTTAAGTGATCAAGATATAAAAGATCTGGCAGCATGGTTTTCAAGCCAGGAGTCTGAGCTTAAATCACTGGATCTATAGCTTCAAAGCGGTAACTATATGCGGCTGGCAGCATTGCTGGTTAAAAGCGGGCTAGTTAAGCGCAGGATGTTGCCTACTTGTTTTGGAGCGGTAGTTCAGTTGGTTAGAATACCGGCCTGTCACGCCGGGGGTCGCGGGTTCGAGTCCCGTCCGCTCCGCCAATTAAAAAAGGCCACCTCATCAGAGCTGGCCTTTTTACGTTATTACTTACTGATAGGCGTTTTGTCAGGAATGTGCGGTGTTAACAGTGGGTCAGTCATTTGCAGGTGATAGCCCGCATTTAGGAGGTTTTGTCGTACGGTTTCAGGGTTTTCAGAGGCTAGTTTGCGATCACTGGTCAGTTCGAAATCAAGCGCGAACTCAAGCTGCCCAAGCCCGGCAAGCAAGGCTTCTGGTACGACCTCAAAGTTATCTCTTTCCGACGTGTACAAATAATAGCCATTTTTTTTCAGGCTTCGGTAAACGAATACGTTCATTTATTGTCCATAGTGGGCGTGCCGTAAATTTTAAGCTGTGCGAGCATACTGGAGAGTTTAATGGCTCCAGTCCGAAAAACCCATTTGCGCTGAAAATTGATTGCTGTTTTGCTACCCTGCCTTGTGCCTTGCTGCGATAGGCTTAAATTTTACAGTGATTGTGCGATATAACCTGAAGAATGTAACTCTATGCATGCCACCTTTCCTTTGCTTGAAAAAACAGACTTTCCCGCGATAAAGCGCAAGAAGCTCGAAATACTGCAAATCAATGTTGGATATTACTGCAACCTGAGTTGTACCCATTGTCACGTGAACGCTGGCCCAAAGCGTACCGAAATGATGGATGAAGCCACCGCTGACCAGGTGTTATCGCTGCTACAAGACTCCGATATCCATACGCTTGATCTCACAGGTGGAGCACCGGAGTTGAACCCACAGTTCAGAAAGTTGGTTGAAGGTGGTAAGGCCGCCGGTGTCAGAGTGATTGATCGTTGTAACTTAACCGTACTTGAAGAGCCTGGTCAGGAAGACCTTGCTGAATATCTTGCTACCAATGGGGTCGATATTGTGGCGTCTTTACCGTGCTACATGGAAGACAACGTTGATAAGCAACGTGGCAAGGGTGTGTTCGGCGACAGTATCAAGGGGTTGGAGAAGCTCAATGCCTTGGGTTATGGAAAACCTGATTCCAATTTAAAGCTTGATCTGGTGTTTAATCCACAAGGGCCGGTGTTACCGCCGCCGCAGGCGCAACTTGAAATAGATTACAAAGCCTTTTTAAGCAAAGAGTTTGGAATAGAATTTCATAGCTTGCTAACGCTTACGAATCTACCGATTCAACGCTTTGGCAGCATGCTTATTTCTAAAGGTCAGTTTGAGCCATACATGAATCTTTTAAAAGATGCGTATAGTGCAGATAACTTACAGTCTGTGATGTGTAAAAACACCATAAGCATTGATTATGATGGCTATGTTTACGATTGTGACTTTAACCAAATGCTGGCCATGCCATTGGGTGGTAAAAAGTTATCGAGAACGCACGTTAAGGACCTTAAGCTTTCAGCACTTGATAACCAGCCTATCGCTATTGCCGATCATTGTTACGGCTGCACTGCAGGTCAAGGCTCAAGCTGTGGTGGTGCGCTGCAATAAGTGACGCTTTAAGTAGGCGTTTGTGCAATTTCCAGTAAGGCGAACTCGTGCTTAAGTGTGTCGCTATAGGTGAGTGTTAGTGCCACTTAGTATTATCGTTCCGGTGCTGAATGAAGCGCCAGGTATTGAAGGCACTTTGCGTAATTTGCGCGCTGCTTGTGGCTCTGCAGATCAGATCATTGTAGTTGACGGTGGAAGCAGCGATAACACTTGCGCCTTGGCGATGCCCTTGTGCGATAGCATAGTTGTGTCAGAAAAAGGTCGTGCACGGCAACTCAATGCAGGCGCTGCCACCGCAACTGCGCAGGTTTTGTGGTTTGTTCATGCCGATACGCTAGTGCCCACAGACGGGGCGGCGATAGTGTGCGATGCGCTCGATAACAGCCCTGGGAAGTGTTGGGGTAGATTCAATGTTCGATTTAGCTCACCGAAAATACCTTTTAAGGTGATTGCATTCTTTATGAATTGGCGCTCACGACTCACAGGTATTGCCACCGGTGATCAAGGGATTTTTATTACCAGAGAGTGTTTTGATCGAGTTAATGGATTCCCTGAACAAGCCTTGATGGAAGACGTAGATATTTCAAAAGCCCTTAAAAAACAAAGTGCCCCCATCTGCCTTAGTGCAAAAGTAATAACCTCGAGCAGACGTTGGGAAAAAAATGGTGTGTTGCGCACAGTGTTGCTAATGTGGAAACTACGTCTTTATCATTTTATTGGCGTGCCAGTTGATCGGCTTGCCAAACTTTACAGGGGTTAATAAATTGTCGGTGCTCGTTCAAGTGTTCGCAAAGTATCCGCAAGCGGGAAGCGTAAAAACACGGATGATTCCAGAGGTTGGAGATCAAGCTGCATGTGAATTGCAGATGGCCTTACTGGAAGATCTGCTTTGGCGATTGCACGGCAGTGTAGATCTTGAATTGTGGGGAACAGATTCAGCTGCTAAGGCACGCTACAAATCATTGATCAGCAAGTATCATTTAGGCTTTCGCCGTCAGTGCGAAGGTGATCTGGGCATTCGCATGGAAAACGCCTGTGCCAGTTCGTTCAGACGCGGTCGTCTTCCTATTCTTGTGGGCGCTGATTGCCCGGCGATAGATATAGATTTGATCGACGCGATCGCCGAAGAACTAGACTTTGGTGCTGATGCAGTCATGGTGCCAGCGAAAGATGGTGGTTATGTTGCGCTGGGTTTGTCGACCAAAAACTACCAGCTATTTCGTGGCATTGATTGGGGCTCTAAACATGTTGCCGATCAGACCCTGGAGGCGATGTTTAAAACCGGGCTTGAATGTGCCGTTTTTGAGCCTGTAGTTGATATTGATCATGTTAAAGATATCAAGAAAATTCAAAAGCAGCTGGATGAAACCCGTGATGCCGCGATGTGCGAGTGGATTGATGAGTATCTAAAGCAGGGTTGATATGGCAATCTAGTCGTGCGTGTGTCTGACAATAATCGTTGACTAGATGGGTATAATGGTCGAATGGCAGAACTTGAGAAAATTCGGCTCGATAAGTGGCTCTGGGCAACGCGGTTTTTTAAAACCAGG
This sequence comes from uncultured Granulosicoccaceae bacterium, assembly GCA_937927895.1. Lineage (GTDB taxonomy): Bacteria > Pseudomonadota > Gammaproteobacteria > Granulosicoccales > Granulosicoccaceae. The sequence continues at coordinate 33,721 of CALGKA010000012.1, read as the reverse complement.
AGCCTGGCTACTGATTCCGTCGGTGGTGGTAAGATCCATGTTGACGGTGCGAGGGTCAAACCTTCACGGCAGGTTTGTGTCGGGCAAATACTAGAGATCCAAAAAGGCCCTTTTCAGTATGTGGTCAAAATAGACAAGCTGCTGGCAAAACGTGTGGCGGCTTCGATCGCGGTGACCGCGTATACTGAAACGCCTGAGAGCATTGAAGCGCGTCAGAAACTGCAGCTGTCACTCAAAGATGACCGCATGTTTGCCCACTCTGAGCGCCCTGCAGGGCGGCCAACTAAGCGTGATCGGCGACAACTACACCGGTTCAAAGGCCGCGATATCCAAGATTGAAGTCAAAATTCGACTTCTTGCAACAATATCTTTTGTTGCTAGCGCTCAAATCCCCTACCATAGGTGGTTTTGAAGCGGAGCGACGACTTAACAATGGAAAACCTGCAATCAGGGGCGGACACACTTTTTGTGCTACTAGGTGCCATCTTGGTGTTGTGGATGCACGCGGGCTTTGCCTTTCTAGAAGTCGGAACCGTTAGAGAAAAGAACCAGGTCAATGCGTTAGTCAAAATCATCTGCGATTTTGGCGTATCGACGATTGCCTACTTTTTCGTTGGCTTTTCCATAGCTTATGGGGTCGATTTCTTTCGACCAGCGCCAGAACTAGCGTCTGCTAATGGGTATGAGTTGGTCAAGTTTTTCTTCTTATTGACCTTTGCGGCCGCTATACCTGCGATTATTTCCGGCGGTATAGCAGAGCGTGCAAAGTTCTATCCGCAGCTGTTTGCCTCGTTGGTGATTGTCGCTGTTGCGTATCCGTTGTTTGAAGGCATGGTTTGGAACGGTAATTATGGTTTTCAAGATTGGGTCACTTCAGTGGGTGGTCAGCCCTTCCATGATTTTGCCGGCTCGGTGGTAGTGCATGCGTTTGGAGGTTGGTTAGCGCTAGCGGCTGTCCTTTTATTGGGTGCGCGCGTTGGTCGCTATACTTCCGATGGCAAAGTGTTGCTAGCTCACCCACCTTCAAGTATTCCTTTTCTGGCGTTGGGCGCATGGATTCTGACTGTTGGTTGGTTTGGCTTTAATGTGATGTCAGCGCAAGAGATAGGCGGCATTAGTGGCTTGGTTGCTTTAAATTCTCTAATGGCAATGGTTGGTGGCTTGCTTGCTGCCTTGGTGATTGGGCGTAATGACCCGGGTTTCGTTCATAACGGACCGCTGGCAGGCTTAGTCGCTGTTTGTGCAGGCTCAGATATACTTCACCCAATGGGAGCGCTGGTTGTAGGTCTGGTCGCAGGGGCACTATTTGTCTGGCTATTCGTGTTTACTCAAAACAGACTAAAAATTGATGATGTATTAGGTGTTTGGCCGCTGCATGGAGTTTGTGGTGCTTGGGGTGGAATTGCAGCCGGTATTTTTGGCTTAGAGCGCTTTGGCGGTATGGGTGGTGTTTCGTTGGTATCACAAGTGATTGGCACGTTGGCAGGGGTGATTTTTGCCTTAGTCGGTGGGTTTGTTATTTATGGAGTATTGAAACTAACTGTAGGTATAAGGCTAAGTAAGGAAGACGAATACCAAGGGGCTGATCTCAGTATTCACAAAGTTTCTGCATCTCCCCGCTTTGATGGGTAGTCTCTGTACTTTACTGTATAACTAATTTCTATAAGCGCAAGCTGCATGCTTGATAGTGAGCGATAAAATTTATGAAAAAAATTACTGCGATTATTAAACCTTTCAAACTCGAAGATGTTCGAGAAGAGTTATCGAAGGTAGGCGTAAAAGGCATCACGGTCACGGAAGTGAAAGGATTTGGCCGGCAGAAAGGGCACACCGAGTTATACCGTGGTGCTGAGTACGTGATAGATTTTTTGCCTAAGGTAAAACTTGAAGCTGTTGTGATTGAGTCACAAGTGGAAGAATGCATAGAAGCGATCACCAATGCAGCAAGAACTGGAAAAATCGGTGATGGCAAAATATTTGTTGAAACAGTAGAGCGCGCGGTCCGAATTCGAACCGGTGAAGAGAACGATCAAGCGCTGTAGTAGAGGCTATTGATCTAAAAAAAACCTATGCAATTAAAAACACTTTCGCGTAGCGAGCACAATATCTCTCGCGATAACATTAGTAAAAATGCGTTGAAAGTGCTATATCGCCTCAATGAGGCGGGCTATGCAAGCTATTTAGTTGGCGGCGGCGTGCGAGATTTGTTGTTAGAAAAATCTCCCAAAGATTTTGATATCGCAACTGATGCAAGCCCGGAGCAAGTGCATGCTCTATTTAAAAATAGCCGAGTAATAGGCCGCCGTTTTCGCTTGGCGCATGTAGTGTTTGGCCGGGAAATCATAGAGGTGGCAACATTCCGTGCGCCGCATAGTGAAGGCGATGGCGGTGTCACGGGCGATACAGGGCGGATAGTTCGCGACAACGTCTACGGCGGTACACTCGCTGATGATGCAGTGCGACGCGACTTCACTGTCAATGCGCTCTACTACAACATTGACGATTTTTCCGTGGTCGATTTTTTTGAAGGTGTTGAAGATCTCGACGAAGGCATACTGAAATTTATTGGCAATGCATTTGATCGAGTTGTTGAAGATCCAGTGCGTGCTTTGCGCGCAGTGCGATTTGCTGCAAAGCTTGATCTACAAATGGATCAAGACTGCATAGCAGCAGTTAAAGAGCATCGTCATCAACTTGCTGACATACCTGCGGCCCGTTTATTTGAAGAGGCCTTAAAGCTTTTGCAGTCTGGGCATGGAGTAGCAAGTGTTGCACTGTTGCGCCAACATGATTTATTCGGCTACCTGTTTCCTTTAACAGATTCTCGGTTAAAAAGCGGTGATGAATACGCTGAAAAAATAATGTCATTGGGCCTCACTAACACTGACACTCGAATAGCCGCTGAAATGCCAGTGACGCCTGCGTTTATATATGCCGTGTTGTTGTGGCCGGATATTCGTGAGCTTGCACAGAAATATGAACAGGAAGGTGCTGACCCCGTGCCTGCATTGCATATGGCATCAGATGAAGTCATACCGCAGCAACTCGCCGCTACTTCGTTGCCAAAAAGATATTCAATACCGATGAAAGAAATTTGGTTGATGCAGCCCAGGTTAAACAATACCAAAGGTGTTCGCGCTAAACGTTTGCTGAGTAACCCGCGCTTCAGAGCTGCTTACGATTTTCTTTGCCTGCGTCGTGATACCGGTGAAGATGTTGGTGAGTTGTGCGCCGCGTGGGAGAAAATACAAGAGTCCCCGGAAGCACAAGCATTGCTGCTAGAGGCAAGAACCAAAGCACGCTTTAAGCGCCCACGTCGTGGAGGTAATCGATCCAAAAACAGGCAGCCCGCAAGCTGATAGCAATTAGCCCTAACGATGACTCGCCCGGTGATCATTTTCAAGCGTCTGATTACACCGATGTTGGAATAATGAAAAACCCAATACAGTGTGCGACACTCGCGCCACAGATTAGGAGATTGTTGTGGAAAATCATTTGCGATACATCGCAGTAGAGGGGCCACTTGGTGTGGGTAAGACTACTTTGGCTAAGAAGCTCGCCGGATCCTTGCGCGCAGAGCTAATTCTCGAGCAGCCCGCCGATAATCCATTTTTAGACGATTTTTACCGGCAACCTGAGCATTTGGCCCTGCCTACACAGCTGCATTTTTTAATGTCGCGTCGCGAAGCATTGAGAGATTTAAGTGAAAATGTAGATGAATCAATGTGTTGCGTGTCTGATTTTCTATTTCAGAAAGATCGGCTTTTTGCTGGGCTAACGCTCGATGCCAAGCAGTTTGAATTGTATTCTGCGATCTCAAAAGAGCTCGAATTTGATTTATTGGTGCCCGATTTAGTGGTTTATCTGCAAGCACCCCTCGATGTGTTGTACGATCGCATCGAGAAGCGCGCTATTGCGTCAGAGCAAACTATCGCGAGTAGTTATGTCGCACGCTTACAAAAGGCGTACACCGAGATGTTTCATAATTACACAGAGACCCCTCTGTTGATCATCAACGCTACAGATATTGATTTTGCTCAAAATGATCAAGATTACCAGCGTCTTCTGAAGCAGATCAAAACCGTTCAGGCGGGTAGACATTATTTTAATCCGAGTCCAGAGCTGGCGTGATACTCACGCGATATTAAAAGCTTTGGGCACTAAACGCATTCAGGAACTTTCAGGAGAATTTTAACTTGGCTGAAAATCAGATACTTCGTGTAGGTATGCTCGAGGATGACGTCGATCAAGCGAATAGGGCCAGTGGATGGATTACTGAGCGCGGGCACCAGTGTGAAGTTTTTCATACACCGGAAGAGTTCCAGCGAGCGTTTAGAAAAACAAGCTATGACGTAGTGACCTTGGATTGGAACCTACCAGATGCTACCGGGTTAGAGATTCTTAAGTGGATCAGACAAAGCCTGGTAAGCGATGTACCGGTAATTTTTATCACAGCGCGTCAGGGGGAGTCAGATATTGTTGCAGCCCTTGAAGCAGGTGCTGACGATTATCTGGTTAAGCCAGTAAGGCAGTTTGAGTTATTGGCAAGAATTGGTGCATTAGCCAGGCGTGCACAGCCGGAAACTGAAATTCTGGAATACGATCCCTACACCTTTGATACTAGTAATCGCCAGATCACAGTTGATGGGGAGCCTGTAAAGCTGACCGAAAAAGAATACGACCTTGCGTTGTTTTTGTTCCGCAATAGAGGCCGGGTTTTATCACGGCAGCACTTGCTGACGTCGGTTTGGGGTACCTCGGCTGAACTCAATACCCGAACAGTAGACACCCACGCAAGTCGCCTACGTAAAAAGCTAAAGTTATCAGCGACTGAGAAATGGAAGCTCACGTCGATATACCAACATGGCTACCGTCTGGAAGAGTACACACCGCCTCCAGAATCGGCCTAATCCTCGTGGCTATGCTCACTGGCATTCGTCCAGTGAGTGATCTAAAACATAAGTTTCTGCAATAAACTAATTGTAGAAAATTGTGGTAACACCATTTTAGGTATTGTGCTTGGTGTAATATATGGGTATTGGAAATAGCGCGACTGTTGAGCGCATTGGAACCCTGAAAATGAATAAACACCTGATTCGAGATAACGCTGCATTTTTAAGTCGTGCCATCCGCTTTGGTTTGTTCGGTACTGGATTGACTCTCGTCTCTGCCGTGGTTGCTGCCCAGACCATAAATGATAGCGAAGATTTGCACATTACTATTGAATCTGGTGACACCTTTACCGGTATTGTCTCTCGAGAACTTATAGCACTTGATGCCTGGGGTGAAGTGGCCCGCTACAACAAGCTGGAATCCCCGGATACCCTTCGGCCGGGTGATGTCATTGTTATTCCCGCCGAAGTGCTTAAGCGCCGCAACTACGCACAAGTAGTGTTTGTGAAAGGCAAAGCCATACACCATAACGTTGCCAAGGATACCAAAGTAGAGGTTACCAAGGGTTCGAAGATTTATCCTGGTGACATGATAGAGACAGACGAAAACGGCTTCGTGAGCCTCTCGTTTGCAGGTGGTTCTTCCGTTAACTTGCAGCCTGATAGTACGATGCGTATTGATATTCTTGCCTGCATAGATAAAGAGGCCGCTTGCGAAATCAATCTTAGGTCTGAGCGCGGGCAGTTGGGCCTTGAAGTTAAAAATGTTGGCTTCGAAAAACCCACCGTGTTTAGTATTGATTCACCGTATGCAAGTGCTGCCGTGCGTGGTACTAAATTCGATTTTGATGTTGATGAAGGTAATGTTCTTGGCGTCACGGATGGCACAGTAGAGATATCGCTCAACGGTATTCGCAACGACATCCCAATTGGTAAAGGTGTTCTGGCAGGTGAAGGCAAATCAATTAACGACACCTTTGACTTGTTAGTCGAGCCGCCGATTCGTCTTGGTGACAACGTCAATCGAGTCAGCGCTGAAGATGTCATCAGTTGGGAAAACGTGCAGGGTGCAGAAAAATACCTTGTGGCCTACGCCACTGGTGAAGTTATGCAAGATATACTTGTTTCAAGAGCAGAGACTGGCAACGTAACACCGCCGCCTTCTTTAGCGACAGGTGATTATTACATCAGCACTCGTGCTGTAGATGCCAATGGATTACGTGGCTTCTCTGGCAAGCGGAAATTCGCAAGGGTTAAAGTAGATCAGAATGCAGCAGCGCCCGAATTGGAATTAGTACTGAGTGACTCGCAAATGCAAGTGTCGACTGCTGCAGGCACTGGCGCCTATGAAGTTAAAATAGGCAACGCGCTGGAGACAATCGAATCGACTGAATTTTTGATTGGCATCAGCACTCATGAACTGAAAGCAGGAGAAACCATAACGTTACCCATTGATGTATCTAAGCAATGGTATATACAGGGACGCAAAATAGTAAACAACGGCACTGTGTCGCCTTATGGAGCTCTTTACTTTTTCGATAAGCAAAGTCGCTAGCTGACACTATATGGTTTCATCTGCAGTTGTTCGCCGGCGCGGTCGACTCGGTTATTGGACACTAATTGCATTCTATTTGTTCTTTGGCGTGCTTACATGGTTAATGAGCAGCGCCGAAGTGACACTAAAGATGGATCGTCTGATCCATGATAACTGGGTGCGTCTAGGGCAATCAGAGCCGCGCGACGATATCGTTATAGTTGGTATAGATGCCAACAGCGTAAAAACCAATGGTCGCTGGCCATGGTCGCGAAACGATCAGGCGCTCATCATTGATAATCTCACCGATGCCGGAGCCAAAATAATTCTTATTGATGTTTTGTATCCCGACTTCGGGGTAGGTAACCCTGAAGGTGATTCAAAACTGGCTTATGCAATTGAGCGCTCTGGTGCGGTGATTTTGCCGATAGTCACCGAAGGTCGCGGCGCTGATGCGGCTTATGGTGAACGGTTACCGATACCTGAAATTGCTACGGCGGCGCGTAACCTCGGACATATTTTCTTACCGATAGACAGTGACGGTATTGTTCGGCGTGTTTTTCTGAAAGCGGGATTCAAAAGAGCGCACTGGTCAATGCTGTCTCTGGTTGGAATGGAAAGTTTGGGCATTGCCCCGGAAGAGTTGCCGGGTAAAAGAGTCAGCCATTTAGATACTGCAACAAACTGGGTAGGGGATCATGAAGTACTTATTCCGTTTCATGGGCCTAAAGGTACCTTCACTACCGTATCGGCGGTAGATGTTTTAAATAATGCGTTTGATCCTGAGTTGTTTAACGGAAGTACCGTATTTTTTGGCCTTACCGCGACAGGTTTGGGTGACGCAGTACCGACACCTATTCTTGGTCTTGATCAGCCGATACCAGGAGTGGAAGTTCACGCTAATATTTATAGTGCACTGGAATCTGGAAGAATGATCGGCCAAATAGGCCCTTTACTCGCCTATATTATGGTGGCGCTGTCTATTGCATTGTTGCTTTTTGTTTATTCGCGACTTCGCCCACGGTGGGGTTTCTTAACAACAGTGGTACTGGGCATCATGCCGGTATTTGTTAGTTTCTGTTTATATCGATTTGCTGATATTTGGTTTTCACCGCTGCTAGCCACCTTGCCAATTCTTTTAGCCTTTCCGTTATGGACATGGCACAGACTTGAGTTTGCAACGCGATTCTTAAGAACGGAAACAAGCAAATTATCCATCTATGACGATGACCTGGATGTGACAGCTGGAATGCCATTAGTAAGCTTATTTGAAAACGCTGCGACCCATCTGAACCTTAAGTCCTGGTTTGTTCTATCGAAAGATGATTTTAATTCTAGTGACTCTTTAGTGCGTTCGGATATCGAGAAAATCACTACCGAAGAATGGTCTGAACGCGGTGAAATGCGAGTAAAAAAATATATTTCAAACAGCCCGTTGGTTGTTGGTTACAGTTTTGCCAATGAGGCTTTGAACGATCGCTTCGGTGGTTACCTTGACAAAACTTCGCGTGTACAAGGGTTAATTGAACGCCCTGATAGCAGCAGTGGTGCAATAGAGACCCTGCAAACCAATGCTGATCGTCTGAGTAAGCAAAATCAGCGCATGCTGCAACTGCGAGTACTGAACGACAATATATTTAATGGTAGTCCAGCAGGGTTAGTGGTTTGGAACGCAGTGGGTGAAGTGTTGCGCTTTAATGATCTTGCCGACGAAATGTTTGAACATATCAATTTAGCAGATACAACGGTGTTTGATTTTTTTGTGAGCCTTGGTAAAGATCCGGCTCAAATTGACAAAGAAGTTTTTGATTCCATTATGCAGCATGGTCGTAATTGGCAGTTAAATTTTGTACATGGTGAGAAAGAATTAGTAATAGATTTTAATGTGCTGGGTGAAGATCTATCAGAGCGATTGATTGTAGCCAGCGCAGTAGATTTAAGTGAGATTAGGCGTGCGGAGCGTTTGCGTAGTGAGTTGATTGAATATTTATCTCACGATTTAAGATCGCCACTTATATCGTCACTTTATTTAGTATCGCAAGAGCGCGAAGATGCCGATGCTGATAAAAATGTGACGCCACTGGTTCAAGTGGAAAAAAATATAAACAAAACCCTTAAAATGATCGACGATCTATTGGGGTTAACCCGTGCGGAAAATCTTTCTGTAGAGCAGTTACAGCCGGTCTTTTTTGAGAACTTAGTTGAAAGCACTAAAGATCAATTACTGCCGCAAGCAAAGCAACGAAACATAACGCTTACCACTAAAGAAATCGACGAAGATGTCTGGGTAACAGCGGATTCTAGTTTGCTGGAGCGTGCGTTTGTGAATGTAGTGGGTAATGCAATAAAGTACTCACCTGAAGGCACAGAGGTTATAGTTTCAACCTGGATCAAAGATAAAAAATGGATAGTGACTGATATTATTGATCAGGGTATTGGTATTCCAGAGTCAAGAATAGATAAGCTCTTTCAGCGTTTTCATCGAGACCCTGATGTGCAGAAAAATTATCAGGGCACGGGGCTTGGCCTTGCTTTGGTTGCCACAGTGTTAAAGCAACATGGTGGTACGGTAGCAGCCTCCAGTATTGAAAATGAAGGTACAACTATTACGCTTTCCTTGCCAATTGTTGAAATGGAAACGAACGAATAATATTCTTCAGTAGTTTTATTTTCTTTAAGCACTGCTTGATTTAAGGCGCATAAAATTTGCGAACCAGACAACGATCCTTGCGTGACGCGCATCTCGTTCCCGTTTGTTTTTGTGATCTAATTCCGAAAAAATAATAAATCACTGTGTTAATTTTTATCGCCTGTTAACAGTTAGTTTGATGTTTTCAGACGCGATCAGTTAAGTAATCTAGGCTTATTGTTCCTTGTTAATTAGTTTAATTAACGTACAACCTATTTTAGAAGTTTGGCTGATCATGCATTTAGAAGTATTTATTAATGTAATTCGGAGTAGTAAAGATGTTGAAGTTAATTCGTAGTGCCATTGTAGTTTCCTTCCTATCGGTCGTTTTGCCTCTTGCAGCATTCGCCGCCCAAGTAGTTAATATTAATACCGCTGATGTAGCCACTCTGGCACAAAGTATCTCAGGTATCGGCGAATCAAAAGCACAGGCTATTGTTGATTATCGAACCAAGAACGGCCGTTTTGAGAGCGTTGATGACTTAGTCAACGTTAAAGGCATAGGGATAAAGACAGTCGATCGGATTCGGGAATTTCTGATTGTTGCACCCGCGGTTGCCCCTGCCAAAGTGAAACCTGTAAAACCTGCGGCTAAACAGCCAGCATTACCTGCAAGCTAGATTTAGCGCACAAGATGCTTTCCGTAGTGGAAGCATCTTTAAATCCTACGACCACACACTCCCCCCTTTCAGTAAACTTGAGCGTAACGGATTCCATTATTCGTATGGCTGTGAGAGCAGATAGCTCGGCTGAACTGCTTATATCAGTAGTAATTGCCAGCAGCGATTGCCAGATAACTGACGTGCCCTATCCTTGTTACATTGCAAACGAGTGAGTTTGCGCTGGCTTTCGTTTTGCTATGCTTGCCTGTCTGCGCAATTAATTAGTGATGGCCTGACGGTTTAAAGTAAGCTCAAAAAAACAACGATAACGGTGTAAAGCACCACGGGGGATGCTGATGTTAGAAGAATTCAAAAGTTTTGTTCTTGGCGGCAATATGGTCGATATGGCCGTCGGTATTGTGATTGGCGCGGGCTTTGGCACTATCGTCAGTAGTTTGGTAGAAGATATAATTTTACCACCCATAGGTATGTTGCTTGGTGGTGTAGATTTCAGTGCAATCTTCACAGTGTTGAAAGAAGGCACGCCAGCAGCCCCTTATAACTCATTGGCGGCGGCAAAGTCCGCGGGTGCTGTGACGATTAACTGGGGTAACTTTGTAAATACCTTAATCAGTTTCATAATCATTGCCGCGGCGATCTTTATAGTTATTAAGTTGCTTAACAAGTTGCGTAGCGGTCAACAAGAGACACCTGAAGAATCTATTGTGATTCTTTCTGAGATCAGAGACCTTTTAAAGAATCGTCAGTTGTGAGGCTTGTGGAACCGGTCTGTGTCAATGTTGGCTGATTGATTGACTGCTTATTAATGAAAGAATTTATCAACAGCCGCTTTGGTTTCTTTTTGCTGTCGGCATTTACCGGTCTGCTTGTTGGCACCAGTACAGTGGTGTTGATTGAGTGTGTCGGTTTTCTGCAGCAGTTGCTGTTTGGTATTTCGGCCGAAGATGATCCAAATCAGTTTGTGGGTAAGCTATCAGGTTGGTCTGCTTTTTTTGGGCCTATACTCGGTGGAGTAGCTATTAGTCTTATGCTACGACACCTGCCCGGACAACGCTTTCATGGTATACCAGATGTGATGGAAGCCAGCGCACTGCGTGCCGGTAAAATGGATGTTCGAACCGGTGTCACTGCAGCAGTAGCCACGACTATATCGTTGGGTTCTGGTGCGCCGTTAGGTCGTGAGGGGCCTGCAGTTCATATTGGTGCGTCACTGACTTCATGGCTTGCTGAAAGGTTTAACCTTGATCGTAATCGATCCTTAACCTTGCTCGGTTGCGCTGCCGCGGCCGCTGTGACTGCCTCTTTTAATACACCGATTGCCGGTGTGATATTCGCACTTGAAGTGATTGTTGGTTACTACGCACTGAGTGTTTTCGCACCAGTCGTTATTGCCGCGATGGGTGCGGTCATTGTGCGCCATGGTGCATACGGTAATCGACCGGAATTTAGTTTGCCCGACTACCAGATTGATTCTTTGTGGGAGTTACCGGCGTTTGCTTTGTTGGGTTTTGTAGCTGCTATTGTTGTTCAGGGTTTTATCTTCTTGATGATGATGTGCCGTGCCGGATGGGATAAATCAACTGTGCCGGTCTGGATAAGGCCATCAATTGCAGGAATATTGATAGGTGCAATGGCCATGTATTTTCCATTGGCGCTAGGCGTAGGTTATGAAGGAACCTCACTTGCCCTCAATGAAAGCTTACCTATTGCATTGTTGGTTGGGCTGTTAATAGCCAAGGTATTAGGTGGTGCAGTGGCGCTTGGTAGTGGTATGCCAGGCGGTGTGTTCAGTCCAGCGTTGTTTATTGGTGCAATGCTTGGTGGAGTTTATTGGTACTTAATAGAACTGGTTGTACCTCTGCAGTTATCCAGTCAAGGTGTGTATTCCGTAGTCGGCATGGCGGCAATTGCCTCTGCCATGTTAGGTGCTCCCATCTCAACCTTGTTGATCGTTTTTGAGTTAACAGTCGATTACGATCTCATTATAGCGGTAATGCTTGCAGCGGCTATGGCCAGTACTTTTATGCAGTACATGCCTCACAGTTCATTCTTTCGCTGGCAGTTAGCAGAGCGAGGTATAAATCTTAATACTGGGCGCGACCAGGGTTTACTTAGAACTAAAACGATTGATGAATTTGTCACGCAGAATTTTATAAGAGTAGAAGCAGATGCAGCACTGGTTGCGGTTGAATCTTCGATGTATGCACACAGACGATACATCGCTATTGTGATGAATGAAGAGAATCAGTTTATTGGTAGTTTATCGACCGATGAGCTTATGGCTGGCATGGTGCAAGATCGCGATGCTGTTTGTGAGACTGCGATGAATAACGTTGAGCATGCTATTCCGCACAGCACAAGCTTACTCGCCGCCCTCCAGTTTTTAAATGAGCATGATACTAACTATGCTCCGGTGACCAAAACCGGAGATGAGGCCGAAGAAGTAGTCGGTGTTATCTATCGCAGTGATGTGTTGAAAGCGCTATATGACATGATGCGCGCTGCGCGTTCAGAAGAGTACGGCGTTAACTGAGCACTTTCATTAAACAGACGCTGATGGGTTGCGCTGGCTTTTTACAGCACTTGGCACTTTGTGCAGTAGCGGCAATCGGTATGGTTTTACGCACATTGGTTTAACCCTGGTGTGCAACGTGGTGGAAGTGGGATGTGTGTGTTTGAATGAAGTAAGCGGGCTTCTTGCAAGCCCGCTGTTAGCTAGTGCCATCCATAAACGACTGCTACTGCGGTCGCCTCAAGCACGCAATCTTTCGACTACCCCATGTGGTTATTTAGAACAACTAAACGCCCACATGTGGTAGCCGAAATCTCACGCACCTGAGACAACCTCGCTACGCATTGTTTATGGATGGGCACTAGCTGATTATATCTAGCTTGTTGCTTACTCGGCTGGTATGTCTTCGTAATTACCGGCTGTTGTTAGGTAGGTATTGCCTTTGTAAAAAGTATCATTGCCGCTGTCTTGTAGAACTTTAAGCATGCCGTCTATTGTGCCGCCGTTTGCTGCATGCTTTTCGGCGAATTTTTTAGGGCCTATTGCATCTAGTAGCTCGAAAGGGCCTTGTGCCCAACCGAAGCCCCAGCGCATAGCGCGGTCTACATTGACTATGTCGTCAGAGATTTCAGGCACTAGTGAGTTGGTGTAGGCGAGGGTTGAACCGATTAGATCCCATGCGAATTTTCCCTCGTTATCATCACTGAACATTAACGTGGCAATATCCATGTGCTCGTTATCCAGTGAAGCGGGTGACATGGGTCTCCAGGTTTGTGACTGCAGGTCAAATACTTCCATTGATTTTTCGCCGCTTTCTGATTTGCTTAGCTTATAAAAACCTCCACCGGTTTTGCGCCCAAGCTGTCCATTTTTAAGCATGGCAAGTTCTGGTGCGGGCATCTTAATAAACTCACGCCCTGGATCATTAGTGGGTAAGTTTTGATCAAGGTTTTTTGCAACAAAGTCCATGACATCTAAACCGATTAAATCGATTAATCCGTAAAGACCTGTGGGTGGCAGACCTACTGGCTTACCCATGAGTGCATCGACAGTTTCGATTGAAAGATTAGATTCTGCCGCTTTGTGTAAGCCCGATAACATCCAGTTGCATCCAATGCGGTTGCCAATAAAGTTAACAGTGTCTTTGGCATATACAACGCCTTTGCCTAATGGGCCTGATAGAAATTCAGCTAGTCTTTTAGTGACCGATGGATCCGCTTTACTACCTGGGATTAGCTCTACCAGTTTCATTACATGGACAGGATTAAAAAAGTGTGTGACAGCAATATCGTGTTGCATTCTTGCAGGCATGTCGGCGTAGATATCTTTCAGCGGAATGCCAGATGTATTAGTGGTGAGCAGTGAACCATCTTTTCTTACCGCTTCCAGCTTGCTGAAAAGATCACGTTTAATCTGTAGGTTTTCAACCACCGCTTCACAGATCCAGTCGCAGTCTTCAACCGTTTGCAGGTCGGTTTCAAGTGAACCTGCAGTAATAAGTTTCGCTTGTTCTTCTGTGATGGCAGGTCGCTTGCCGCCAGTTAAGCGTTCGATCGCTTTTTGCGATGTCTCTGTTTGTAAATCCAGCAAAATCACTTCAACGCCTGTGGCGGCGCAAAGTCCGGCTATTCCGGCGCCCATAGTGCCTGCGCCAATTACGGCGACTTTCTGTATTGCTGCTGACATGACCTTGCCTGTAAGTTGTATCGACGCCGCGAGTGTAGGGGAAGTTGGCGTTTTGCACCAGTCGAATCAGTGCTTACATCTGATAAACTTAACGCTTGTCGCAAGTGTAAATTTGGTCGTCGGGAATTGATTTGTCCTGATGCCCTCCTTGCCGTGCTGAACCGTCCATTGTCAGTGATACCCCTGGTGGGTGCATTCAGTGCGTCATTCAACTAGATTATTTATGGGATTCTTTCTTATGCCACGTCATATCGGTTTTGACACTTTGATGTTGCACGCCGGGCAACGGCCCGACCCAAGTACTGGATCCCGCGCAACGCCTTTGTATCAGAGTACCTCTTTTGTCTTTAAAGACAGCGATCATGCTGCATCGTTATTTAATGTAGGCCGTGCAGGGCATGTGTACTCGCGAATTTCCAACCCTACGGTCGCTGTGTTAGAGGAACGTATGGCAGCCCTTGAGGGTGGAGTGGGAGCAGTCTGCACAGCGAGCGGAATGGCGGCTATTCATCTTGCCATAATGACCCTCGCAAACACCGGGGCGCATATTGTTGCATCGCGCGCGCTGTATGGTGGCACGCATAACTTGCTTGCCTATACGTTGCCGCGTTTTGGAATAGAAACAACGTTTGTTGATCCGCAAGATCCACAGCAATGGCAAGATGCGATACGTGATAACACGCAACTCTTTTTTGGCGAGGTTGTCGCCAACCCGGGTTGTGAAGTACTCGATGTAGAAAAAATTGCAAGCATTGCCCACAATGCAAAAGTGCCGTTGGTCATTGACTCAACGCTTACTCCACCTTGTTTGTTTAAGCCCCTGGACCATGGTGCTGATATCGTCGTGCACTCTTTAACTAAGTTTATTGGTGGTCATGGTGTCGCTGTTGGTGGCTGTGTGATTGACTCTGGTCGTTTTGATTGGGCAGGTTCTGGAAAATTTACTCAGCTGTCTGAAGCCTATGATGGATTCCATGGCATGAATTTCGTTGAAGAGTTCGGCCCCGCAGCGTTTGTCATGCGTGCGCGTAAAGAAGGCTTGCGAGATTTTGGTGCAAGCTTAAGCCCGGCTAATGCATTTTATTTGCTGCAAGGTTGTGAGACTTTATCTATGCGCATGCAGCGCCATATAGAAAATGCCCGTGCAGTGGTGGCTTATCTTGCCGAACACGAAGCCGTTAAGAGTGTTGCCTACCCGGAGTTGCCTGATCACCCTGATCGCAAACTAGCCGAGCAACTTATGCCTGACGGTACCACTGCTGTATTTAGTTTTGAATTAAACGGTGGTCGTGAAGCAGGCAAGCGCTTTATTGATAAACTCAATTTGTTTTCACATCTTGCAAATGTTGGCGATGCGAAATCACTGGTGATTCATCCGGCCAGCACTACTCATAGCAGAATGGATGTAGCGGCCTTGCGTGAAGCAGGTATTTCGGAAGGATTGGTACGGCTTTCAATTGGACTGGAAGATCAACGTGATCTTATTGATGACCTGGCCAATGGCTTACGCGCTGCTCAAAAAGGTGTAAAAGCATGAGGGTGAAATTTGAGGGCTATGAAGTGTATTGCTATACCGGTGGTGCTGACCACCAATCAGAGCAAGACACTATGGTTTTTATACACGGTGCGGCACTTGATCATACGGTTTGGACTTTATATGCCAGGTACTGGGCTAAAGCGGGATACAACGTTGTATCACTGGATTTGCCTGGTCATGGCCTAACAGGTGGGCAGGTATTAAATAGCATAGAAGAAAATGCTGAGTTTATAGTGCGGCTTCTAACGTCACTCAACTTGGTAGAATCTGTGTATGTTGTTGGCCATAGTATGGGTTCATTGGTGGCATTAGATGTGGCCTCCAGGTTGCCGAATATAAAGTGTTTGGCAATGCTTGGTACAGCAGTGCCTATGGGGGTTGGCGATGCATTGCTAAATGCTGCGCATGATAACGATCACTTATCGGTAGATATTGTTTCTTTGTTCGGTCACAGCTATGGCGCACAACTGGGCAATAACCCAATAGCAGGTATCTCTGCGCAAAACCTGGGTGAGCGTCTACTTGAAAACGCAGCAGACGGTGTAATGTATGCCGATCTCAAAGCGTGTAAAGACTACACGGCAGGTTTTGAAGCAGCGGCAAAAGTACAATGCCCTGTGGGGTTGATTCTTGGCGAGCTTGATCAAATGACACCCGTAAAAGGTGCGTTGAAAGTGCTTGAGGCATTTCCCAATGCCCGTAAAATATGCCTTCCCGACTGCGGCCACATGATGATGTCTGAAAAACCGGAAGCAACGCATTGTGCGCTAGTTGAAATAATTGAAGGCTGTTTGTGACTGTAGAACGATTTAACAAAATAAAAGCTTGTCTCGATAGGCGTCAACCTGACCTTGCAGTGATCACTGATCACATGCATAAGCCACATAACGTGTCCGCGATAATGCGAACCTGTGACGCTACTGGTGTGTTTAGTTTGCATGCGGTTATGCCCGAAGATGAAACCTTCAGGGCGCGAAGCGGTATTGCGATGGGCAGTGACAAATGGCTGGATGTATCTGTGCATCATCAAATTAAGCCCACCATGGAGTCGTTAAAGCGCGATGGGTTTAGAATTGTGGCCGTGCACAAGAGCGCGCGTTCAGGCAATTTTAGGCAAAACGATTACTGCCAAAAAACCGCAATGCTCTTTGGTGCTGAATTATTTGGTGTCAGTGAAGAGGCGGCTGATCTTGCAGATGCACATGTCAGCATCCCGATGCAGGGTATGGTTGAGTCTTATAACGTATCTGTGGCTGCAGCGATTGTGCTAACCGAGGCACAGCGTCAGCGAGAGGAGGCGGGTTATTACACGGCATGCCGCCTGGATCCAGAGGTTTATCAGCGAACTTTGTTCAAATGGTACCGTCGAAAAGAGGCAGTGTACTGCGATACTCACGGCTTGCCGTATCCAGAGCTAGATCCTGAAACCGGCGAACTGGCGGATCCAGAGGCCTTCGCCAAGATGCGAATGTCATAAATGTGTATCAACTTGAAAATAATTTGATACTAGAGTGACAAACCGGTAAGTTTTGCGACATAATGCACATAACAGTATCGCAACATTTAGATTGTGAGCTACGCAGTGCCAAAACAACCAATAAGAGATTGTTGATATGTCATCTATAAACTTACATAAATTGGGGGTTGCAATAGCGTTTGCGCTAGTTGCTACCGGAGTTGCTGAATCTCAGGATGTGAGCCAGAACAACCTAAGCCTCTACCCGCCGGATGCCCGGCCTGGTGAGTGCTACGCCAAAGTATTAGTTCCAGCCAAATACGACACGATCAGTGAAAAGGTCGTGAAGCGTGAGGCGAGTGAAAAAGTCAGTATCATTCCAGCCAAATATGAGTGGGTGGAAGAGCGCGTTCTAACCAAAGAAGCAGCGGAATCCATTCAAGTAGTACCCGCGGTTTATCGTTGGGTGGAAGAAAAAATTATGGTTGAGCCAGCTAGCACCCGACTAGTGCCTGTGCCTGCGACGTATGAGACTGTCTCAGAGCGTGTGCTTGACCGACCGGAGCAGACTGTCTGGAAAAAAGGCCGTGGCCCAATAGAACGGGTTGATAACACGACCGGTGAGATTCTTTGTTTAGTGGTAGAGCCTGCGACCTATAAAACGATTAATCGCACGATTGTAAAGTCTCCAGCATCATCACGTGCAGTAGACGTGCCCCCTGTGTTCAAAACTATTCGTAAGCAAGTGGTTGATCGACCAGCTGAAGTTCGCAAAGCTACCAGCCCTGCAGAGTACACGACTATTAAAGTGCGCAAGATGGTTCAACCAGCGAGCGAGCAGCGTATTAATCTTCCTGCTGAGTTTCAAACGGTGACTAAACGCGTCAAAGTCTCTGCTGAGAGACTTAACTGGCAACCGATCCTATGTGAGACCAATGTCAACCAGGACATTATCGCGCGCTTACAACAAGCGCTTAAGACCAAAGGTTTTAACCCGGGTGATGTCGATGGTGTGTTGGGTAGTTCTACACTCACGGCTGTAGAAGGTTATCAGCGTTCTGCGGGCTTGGCTCGTGGTGGGGTAACGATGGAAACTCTAGATTCGCTAAGTGTGAAGCTTCGATAGAGAGTTTTTATTAAACCGTTGTGACAGAAAAGGGGCGTTAGCCCCTTTTTTGTGTAGGATGTTCTTTGCTGGGGCCATGAGTGACTTAGTTTTTTGTCGCCATCGCCACGGTATACACCGCCCCCTGCTTAAGCTTTTTATAATTGCCAAAAATATCCATAAAATGGCGCTTCACAAATTGCCTTAAGCCGTTGATAGTCACAATGTAACAAGTACCGCCGGGCTTCAGTTTCTGGTGAGTGTCATGGAACATGAGCTGGTATAGCTCTTTGCCTGACTTGGCCGGTAGATTGGTCACGATTAAATCAAAATCGGACGCCTCAACCTGATTGAGTCCATTACTCAGAAATATATCGGTGTTACTGAGTTCATTGACGTCGGCATTCTTACGGCAGTATTCGATCGCTACATAGTCTTTGTCTACCATAGTGACTGAGCCGTCTGGGCACATCGAGGCAAGCGTTAAGCCTAGCGCGCCATAACCACAGCCCATGTCTAATGCTTTTGTGTTCTTGTCTACTTTGATGTGCTCGAGCAGCAATTTGCTGCCTGCATCAATTTCTCGAGGCGAAAACAGGCCCCAGGTGGTGTGGAAAGTGAGTGCCTGCTGCTGCAATTTGTCTGAAAAGACAATATCTTGCCGTAGCTTTTCCAGTTCGGAGGGCGTTGGGGCTGGAATCATTACAATAACTCGCTGAACTATTGCATAATTATGACCATAGCTGGAGCCGATCCCAACCTTTATCGGAACGAATTGATCAAATGGCTACACCAGCACCGGACCAATTACTTATTTACTGGAAGTTCATCAATGCGTTTAATCCTGCTCGGCAGCCCCGGAGCTGGCAAAGGGACTCAGTCCCAATATATTGCCGAGAAATATAAAATTCCTCAGATCTCTACTGGTGATATGTTGCGTTCGGCTATAAGGGCCGGGACCGAAGTCGGCCAGCAAGCTAAGATCGTTATCGATCGGGGCGAGCTAGTGCCCGATGAAATGATCATCAAGCTTGTTCAAGATCGAATCCAACATGACGATTGTCGCGACGGATTCTTGCTAGACGGTTTTCCTCGAACGCTTGGGCAAGCTGATGCCCTAATAAAAGGTGGCATTAAAATCGATGCTGTAATAGAAATCGATGTTGACGACGAAGAGATTGTAAAAAGGATCAGTGGTAGACGAGTGCACCCGGAGTCCGGGCGAACTTATCACCTCGAGTTCAATCAGCCAAAAGTCGCAGGTGTAGACAATGTTACCGGTGAACCGTTAGTACAGCGTAAAGACGATGAAGAAGCCACTGTCAGAAAGCGCTTATCGGTTTATCACAAACAAACCGAACCGCTGATCAACTACTATCAAAACTTAAGTGAAAGCAAAGATGACAATGCGCCGAAGTTTGGCACCGTCAAAGGCATTGGCAAAGTAGAAGACATACGCGACGCGATCTTTGAAAAGCTTGATTCATTATTAGCGCCTAGTTAAAGCTGCAAGCGATGCTGGCTCGGCCCAATGTAAATTGGGCAGAGCTGCGGTAAATTGGGCAGAGCTGCAAATTAACTAAGCCCGAAAAAGCGCTTGGCGTTCTCTGTGGTAGCTTGCGCCAGCGCATCTACGGTTTCTGGCCGGACTGAAGCTACCGTCTCTAATACTATTGGTAGAGTGCAAGGCTCATTGCGTCGGGTTTTAGGTTTTGGTCTTAAGTTGCGCGGCATCAAGTAGGGTGCGTCTGTTTCGATCATAAGCCGGTTCAATGGTATGGAATCAACGCAGTTTAATAAGTGCGCGCCCCTTCGTTCGTCGCAAATCCAGCCTGTAATGCCAATATAACAATCCAAATCTAAGTAATCTTGCATCGCCTCGGCGGTATCGGTGAAGCAATGGACCACTACGTGTCTCAGGGATGCTCTGTGTTCCTTCAAGATCGATAGAAAGGCATCGTGCGCGTGCCGCTGGTGTAAAAACAGTGGTTTGTCGAATTGCTTTGCTAGTTCTATGTGAGCAATGAAGCTTTCTATTTGTACGTCTCGCGGTGAAATGTCGCGGAAAAAATCTAATCCAGTTTCGCCCACTGCAGATACATTGTATTGTTGCAATAATTCTGTAAGTTTAGATTTTGTGTCGACGTTATATTGATCAGCATAGTGTGGGTGTATGCCTGCTGTGGCTGAAAATAACGAAGGGTTTTCAGTTGCGATGGTTATCGCCTTCAAACTGTCGTTAAGGTCTGAGCCGGTCAACACAAGGTGCTGTACATTTGCGCTCTGTGCACGCTTTATAACGTCACTGAAGTCTTCTTTAAATGACTCGTGTGTAAGGTTAGCACCGATGTCTATTAAAGGCTTTTTAGAGGGGCTTACAGTGAACACAAATTTTCCAATGCTGTTAAACTAAAGCGAAACTGACGCAGCTGATACGGTTGCGATCGCTGCTATGCTGGCAACGATATCATAATTAAAACAACCCACGCGCATCTGCCAACTGATTGACTATAGAAACTATTGTAGTTCGTGAATATAGTGTGAATCAAAAAACGTATTAGAAAATTGGCGCTTCGTGTGGTTGATCAATAGCCGTGGAATAGATGCTCAAAAATAATTTCTTGTCGCGTTCTCTGTTGTTGTGTGTCTTTGTGCTGCCGCTCCACGTGCAGGCAGAGACAGCGTCTTTTTTAGATCGCTACAGTGTTCAGCGCCAAACGTTTCTGCAACTCACGGCTCTACTAGAGAGTGGTGAGATCAGCGAAGTAAAGTCTCGTCGCAGCGAACTCAATAACTATCCGTTGGCTGATTACCTGGATTTTTTGTTATTAAAAAAAGAGATCAATCTACACGCAAAACCCGGGCAAATGCTTGAGCAGGTAAATCAGTTTACTCACGATAAGCGTTTGCACCGAAAACTACTCAGTGCGATTAAAAATCGCAGTGCTAAGCTTGATCGTTGGCAAGACTACCGCCAAGCTTCTAAGGGCGATAACGTCCCGGTTCACCCCTGTGATGATCTAATGTCAGGGTTCAAAGCGGGCAACGCGATAAAGTTTGATAAGTCTAACAGTGTGTTGTGGGCTGATGTCTCGCGCCACACCAAAAGATGCGATGAAGCGTTCGCTATGTTGTTGTCAACAGTACCCGATGTGCCTACTGGTGCGCTTTGGAGTCGTGCCGTCGCACTGCTGAAGCGTGGTGATGTAAAGCAAACAGAAAAGCTCCTTAAGTATTTTAATAAGCGTGATCGGCGAACGGTTACCGCCTGGATTGAAGGTGTAAAAAAGCCTGAAAAAATTCTGCCATCTAAAACTGTCCGTGGTGATTCTGTTCATCACCAAGAGATGGCTATTGAATTATTAAAGCGATGGGCGCGCAAAGATTTAGTCGCGGCACATGCGTTTTGGCGTGCGAATGCCAAACGCTTTGGCTTTAGTAATAAGCGTACTCATGAGACGCTATCAAAATACGCGGTCTTAGCGGCAAAGCGCGATCTGCCTGAAGCTGCAGGTTTACTCGATCGGGTGGAGGCTGATCGTGATGTTCGATTCTGGCGTGTGCGTTTGGCACTGCAAGCTGGAGACTGGGCTCGCTGTCTGGCAATGCTTGAAAAATTGACCAAAAAAGAGCAGCAAGAGTCTCGTTGGAATTACTGGCGTGGGCGATGTTTAGAGCAGCAAGGGTTTAAGTTGGCTGCTGTAAAGGCATACGAAGGCATAGCGGATCGTTTTGACTACTATGGGTTTCTTGCTGCTGACAAGCTTGGAAAAAACTACTCGTTTAATATGAATCAACCTGTAGTGAGTGCTGCAGAGGTAGAGGCGTTGGCCAACTCAGCGCAAATTGCCCGCGCGATAGAATATTTTTTAGTCGATATATCGTGGGAAGGGCGGCGCGAATGGAATCAGGCACTAAAGACTGCAGCTAAAGAAAAGTATATTGCTGCATCTTTTGTGGCACAGAGCGTTGGTTGGCATGATCGGGCGCTTGCCGCCATGATATCCGCTGGTGAGCGCGGTGCCCTTGAGGCGCTTTTTCCTGCACCGTTTGAAAGTACAGTTAACCGTATGTCAGAAGAATACTCGGTAGAGCGAGAATTTATTTACGGTGTGATGCGTAGGGAAAGCTTGTTTATAGCCGATATAAAATCATCTGCCGGCGCAGTCGGACTCATGCAGTTGATGCCGGCGACCGCAAAGCAAATGGGTAAAGTGCTTGGTATTAAAGCGCCAAAGTGGCAGCTCATTGAAGGTGACTTAAATATTAAGCTTGGCGTTAAGTATCTTGATTACTTATCCGGCCGGTTTAGCAACAATATTGTGCTTACCTCTGCTGCTTACAATGCAGGCCCGTCCCGGGTAAATAAGTGGATTCCAAAACAAACAATGGCTGCAGACGTATGGGCTGAGATTATCCCGTTTGATGAAACGAGAGCTTATGTTCAAGCGGTGTTGTTTAATACAGTGGTGTCACAGTGGTTGCTCAACAACGGTGCTGTCACGCGTTTGCAGTTGCGTATGCCTGCGTTATCTCAATCCGGCTAACGCAAATCGAATGCTGGTGGTGGTCACCAGGGCGATCATCTTGCTTTGCCCCGTGATTAGACTTTCCCCTACTTTGACTCTGCTGCCGAGCCACCACGACACTCAGGTGATGCCTTTGCAGACTCGCCGCGTGCTTGCCACTCTGCTGGTGTATAGGTGTGCAAAGCAAGCGCATGTACGCCACCGTTGAGTTCCTCTTCCAATAGCTTGTTGAGTTGCCTGTGCCTGGCAATTAACGGTTTGCTATCGAAGTCCTCACTGACCAGTACCACACGAAAATGAGTTTCGGAATTCGCCGGAACACTATGCATGTGGCTTTCATTCTCAACTTCAAGCACGGTGGTTTGAAGTGCTGCCTCAATTTTTGATTGGATTATTGATTGAATGTTCAAGCGGACCTCGATTATGGGTGGTTAGCGACTGTAATTGATTGTGAATGCCGTGCAGAGCAGGGTATTTTGCTAAGTAGTTTACTGTCCTGTGGCGCGAGTCGTACGCATTTCTGATATCCTTAGAATTCTTTCATAAATATTTAGTGTTGGCATGTCACAACTTCAACTCAGTGGAAAATTTGTTGCAGATATCAGGCAAGTATTGTCGCAACACGACCCAGCTGCCCAAGATCCGGGAGTCGCCTCGCAATACCTGAGCGCTATCATTGGTTTTTTATTGGGCCAGGAAGGCATGCCAGAGCCGCAGAAAAGGGAAGTGCTAGAGGAACTAATGGCATTTGCGGCGCAAGTATCTGACGATGTATCGCGACAGCAATCAGAACAACAGATGGCTTCGGCGTCTGGTGTTTGGAAGCCTGGTATGTCATAGATTGGTTTGCGCAAATATTGCGCAAGCTTA
The DNA here is from genome assembly GCA_937927895.1 of uncultured Granulosicoccaceae bacterium. Classification (GTDB taxonomy): domain Bacteria; phylum Pseudomonadota; class Gammaproteobacteria; order Granulosicoccales; family Granulosicoccaceae. Next base: position 10,288 of record CALGKA010000012.1, on the reverse strand, counting down.
AACCAAAGGGGTCGAATATTCCGTATCGACTGCCTTTATTGGTGACTGTCAGTAAATTAGTTTCATTATTGCCGAGCCTAATCGCTCTTTAAAAAACTACCCCTTATTTTGTCTAATCTATTTTTATTTATTCCCTTAAATTAATAGGAGTTTTTACATGTCACAAGCTACAGCAAGACACATATTGGTTGATTCAGAAGAAAAATGCCTTGACCTTAAAAAACAAATTGCAGACGGTGCTGAGTTCGCAGCGCTAGCTTCAGAGCACTCTAGTTGTCCTTCAGGTAAGCAAGGTGGTGATCTGGGTTCATTCGGTCCAGGAATGATGGTGCCTGAATTTGATAAAGTAGTTTTTAATGAAGCGGTTGGTGAAGTTCATGGCCCTGTGAAAACACAGTTTGGTTATCACCTACTAGAAGTGACCTCGCGTGACTAATAGGTAGTGTCTCAGCTGTCGGCGTTATGCCGGCAGTTGACAGCGCCGATTTGTCTGTTGTTTAGTATTCCTCTCCCGTTTGCCTTGCTTTTTTCTCGTGCTTACCAATAGTAAGCCAACGCTGTATTGAATCGTAAACACTGAATGGCTTTGTTCGATTCCGGCGTTTTCAGGTATGGAAACCGTTTTGTAGCCAGGTGGGCGGTGATATCATTATTGTAAGATCAGCGTGCCAGAGTGGCGGTCCCATAAACTCAAAGCCTTCTATTGCTCTCCTATGACGGAAAACTCCACCGACAGTGCTATAGAAAAAAGTGTTGCTAACGGCAACACCAGAAAAGCTATTGATATCAAAGGCAACATGTACACCTTGATGTCAATTGTGTTGAGAGTCAGTGATTTAAAATCTATTAACACTGATCTAACAGAGCGCGTCTCGCAAGCGCCTGCGTTTTTTAAAAATACACCCGTCATTGTAGATTTTGCGAACGTATCTATCACTGAAAATTTTGACTTTAACTCGCTGTTCAAAATGGTTAGGCAACAACAACTTTTGCCCGTGGCGGTACGCGGCATTGAAGAATCACTGCGCGAAAAATTTCAGAATATAGGTGTTCCGATAGTTGAATTGGCTGCATCAGGTAGTGCTGAACGCACGAAGGAAGAGACCGAAAAACTTGAGCGGCTGCGTGAGCAAAGTAGATCTATTGTGATCGATACACCGGTTCGTGCGGGCCAGCAATGTACGGCAGAGGCCGGTGATCTCATAGTGCTGTCGCAATGCAACCCCGATGCTGAACTGATTGCTGATGGCAATATTCATGTCTACGGTACCTTGCGTGGCCGTGCGTTATGCGGTGTTCATGGTGATACAAGTGCGCGAATATATTGTTCAGCACTTGAAGCTCAATTGGTATCAGTGGCAGGGCACTATAAAGTACTAGAGGAAATTCCTGAGGAAATAAAAAATTGTCCTGTACAGATACGTCTTGAAGGCGATCAACTATACATTGAGCCTTTATAGCCTAACGGTAGATGCAGTAACAAGGTACTTTAGCGTAATTCTAAACGGGCAGCGGTTCCAGGGATGCATTCGAAGATCTGGTAGCGTTTGATTGGCTGAGAACTGCCTTGTAGCTCATCTATTCCGTAAGTGCGTTTCAGTTTTTTTTGTAGCTGGAGATTAATTTAAACTTCACAGTTCTTAAGTCCCTCGCTTACGCTGGCGGGCTTCCTTGCGAGCGCATCGAGCTGCTCTTAATCAAAATTCGCTCGTCATTTTTTTGGGAGCCCGCTAGCGTTAGCGAGGGACTTTCTGGTGTGATGCTTCGGATTTGCTATACGCGTGTAACCGACTGCTGGTTAAAGGGTTATTTGAGCCCTTCCAAGCATTATCCCTAAAGCGTGGAAGTAGTAAAATTACGCCATGGCTGTGTCAATTAAATTACACAGCGGTTAGCTCCAGCGGTAATAATTCAAGGTTATTTATATTTATCTTATTGATATTAATAGATATATTAATGAATTTGCGAGTGTTGCAATAATCAAACAAATTGGAAATATATTGATACAGGTGTTGTTTTTTTCTCAATTGGAAACTAAAGTGGACCCCTGCTCGAGACACGGCGGAGACCTTCCTCCATTTTCGTTGTGAGTTGAGCGGATTTAGATATCAAGAAAAAGCGAAACCAAAGTGGTTTCGCGCAGATAAGCACAGCGCAGTGCTTGCAGTCTTCTGTCGGTCTGGATATAGCGGGTCCGGAAGCGACGATGGAAGGTGGCGTGTTGTATAGCCACGACTGGTAATACTAATAATAATAAAATGTGCGTGAAATTTCAGGGCGTCCCTCGGCGCCCTTTTTTTCGTCTGTAAAAAGCCAGTCAAACGAATTTCTCTATCTTAACCCCTAAAGCTAATGCTCATTACGTTACTTGCGAGTAATGATTGCTGCAGGCACACTGAAATCAGACTCGTGTTAACACTGCATAATGTCTGCGCGCTAAGGTGCATTAAGGAGGGACCATGTTAAGTGCAAAGCAACTATCGCAATTTAATGAAAACGGCTATTTAGTAGTTGACGATATAGTAGAGGTGCAGGTGCTTAAGGCGGTCATAGCCGAATACGAGAAGCTATTGAGTGATCTTTGTACAGACTGGACAACGCAAGGTTTACTGAAGCATGATAAATCGATCGATTCCTTTGAGGCGCGAATACGTGCAGCCTATGACGCCGGGCTTGATTACTTCCAGCCACTTGATATCTCGTTGCCCCCGGGTGATATAGAACCAGATACACCGTTCCATGCAGGGCCTGCGATTTTTAATTTAATAACCAGTCCGCAATTGCTTAGCGCAGTTGAATCATTAATTGGCCCTGAGATCACCTCAAACCCGATCCAACATGTGCGTATTAAACCACCCGCAACGGAACTCTATAACGATGAAGTGCGAGCACATATTACTAGTACGGATTGGCATCAAGATCGTGCTGTAACATTAGAGTCGGCAGATACCACTGAAATGGTTACCGTGTGGGTTGCCATCACTGATGCAACGCTTGAGAACGGATGTTTGCAAGTGATTCCCAATAGCCATCAATTTAATATGTTGCGCCACTGCCCTTCACCGCAGCTTAGTATTCCAACACAGGAATTTAATGTGGACGATGCGGTAGCCCTACCGGTGAAAGCAGGTGGTGCAATTTTGTTTCATCCGAACACTATTCATAGTTCCCGTGTGAATAACAGTGACTCCATCCGTTGGAGTTTTGATCTTCGATACAACGTTACCGGTCATGCTACTGGCAGACCAATGTTTCCAGACTTTGTTGTCAGGAGCCGCAAGCATCCGGAAACGGTCAATGTGAACGCTGAGCAGTGGCGAACCTTATGGCAAGAGGCGCGAGTCCGGTTAGCAGCAGAGCGGCCTGTGGTTATCCACCGTTGGGCAGAAGATTCTATCTATTGCGCATAGTACTTTCTTAACTATTTGCCCCACCCATTCTTTTTACTTGTTTGAAACTGTTAATTTAGCGCATTCGCACCTATTGTCTATTTAAGATTAGATTCTCGGGAACAGCAATGCAATCAAACTCGGCCTACGACAACCTCTGTGAAAGATTCAAAGAGCTTGATCGAATAAATCATGCGATCACTTATCTAAATTGGGATCAAATGGTCATGATGCCAGCCCAGGGCAGCCAGTCACGCTCTGAGTCAATAGCAGAGCTTGCAGGTATTAGTCATGGCAAGCTTACAGCACCTGAAGTCGCTGACTGGTTAGCAGCACTTGATGGTGTTGTGCTGGAAGGTCATCAAGAATTTACCGCCAGTGTGCGGGAAATGAAAAGAGTATGGAGCAATGCCAATTGCCTTCCCGCGGAGCTTGTAAAAGAGCAAATTGTAGCAGGCTCGGCCTGTGAGATGGGGTGGCGGACGCAACGGCGTAACAACGATTGGAAGGGCTTTGTTAAGAACTTCAAACCAGTAGTTGAATTATCCCGACAAGAAGCGCAGCTTAGGCAATCAGCAAGCTCCGCCACTACACCGTATGAAGCGATGCTTGGCTTGCATTGCCATGGCGATACTGAAGCGATGATCGATTCTGTTTTCTCGCAACTGCGCACAGTGTTGCCAGATTTGTTGCAACGGGTTATGGACAAACAAGGTAGCTTATCGGTTTCTGAAAAAGGTCAGTACCCGATCGATCAGCAGCTGCAAATAAATAAACAAATGCTCGATGCGTTAGGTTTTGATTTCACTGCCGGCAGGTTAGATCAAAGTATGCATCCGTTTAGCACGGGCAGCGCCGGTGATTCACGTATTACCACCCGTTATAACGAAGGTGCATTCTTAGAGGCGTTAGCAGGTACCGCACATGAGGCGGGGCATGCTAGTTATGAAGGCTCATTGCCCGAGCAGTGGCGCGGTCTTCCAATAGGTGAATCACGCAATATGTGTATTCATGAAAGCCAGAGCTTATTGTTTGAAAAGCAAGTGTTTTACTCAAAGGCATTTATGGGATTTATGGCAGACAAAATTCACCTATCAATGCCTTCTGCAAAACATCTCGGTGCAGATGAACTCTGGGCCTTAGGCACTCACGTGGAGCCCGGAAAAATCAGAGTAGAAGCTGATGAGGTTACTTATCCGTTGCATGTAATGCTGCGTTATGAAATAGAGAGTGATCTGATCAATGGCAAGATCGAAGTAGACGATATTCCAGAGCTTTGGAATGAAAAAATGCAAGCATTGCTTGGTGTTGATACAAAGGGCGACTACACCAATGGCTGTATGCAAGATATCCACTGGACTGACGGTGCGTTTGGTTATTTTCCTTCATACACAATCGGTGCTGCCAATGCCGCTCAGATTTTTGCAAAAATAAAACAAGATCATCCCGATTGGCAAGAGCACCTTAAGACAGGTGATGTGCAATTTATAAGAAATTGGCTGCAAGAAAAGATCTGGTCAAAAGGCTGTGCATTTCAGTCGCAAGAACTTATGCAAAGCGCCACAGCTGCAGGCAGCAGTGCTGATGCCTTAATAGAGCATCTTGAAGCACGCTATATTCGTTCGGAGTATTAACGCAATGTTGGGGCGTGTTTTTACTTTAACAATTAAAAGGATGTTGCAAAGCGGATTACTGTCACTTTTGTGCTGTCAGTTAGTTATGGCTCATGCGGTAGCTGAAGGTGATAAAGGCTACATCCAGGAAGTATGGGGAATTCATATTGGCCCTTTTATGTACCTTGGTGCGAAGCATATGATCACCGGTTACGATCATATTTTATTTCTATTTGGTGTTATCTTTTTTCTATATAAGTTAAGTGATATCGCTATTTATGTCACTTTATTTGCGATCGGTCATTCCGTCACCATGATGCTAGGGGTATATTTCGGATGGGGTGTTAACGCCTACTTGATTGATGCCATCATTGCTTTGTCAATTATTTATAAGGCGCTAGATAATCTGGGTGCATTTAAGCGTTGGTTTGGTGTGCAGCCAGACACCAGGAAGGCTACCTTTATTTTTGGCTTGTTTCACGGGCTGGGTTTAGCAACCAAGGTTTTAGACTACGGTATAGATGAATACGGCTTGCTGGTTAATTTAGTCGCCTTTAACGTCGGTGTAGAATTAGGCCAGTTGGCAGCACTTTCCCTGATTCTGATTGCCATGGGGTTTTGGCGTCGCACCGCGGGTTTCTGGAAACATGCTTATAACGCAAATGTATTCATGATGTGTGCAGGCTTTGTGTTACTCGGTCTGCAATTGACTGGCTATTTCTATTCTTGAGAAAATTAAAGAGTTTAAGCATGTATAACGCAAACAATCCGAACATTGATGAGCTACCAAGTAAGGCTCAACTTTTAAAGTCTACGATAATTGCCGCCGTTGCGGCCGTTGTTATACTGGTTACTGTGGTGTTACCCGCTGAATATGCAATAGACCCTACCGGTATAGGGCGTTTGTTAGGCTTAACCCAAATGGGAGAGATAAGACACCATTTGGATGAAGAGGCTAAAGCTGATGAGCATTCAAGCAATGGCGTTATAGGCAATAGTGGTTTCTTTGCGTCACTCTCTAGTGTATTCATTCAGAGTGCATATGCAGCAGAGCCTGCAGTGAAAGAATGGCAGGAGCAAATTGAATTTGTTCTCGCACCCAGTGAAGGTGTAGAAATAAAACTAAGAATGAACGTCGGTGCGCAAGTTGAGTATTTATGGGTGGCATCGGGTGGACGTGCAAATTATGATCTTCACGGCGATGGTGAAGGTGATGCGAAGGGTGAGTCCACAAGCTATGCAAAAGGGCGTGGCAAAGAGGGTGATGAAGGTTTGCTAATAGCGGCCTTTGACGGTGTTCATGGTTGGTTTTGGCGCAATAGAGATAAGCAAGACCTGACAGTTACTCTGTATGTTCGAGGTGACTTCACAGAGGTGGTCCGGTATAAACCGTAATTCTCTGATACTTGCGTAGGTTCTTTTCTACTCTGGATTGGCTAGCTTCTCTAATTCTTCCCAGCGCGCATAAGCCGTAGTCAATTTGTCGGCGTTTTCAGAGTACGCGTTTTGCGCTACCTGCATTTTTTCAGCGTCTTTAAAAACCGCCGGGTCACCGAGTTGCTCTTCAATAGCGGTTTTTTGTTCTTCTAGCGTTTCAATTTTGGCTGGAAGCTCGTCGAGCTCGCGTTGGATTTTATAGCTTAGCTTCACTGGCTTTGCAGCAACTGATTTATTTTCAGTCTTGGCGCTTTTATTATTGCTATTTTTGTTGTTGCCTTTAGCGGCTGGCTTGTTGTTTTTGGCGTTGTTTGCAGCATACTTTAAGTAGTCAGAGTAGCCACCTACGTATTCTGAAAGTCTACCCTCACCTTCAAGCACGATAGTGCTGGTAGCAATGTTATCAATGAACTCCCGATCGTGGCTTACCATTAGTACTGTGCCGGTAAACGAGAGTAGGGTGTACTCAAGTAGTTCGAGGGTTTCTACATCAAGGTCGTTGGTGGGCTCATCCAGTACCAATACATTGGCAGGCTTGGTAAACAGTTTTGCTAGTAACAGTCGGTTTCTTTCACCGCCTGATAATTTGTTTATCGGCGCTCGGGCGCGTTCCGGGTCAAACAGAAAATCTTGCATGTAACCCATTATGTGCTTGCGTTCGCCATTGATTTCAATGAAGTCTGCGCCTTCGCCAACGTTTTCGGCGGCAGATTTTTTTTCATCGAGCTTTGCGCGTAGTTGATCAAAGTAGGCAATGTCCAGGTTAGTGCCATGTGAAGAGACGCCTTCATCGGGCTCTAGTTCACCGAGAATTAATTTGAGTAATGTAGTTTTGCCAGATCCATTTGGACCGATGATCGCAATTTTGTCGCCACGCATAACCGTGGTTGAAAAATTACTAATGAGTTTTCTATCGCTGAGCGTTTTACTGACTTTCTCAAGTTTAAAAACAATTTTTCCAGACTTATTATCGGTCTGAATATTGATGTCAGCGTTGCCGGTTTTAGCACGACGCTGTGAGCGCTCGTCACGTAGTTTTTTTAAAGCTCTCACTCGCCCTTCGTTTCTTGTGCGGCGGGCTTTTATGCCTTGTCGTATCCAGGTTTCTTCTTGCTTGAGCTTTTTATCGAATAGTTTGTCGTGTGTTTCTGCAGCGGCTAGTGCATCTGCACGTAGCTCTAAGAATTTTTCGTAAGGGTGGTTCCAGCTGGTGACATTGCCGCGATCGATATCGACAATTCTATTGGCAAGGCTTTTAATCAGCTTTCTATCGTGGGTAACAAAAACTAGCGTAGCTGTTATTTTGTGTAGAAATTCTTCAAGCCAAATAACGGAGTCGATGTCAAGGTGGTTGGTTGGCTCATCCATCAGTAACACAGTTGGGTCTGCGGCCAAAGCGCGGGCAAGCATTGCACGCCTTTTTTGACCACCGGATAAACTCGCCACTTTGGACTCAGGGTCAAGCTTGAGTTTTGAAATGATGCTTTTTATATCGGCTGAAGCACGCCAGACATCGGTGCCTTCTACTTCAAGGTCGGTGTAGCCATCGGCTTCGATCTGCTGCAGCGCTCGGGCGGTATGATCGTCAAAACCGGAGGCGGCTACTTCAAAGACAGTGCGATCATCTTCACCGGAAGGTACCTCTTGTTGCAGGCGCGCGAGTCGAGCGCCTTCAGAGAGTACTATCTCGCCTTCATCAGGTTCGATCTCACCGTCGATGACTTTAAGCAAGGTTGACTTGCCTTGACCATTACGACCGAGGATAGCAATGCGTTCACCTTGGTTGATAACAAGCTCAGCGTTGTCTAAAAGCTTGTCTGGGCCAAACGATAATGTGATGCCGCGCAGTCTGATTAATGCCATGAATTATTTGTGTCTTTCTTTAGGTGCTGTGCGGGCTTAAGTGTTTGGTTGCAGTTAGATCGTAGCACTATGGATTAGTGTGTCCGGGTACTAACGCCTTCTTCTGCCACCCATAATACCACCAAGTAGGCCGCGGCCAATTTGTCTGCCTATGCTGGAACCCACTGAGCGTACAACGCTTTTGGTTAATGCTTCGGTGACTGTTTGACGTTGTCTACCTTTGGGTTTGGCGACAGCGCTGCTTTTTTTGGCGCTTTTTTGTGCAGCACTTGGAAACGTATTGAGCTTTTGTTCGGCGGCTGATGGAAACTGATTAAGTTTCGGTGCTTCTATGCTTTCCACGCGGGCTTTGAGTATCTCGTGGGCGGATTCGCGATCGATTTCTTTGTCATAGCGGCCTGCAAATGGGCTGCTTTTTAGTGCACTGGCACGTTCAGATTCTGTTGCCGGGCCAATGCGTGAGACGGGTGGTCGAATCATTGTGCGTTCAACAATTGATGGAATACCGTTGTCTTCAAGGGTGGATACCAGTGCTTCGCCAACGCCTAGTTGCATAATGGCCTCTTCGGAATCAAAGGCAGGGTTTTCACGCATGGTTTGTGCGGTGGCTTTGACAGCTTTTTTATCTTTTGGTGTGAAGGCGCGTAGTGCGTGTTGCACGCGATTACCTAGTTGGCCTAAAACGTCTTCCGGGATGTCTAGTGGGCTCTGGGTAATAAAATATATGCCCACACCTTTAGAGCGAATTAAGCGCACCACCATTTCTACTTTATCAACCAGTGCTTTTGGTGCATCTTCAAAAAGCAGGTGAGCTTCATCAAAAAAGAATACAAAGCGTGGTTTTTCTTGATCACCTACTTCGGGTAGATCTTCAAACAGCTCTGAGATCAACCATAGTAAAAAGGTTGCATAGAGCTTTGGTTTCATCATTAATTTATCTGCGGCCAGAATATTAATGTTGCCGCGCCCATTGGCATCTACACGAATTAAATCCCAAAGATCAAGCTGGGGTTCGCCAAAAAATTCGTCGGCGCCGCTGTCTTCAAGTTCTAGTAATTTTCTTTGGATAGCGCCCACCGATGAAGAGCTAATATTTCCATAGTCGCTCTTAAGTTGTTTAGCGTTGTCGCCAATGTGCTTTAACGTGGTGGTGAGATCTTTAAGATCGAGTAATAACAAACCTTCGTCATCTGCAAATCGGAAGGTAGCGCTCATGATTCCAGTTTGAGTATCGTTTAAGCCAAGTAGTTGCGATAACAATACCGGCCCCATATCTGAAATGGTTGCTCTGATAGGGTGGCCTTTCTCACCGAATAGATCCCAAAATACACAGGTGTTATCTTCGAATGCAAAGTCATCGATACCGATCTCTTTGACGCGCTCTGTTACTTTAGGGTGTTCGCTGCCAGCTTGGCTAATACCTGAAAGATCGCCTTTAGCATCAGCCAGAAAAACAGGCACACCAATACGTGAGAAACCCTCTGCCAGTACTTGTAGTGTGACAGTTTTACCTGTGCCTGTAGCGCCTGCGATGAGCCCGTGACGGTTGGCATATTGTGGCTGTAACTCGACGAGTTTTTCACCTTTGCCAATCAGTACGTTTTTAACTTTTGCCATGGATTGTTCTCCCGAGACTTCACGTCAATTTCCCATTTGACCACACCTACTACTAAGGTTGCTTGGAGTTCAACGTCTTGTCACTGTGGTGTCGCTTAAAAGCGCGCTAAATTGGGTTTCTGGTGGCGAGCGCCAGGGTTTACGCAGGGCGCCCGGGTAGTTCCCGATTCCGGGGTGAATCGTGTGTTGCTGGCCCACCTGTTGGTGAGCTGCAGGTTGATTGGGCACTAGCTAGTGCCCATCCATAAACGAACGCTACTGCGGTCGCCCCAGGTACGCAATCTTTTACCGACTACATGTCGTTATTTAGAATGACTAAACGCCTACATGTAGTAGGCAAAATCTCACGCACCTGGAACAACCTCGCTA
>CALGKA010000011.1 GCA_937927895.1 uncultured Granulosicoccaceae bacterium | reverse complement strand
GGGCGCATGGTTAAGCGTGCAGCACCAACGGCAGATGACTACATCATTCTTGAAGCCGGTGAGAAGCGCGAGACAGTACTCAATCTTTCGCGTGCTTATGATCTACGTGAAGCAGGGAGCTATCGTATAGAGCTTGAGTCTGTAGCTCTGCAGGATCAGAAAGGGCTTGTTGATGTTGTGGTGGTTGATGGGGTTGTGTTGGTCTCTCGTCTTTAGTCTTTTTTCCCTGCGGGGCTTTTCCCCTGGTGGGGAGGTTGGTTGTTTTTCTTTGCCTTGCAGGTGGCTTGTTGCTTTGGATTGTCCTGCGGACGGCTTATGTGTGCTGCTGGCCCTGCTGGCGGCTGACGTGGGTGGCATGCCCTGCCGGCGGCTTATTGTGATGCTTGCCCTGCTAGCGGCTGATGTGCGATGCATGCCCTGCTGGCGGCTTACGAGCGCGGCATGCCCTGCCGGCGGCCTTACTTTTTAAAAGACCAAAAAGTAAGCAAAAAGTCTTCTTGCTACTTTGTTGCCCCTTCGGGGTGGCTTCGCCATTTTTTGAAATCATCTTCCGAGGGGTCGCGCCCATTATTGTCAACTATGGGCACATCCATGTGCACCGCGCTCAAAGCGCCGTCCCTGGCGCTTTGACCCCACGGAAGAGGATTTCGAAAAACAACAAAAAGCGCGTTTAACCGACTGACTTCGTGAGTGTCGGCACTCTACGTAAGTTTTCTTTGCATCGAGATGTATTGACAGCTCTTGGTTCGCGACGCTCAGTTAAACTCGGGCCCGACTTGACTTTGACCACTCGTTTTATTGATATTTCGGATGCATTATCCGATTACTAAGCATCTTAAATTGTAAACTTATAGGCTTATAGGCTTATAGGCTTATGATCAAACCCCGCTCGTCATCTTTTAGGAAGCCCGCCAGCGTAAGCGAGGGACTTAAGAACTTAGAAGTCTAATTTTCAACTTACCTGAAAAAAGACAACCAACACACAACCCAAAACCCGCTCGTCATCTTTCAGGAAACCAAGCCGCCGGCAGGGCATGCCACGCAAGACAGCCGCCGGCAGTGCAAGTAAAAACGACAAGCCGCCGCCACGCCACGCCACACCCATCAGCCGCCTGCAAGGCAAAAAAGCTAGCCTACGCTATCTCAAAAAGCCCAGCTGCCCCCATACCACCCCCAACACACATGCTAACCACAACATACTTAGCGCCACGCCGCTTCCCTTCAATAAGCGCATGCCCAGTAGTGCGCGCTCCGGTCATGCCATAAGGATGCCCAATAGAAATCGAGCCGCCGTTAACATTATAAAGATCAGGATCAATTCCAAGGTTATCGCGGCAATACAAGCACTGAACAGCAAACGCTTCGTTTAACTCCCAAAGCCCAATATCACTGATTTTTAAACCATGTTGCTTAAGTAGTTTTGGGATGGCGTAAATAGGGCCAATACCCATTTCATCGGGTGCACAACCAGCTACTGTCATGCCTCGATAAATGCCTAGTGGTTCCAAGTTGCGTTTTTCCGCAAGTTTAGCGTCCATGACAACACATGCGGATGCACCGTCTGAAAGTTGGCTGGCATTGCCTGCCGTGATTGAACCGTTTTCAATTACAGCATTAAGACCTTGCAGGTTTTCTAGCTTGGTGCCTGGTCGGTTACCTTCGTCTTTGCTTAAGGTTACTTCTTTAAAAGATTCTTCTTTGGTTTCGCGATCAACAATTTTTTGTGTGGCGGTGATTGCGACAATTTCTTTGTCAAACAATCCGGCTTCTTGTGCGGCTGCTGTTCTTTGTTGTGAAGCGAGGGCGTATTCATCTTGCATGTCGCGAGTAACATTGTATTTGTTTGCCACTACTTCTGCGGTTTGAAGCATGGGCATGTAGGCATGCTCAGACATCGCCACAACATTAGGATCTATCTCTGATGAGATCCATTCAAAGTATTTGTGTTGCACCTGCGATATGTTGTCTTGACCACCGGCGACACACACTTGCATGCCATCAACCATGATTTGCTTGGCGGCTGTGGCAATTGCCATTAAGCCGGAAGAGCATTGTCGATCGATAGTTTGTGCCGATACACTGGCGGGTAATCCTGCAGCCAATGTGGCGAGTCTGGCGACATTGTTGCCCGCCGTACCGGCAGTGAGAACTGCACCGATGACGACATCGTCTATTTCATCAGGGGCGACGGCTGATCGATCAACGGCGTGTTTTATGGCGTGCGCCATTAGGGTTGGCGATTTTACATTATTGAGGGACCCTCGGAATGCTCTGCCGATAGGGGTGCGAGCTGTAGAGACAATGACGGCGTCGTTCATATAGGTTTCCGATTTGCTTAGAGTTTATTGCTTCGGTAGTCAGTTTATACAAACGCAGCGCAAACTAACATAGTGGGCTTATTTACCTGTTGGAAGGCTGATTAGTACGCGTGCACCGCCTTGGGGGCTATCTGATAGTTGCAGGCTACCGCCGTAACTTTCTATTAGTTCCCGACTAATTGATAGTCCTATGCCTTGGCCTTCTACCTGTGTGTCAGCACGTGCTCCGCGTTGTAGCAGGTGTTTGTGATCTTTCGGAAAACCAGGGCCGTTGTCATCGATAGTGATTATTGCTGCACCATTGTTGCGGCTGCTATTTAAGTGGATTTTTTGTGCGCCATATTTGCAGGCGTTCTCTAGTAGGTTGCCCAATATTTCCATAAGATCAGCTTCATCGATGCGAATCGTAGAGGCTTGATTAATCGTATTGCTAAACTCTATACCGCGATCGTAGTACACCTTTTTTAAAGATCTAATTATTCTTTCGACCGGCTCAGCCGCTGAGATAGGGGTAGTTAAGAGTCGTTGCGCGCCCGCGTCTGCACGCTTGATATGGTAGCTAACTATTTGCTCCATTCTATCGGCTTGTCTTGCTAGCTCCACTTGATTGGTGTTGGTAGTAGCGCTCGTAGCGCCAGTGTTTCTAAGTACGCTCAAAGGCGTTTTAAGGCTATGGGCTAGATCATCAAGCGTTTGTCGATAACGCTTTTGGCGACCTCGCTCACTGGCGATCAGCATGTTAATTCGGCTCGTCAGTGGGTGCAGTTCTACCGGTACATTCTCAGGTAATGATTCACGAGTACCTGATTCTATTTCATTTAGCTGTAGCGATAATCGGCGCAAAGGGCTTAGGCCCCAGGCTAATACCAATGCCATTGAAAGTAGTAATAGCGCACCCATGGTGAGCATGGCGATCCATAGGTTCCGGTTGAACGAATTTCGTTGTCGGTCAAAGTCGTGGCTTGAGTCAGCGACTACAAATTGGTAGGGCGAGGTAGTGCCACTCGGTAGCAACCATTCAACTGCAAAGCGCATAATAAATAATGACCCCAGGTTGGCGTCTGGTTCTTTTGAGAACATCCACTGGCCGATAGCGCCATCGCTGCTGTTGGGAACTGGCGTCGTTAAAGACGGCGAGTTCCACACTTGGTTTGATTCGGTGTCGCGAACTTCGGCGTAAATGCCAGAGGCGGGTTGTCGCATAAGGCCATTGGGTAGGTCTGATGCGTGAATCTTAATAGTGCCATCATCGGCTACATCAGTGACCCCAAGCAGGGCGTAAATTTGACCACGCATGCGTTCCTGCTGTGCCTGGGTCGCACGTTGATCAACTGTATGTTGTATGGCTAAAGTGGTAACACCAATAAATACTGCCATAAGCAGTGCCGCCGCTAACAGCAGGCGGACGGAGATCGAATTCATGAGTCGTTAGAGTTAGTGCGCTCCAACGCAAAGCGATAACCACGGCCACGTAGTGTTTCTATCGGGTTAAGAGTTGCCTCTGGATCTAGCTTGCGTCGCAGGCGACGAACAAAAACTTCAAGTACGTTGGTATCGCGCTCTGTGTTTTCTTCATATAAGTGATCAAGCAATGCAGGTTTTGAAATGACTTCACCGGCACGCATGGCAAGGTATTCCAATACTTTGTATTCGTAGGCGGTAAGGGTGACATCAGTAGACCCAACAGAGACTTTTTGTTCTCGGGTTTCAAGCTTCATGCCGTCAAACTCAAGTACCGGATGCGCAAAGCCTCCTACGCGTCTGAGTAGTGCTCGAACCCGTGCAAGTAGTTCTTCTAAATGAAATGGTTTGCCCAGGTAATCATCAGCGCCTGCCTCCAGGCCTTCTACGCGGTCTTGCCAGCGATCTCGTGCGGTAAGAATTAGAATGGGGTATAGATGGCCTTCTTCTCTAACCGTGCGAATGATTTCCATACCGTCGATGCCAGGTAGGCCTAAGTCTATAACAGCGACATCTATTGGCATCTCGCGCGCTAGATAGAGTCCTTCTTCACCATCACCGGCTGAATCGATAGCAAAGCCATCTTCTTTGAAGCGATCGCAGATTTGGCTGCGTAATGTTTCTTCGTCTTCAACAATTAGCACGCGCATGGTTTAGGCTCCGGTTGCATTGGGAATGGTGATCGCTTTAACCGTGCCGTCGATTAGGATTCTGATTTGCAACTCGACACAGCCTTGAGCATCAAGGGTCTCTTCTACTTTTAATACTTTACCGCCTTCATGCTCGACTACCAATGCGGCAATACTGCCTTCGGCGTCTAGCTCCTTGCAGTCATCAGCGGCGCAAACGCCGCCGATAGCAGTGGCGCACAGTAAGCACCAGAGTGGAATAGTTTTGCTAGAAATTCTCACAAGCGTAGGCCTCACCCGCTGGTTGGTTAAAAATGTCGGTCAGTGCGCGGGTTACGCTCACCCAGCAATAATAACTGAGTATGGCTGACCGGCAGGTTAACGGCCAGTATTTAGATCTAATGAGGCTTAATTTGCACCCGTACAGCGATTTTTTGTCCTGGATCATGTTGAGTTTTGGTTGTAAGGGTGTGGCCGTGGTAGCGATAAGTCACTCGGTAGCCGTCGTGGCGTCGCTCCTCGTGTGAAACAGTCGTGGTGTGGCATCGCTCATAGCTGCCTGGTTGGTGGCTATTTCTGTGCTGATGATTGTTGCGCCGGTTGTTATCGCGGGTGTGATTTCTGTGGCGGCGATTTGAGTCGTTTTGGTGTGACACGCTGTGGTTGCGGGCCGCACTGTGGGCAATAGATGAGCCAATCACAGCTCCGGCAAGTGTGGCGCCAGTGTTGCTGCGTCCATTTACATTGCGAGTCACATGGTGGCCGATAGCACCGCCTATAATGCCACCAATAAATACTGCGCTGTTGGTATTGTTATTGGCGTGCTGGCGCGAATTAGAATGTCTGGTGTTATGGCGGTTATTGGGTTGGTGTCTGTCTCTGTGTGTCGGCCGTGTGCGAATAATTTCACAGCGACGCTCAGGCTTTTTAACAGACACGTATTTATAAATTGGCTCAACATGGATCACGCGGGCGTAGTCGGTAAAGCTGCTGCCTTTCCCTGCGATACTATGGCCTGACATTAATGTGGTCAGTACAGTGGTGCCAATGATGGCCAGAGTTTTGTTGTCCATGGAGTATTCCTCACTTATTAGCCAATGAAAGTTAGAGGGTATAAGTTTAGGCGTTGGCTCTGAATGCAATCTGAACTGAAGCAAAAATACTCACAGCATAGATAAGCCAGTGTGGTGTAGGTGGCTAATGGCTTGCGGTAGGCTTGTTTATTTTCTCTCTAGCGGCTCAGTAGGTCCGCCAGCATCCTTCCATGCTTTATAACCACCATCAATATGGCAGACGTTATCCAGACCCATCTCTTGCAGGGTTTTGGCAGCAAGTGCGGAGCGCCAGCCAGAGGCGCAATGTAAAACGAGTTTTTTTCCAGAGGCAAAGATTTCTTTGTGATAGGGGCTGTCCGGGTCTACCCAGAATTCCAACATACCACGAGGTGCATGAGTGGAGCCTGGTATACGACCTTCGCGGTATAGCTCTCTTATATCTCGTAGGTCAACAATGACGGAATCACTTTGCTTGGTAACCTTCAGGGCTTCAGTCACAGGCAATGTTTCTACGACAGCATTGGCTTCCTCAATTAATTTACTTATTCCTTTAGTAATCACAATGTTTCTCCTGTGAGTGATGAATTAGACAGTGGCTTTAATTGGGGGCTGACTCATCAACCGGAAAGATCTTGGTAATTATTCCCACTCGAGGGTGGTCAATATAGTGAAGTTGTCTGCTGCGCATTCGTCTTTCAGATTCAAACGCAAATGAATAGTTTGCATTAGGTGGGGTATAAGAAAGCAATGTTTCAAAGTGCAGGAAGCGACCGACCCATACTTTTATACCGCCATGTAGTTTGGCTAGGCCGATCTCGCGTAAATCTCCTTGTAAGTTGCTCGGCGGATCTAAGTAGCCACGTAAATATAGGCTGTCTGCATCGCCGCGTTCGGCTAGTACTCTATTGCCTCGCCCAAAAGCTATAGACATATAAGGGGCGTTTTCTTCGTCTATAGCAGCTTGTCTCCAACCGCCGTGATACATTAACCGATGGTTGTTTGATGTTTTGATTTTCTCAGCTTCAGCTGTAAGTCGAAGTTCCGAAAGAGGCTGAATAGCAGCGCCTGGCACCTGTGCTTGAGGTATTTTTTCAGCGTTTCGTATAACCGGTACAAGAAAAGAACTGCTGCTACCGACAGAGGTGTCACGTACGTGTTCAAAGATAATAATTTCTACATCGTAGTCTATGGCGCGGGCTTGCGAGGAAAATAATAGCCCGGCTATAGTGAGTAACAATAGCGTGGGTAAGTGCTTAGCGGCTATTGGGTTTGTTGTTACTTTAATGCTTTCTAAGTTAATCATAGTCATTGCTACTTTTTAAATTTAGACAGTAGTTGATCGATGTATTCAATGCGATCTTCTGGTTCTTCAAGTTCATAGTTAAACTTAAAGGTGTTTTGTCCATCAAAGCGAAACTCTGTCGGTGAGCTTTGTATTAGGTCTATCAATTGGCCTGGATCAATGTTTGGTTTGTCGTCAAATACAATTCTACCGCCACTATTGCCGGCCTCTAGCTTTTTAACTCCTAGCTTCTGGCATTGCAATTTAAAGTCAGTTGCGCGAAACAGGCTTTGTGCCGGTTGCGGCAATAGTCCGAAGCGGTTGATTAATTCTACTTTGAGTTCATCTAGCGCGTCGGAATCCTTCGCACTGGCAATTCTCTTATAGAGTATCAACCGTGTGTGTACGTCACCCACGTAGTCTGACGGTAGCAATGCTGGCATGCCGAGCTCCACTTCAGTGGATTGTGCCAGCGGTTGGTCAATATCGGGCATGCGTCCGGATTTTAAGGCTTCGACCGCGCGTTCTAATAGCTGCGTATAAAGAGTGAAGCCGATCTCTTGAATCTGACCGCTTTGCTCGTCACCTAATAATTCCCCGGCACCTCGAATCTCTAAATCGTGGGTGGCAAGTGTGAAGCCGACGCCAAGGTCTTCAAGGGACTCCAAGGCGGTGAGGCGTTTATCAGCGTCTTTAGTCATTGCCTTTTTAGGAGGTGCTAGCAGGTAGGCGTAGGCGCGATGATGTGATCGACCGACACGCCCGCGCAGTTGATGTAGCTGCGCGAGGCCAAGTTTATCAGCGCGATTAATAATAATAGTGTTTGCAGTGGGTACATCAATGCCGCTTTCTACGATGGTAGTACAAAGCAAAACGTTAAAGCGTTGATGGTAGAAATCGAACATAACGGATTCAAGTTCACGCTCGCCCATTTGGCCGTGCGCTGCCTGGATGGTCGCTTGCGGGACTATCTCTTCTAGTTGCCGTTTGATTCGTTCTATAGAGCTGACTTCATTGTGTAAAAAATACACTTGTCCGCCACGCGCGAGTTCACGTTGAACGGCCTCTTTTATTTGTGTGTCTGACCATTCACCAACAAACGTTTTTATTGGGTGTCTGTTTGGTGGTGGGGTTGCTATGATTGATAAGTCGCGTAAGCCCGATAAACCCATGTTGAGTGTGCGCGGTATAGGTGTGGCGGTGAGGGTTAGTATATCTACCTCTGCACGTAGCTTTTTCATATGTTCTTTATGGCGCACACCAAAGCGATGTTCTTCATCAATAATGACTAAGCCAAGGTTTTTATACACAACGCTTTTTTGTAAAAGTTTGTGGGTGCCAATGACTATATCTAAACCACCGGTCTTTAACGATAGTAGCGTAGCATCTTGTTCTTTTTTGGTTTTAAAGCGTGACAGTACATCTATTTGTACGGGCCAATCTGCAAAACGATCAAGAAAATTCTGATGATGCTGATGCGCCAGTAGGGTGGTGGGTACTAATATGGCAACTTGTTTGCCACCATCAACTGCTACAAAGGTTGCACGCATCGCAACTTCAGTCTTACCAAAGCCAACATCACCACAAACAACGCGGTCCATTGGTTGGGCTCGGCGCATATCGGCCACCACCTCTTCAATAGCGCGTTCCTGGTCGGGGGTTTCTTCGTAGGGGAATGTCTCTGCGAATACAGCGTAGTTGTTGGTGTCTTCTTTGTAGGCAAAGCCGGTTTTTGCTGCACGGCGTGCGTGTATTTCAAGTAACTCTGCTGCAACATCGTGGGCTTTTTGTGCCGCTTTGCGTTTGACTTTTTGCCATTGTTCGCCGCCGAGCTTATGCAGTGGCGCAGACTCTTCCGAGGCGCCGGTGTAGCGGCTTATCAGGTGTAGTGAAGATACCGGTACGTATAGTTTGTCTTCTTTGGCATAACGCAGTGCTAAATATTCAGTATTTGCAGCCCCCACATCAAGGGTGACTAAGCCCATGTATCGACCGACACCGTGATCGATATGCACTACCGGTGCATCAATCGAAAGGTCAGCTAGATTGGCGATAACGGCATGGCTATCCTGGGTGCTACGTTTTCGGCGTTGTCTTCTTGCTTGTTCAGCGCCTGTGCCAGATACCTGCGCCTGGCAGACCATGGCAATGCCGTTTCCGTCGGCTGCTGGTAAAACAAGCCCGTCGTCAAGCGGGGCTGTACAAATACAGTATTGTCTATCGCTTTTTAGAAACGCTTGCCAGTCTTCAACGCTGCTAACGGGCACCTGATTGCCGATGAGCATTTCCATAAAGGCTTCACGGCGGCCAGCTGACTCTGCTACAAACAACACTCGGCCAGGGAAGTCATCCAGGAACTGCTGTAGCAAGCCTATCGGGTTTTCGAGTCGTGGCGTGAGTGGGTACTTGCCTGGTGCGCGTGTAGTAAAGTTATAGTTGGTTTTTGAATCAGGCAGTTCTGCTGCAGATATGCTGGTACGTGCGTGTTGTTTTATACGTTCGTTAACGTATGCGCTATCGATAAACAGCTCTTCAGGTAGCAGCACCGGGCGTTCGATATCGTAGCGACGTTGTTCGTAGCGTTCGTGCAGCTGTTCGGTGAACTCCTGCATCGCAAATGCACAGTCACCTAGTTGTATGACTGATGCGTCTTTGCTTATGTAGTCAAATATACTGACCATCTTTTCAAGGAAAAGCGGCATATAGTATTCGCAACCTGACGGCACAACGTTGTTGCTAATATCACGATATACAGGGCTCTCACGGCTGTTTTCAAACCGTAGCCTAAACCCTTGGCGAAAGCGCGTGATAGCGGGTTCATCCATTGGGAATTCGCGCGCCGGAAGTAGTTCTACTTTTTTTATCTTGTTATTGGTATCTGCAATCTGGGAGCTAGGCTCAAACTGAAAGATCGAATCTATTTCATCGTCCAGGTAGTCAATCCGATAAGGCTTGTCAGATGCCATCGGAAAAAGGTCAAGCAGTGAGCCGCGAACTGCAAATTCACCGTGTTCAGAGACTTCACTTACGTTTCTGTATCCTGCTTTAACAAGCTTGGTACGGAAGTCATCCATCGGTATTTCATCACCGGTATTGATAATAAGCGCCTGCTGATCTATATATTCCGAAGGACACAGGCGCTGCATTAACGTTGATACCGGGAGGATTAAAACACCGTGAGTCACTGCCGGTAACTGATACAGGGTTTTTAACCGTTGTGAGACGATATCCTGATGTGGCGAGAACAAGTCATACGGCAGAGTTTCCCAATCCGGGAAGCTCAATATAGTTAAATCTTTAGCGAAAAACTGCAGTGCATCTTCTAAATGAAACGCATCAGCGCTGGTGGCTGTGATGACTAAGGTTAGCTGTTTAGCAGCCTGAGCTTGTTCGGCGATAGCAAGTGCGCAAGCGCTGCCGTAGAGCTTGCCCCAGTGGGCACTGGTTTGAGTTGGATGGTCTAGGACCAGAGGATGAGGCATATGGCTGTGGCAGGATGGTTAGCCGACGGATTTTATCATAGTTTTGGGGGTGCGGTTTTGCCTTGCGGACGGCTGTCGTTCTTTGTTTGCCTTGCAGGCGGCTTTGTTTTGACATGTCCCGCCGACGGCTTACGTACGATGCATGCCTTTCCGGTGGCCTTACTATTTTAGAAGACTAAAAAGTAAGAGGCTGGCAAGGACCTAACCCCGTCAAAATATTCGCTCGATTTATTACCTCGAGAGCGCTCTACTTTTGTAGTTTGCACTCGTTGAGTGCAAAGCAGAGTGCTGTCCTGCGCGTGTGCCCGACTTCTTGCCCGGCCTCTACGCAAAAAGTCTTCTTGCTACTTTTCTTGAAAAAGAACACGACACCATCCCTCAAACAACCACTCTTATCTGTGCAGTTAAACAACCCCACAACAAACCAAGTAGCCCTTTAAAAAAGTAACAAACCTAACATCGTAAATATCTTTAACGCACGATATCCAAATAAGCATTTCCATAACGACTACCCAGAGTTCTCAGCGCACGGGCGTCGAAATGTCTGTCGTCGCCTCGGGTGCTTAAATCTTCGGCGGCTACGCATGCGGTGGTAGGGTCTGAATCTGTGTTTAATCCGTTTAGTCGTTTGTTAACGGAGTTGATTTTGGTTTCACCGCAAATGAATGGAGCGTTGGATTTTACCCAGGGTTCGTTTCGTAGATTATAGATCAGGCCGTATAACGCGTCGGTGTAGTATTGCTTGTCTTCTCCGTCGGATTCACCTTGGTGCCATAAAATTCCGTCCAGGGCGCTCTTATGCGGTAACTGATTGATAGCGTCGAGTGCTTTAGCTTGCAAGGTGTTGTAGAAGCTGCTGTTGTAATTCCAGCTGCTTATTTTCGCACCGGGGTTTGAGGCAAGTATAAATCCGATTACTTTTGAGCTGTCGCGTGTGGCGACTGTTTTGCCGAAGTGTAGGGCAAAGTTGTTTGATGGGTCAGTTTCCGGGTGGTTGCGGGGGTGCCAGTTTAAATCCCAAATCTGGTTTAAATTTGCGACCTGCCAGCCGCTGTTGGTAAACGCGAACACGTTGCTGTTTGGGCTATCAAGCGAAGGGTTGTAGCTAGTTCCAGCGCCTAGTGCATTTGATTGGCCAGTTACTAAGATTAAGTCTGTGATATCTGAAGGCGCTTTGCCTGCAGTATTTGTGGGTGTTGATGGTTGTACTACTTCAGCCGGAGTTGTCGGCGCTGGTGTTTCATCAGGAGTTGCAGGTGTGTTAGTTGGAGTGTTTGTGTCTCTTATTGATGAACTGACGACTCTACAGGAAAGATTGTTCTCCCAACCCCAACCATC
Organism: uncultured Granulosicoccaceae bacterium; assembly: GCA_937927895.1. Classification (GTDB taxonomy): domain Bacteria; phylum Pseudomonadota; class Gammaproteobacteria; order Granulosicoccales; family Granulosicoccaceae. The sequence goes on along the minus strand of CALGKA010000011.1, from coordinate 42,909 downwards.
GTTGTCAGGGTCAGATGACGCATACACACAAGCCGGTTTGATATTGGTTGTTGTTACAACAGGTGCTGTTGGTGTTGGCGCAACAGGCACTACTGGCGTCACTATTACTACAGGTGCTGGTACTACTGGTGCTGGCGGAGCAGCTTGAACGGGCGTTGTTGTGGGTTGCGTTGGCACTTCCACTACTAGCGTTGGTTGCGCGTTTGTTAGAGCAGGTGCAACGCTTGATGTGAGTCGATAGCTTGCACAATACCATTCACCATTGAATGGGTCGCAATCAACGCGTTGCAGGGTGCATTGTGCTGCGTAGTTGGATCGGGCATTTGCGAGGCTGCTGCCTTTTACTACACAGGTATCTTGTGCATTCGCGATGTTTTGAAAAGAAGTAAAAAGTGCTGCAACAACTAAAATTCTGGAAATCATTCTGATCACTGCGTCGACTAACGTTAGGTGAAGTTCAGTGATTGAATGGTCTACGCAATCACCCTCCATGGCATGAGGAAGGTATCACAGATTTTCAATAAGCTGTGACGATGGTCACATTCAATATTTCACCTAACTTGAGTACGTTTGTTGGCGCATTAATGTTACCCGCTAACATAGGAAGAATTTTTTATTATCTCGTCAAAAGCCTTGGTAAAGATCTCAAACTCAGCGTCGCTACCAAGGCCCACGCGAATGCACCGATTCAAGGGGGCGACGCCAGGCATGCGCATAAATACTTGTCGTTTATTCAGCTCGGCAATCATATTGGTTGCCGCCTCCGTGGTATTTAAATCGACTGCGACAAAGTTAGTGCTGGACGCAATAGCGGTTAAATTGTGGCTGTTGGCGAACTCCATAACCCGCGTTCGTGCAGCTTGCACTGAGGCTTTTACGGACGGTAAAAATTGTTCATCGTGTAGGGATGCTAAGGCACCAATCTGCGCGATTCGATTTATGCCAAAGTGATTTCTGATTTTATTAAAGCCGGCAATAATATCTTTGTGAGCAATAACGTAGCCGATGCGTTGGCCTGCCATGCCATAAGCTTTAGAGAAGGTGCGAAACCGGATCACATTTTTATTGCTGGTATCAATTGCAGGGGCAATATTACCTTCGGCAAATTCTGTATAAGCTTCGTCCAGAGCCAGCACACAGTTGCCAGGTGTAGCATCAATCATTTCAGAAATAGTTTCCGCGTTATGCCATGTGCCCATCGGGTTATCGGGGTTCGCTATATAAACCAGTTTTGCATGGTATTCAGCTGATGCTGCAATCAGTGCTTGAGGGTCTTCGTGAAAATCTTTGTAAGGTACAGTGACAAGGTTGGCGCCGAAGCCTGCCACATGATAATTAAGAGTCGGGTACGCACCTTGTGACGTTACAACGTTTTGACCTGGCTCTAGTAGCATTCGAACCGTTAAACCTAGTAGAGAATCAATACCCGCATCAACGCAGATTTCATCCATGTGTATGCCATGTTTGGCCGCTAGCGCCTGGCGTAGGTCGTAGTTTTCAGGGTCAGCATACAGATGGCTTTGATTAATGGCATCACGCATCGCATTGCTTGCGAGGGGTGACATTCCAAATGCACTTTCATTGGCGCCAATTCTAGCCCGAAAGGTTTTCCCTTGTTGTCTTTCAAGTGTCTCCGGGCCAACAAACGGTGTGGTTGCCGGTAGGCTTTTTACGATATTGGTAAAAGGAATTGGCACTCAGGGCTCCCGGTTTTTTAACTGATCATACTTTTATTGGTGACTAAAGTTGGACTTTTATATGCTCGGCTATTGCCAGTGATGATGTTAGTCCCGGGGACTCAATACCGTACATATTAACAAGGCCATTAATACCGTGATGTTGAGGGGTACTAAATTCGAAGTCAATGTGGTCAGTGCCATGCCATTGAATTTTTGGGCGAATGCCTGCGTAATCAGGCACGAGCGAATTATCGGGCAGGTCTGGCCAGTATTTTCTGATGGCAGCGTAAAATGAATCTGCACGGTGTGGATCAACGTGATAATTAAAATCGTTATCACTTATAGATGTAGAATCGAGCCATTCTACATCTGGTCCGAAGCGTTGTTGTCCGGCCAGATCAATAGTTAAATGTACACCTAAACCGCCCACAACAGGTGCAGGGTAAATCAGAGCATTAAATGGCGTACGTCCTTGCAGCTTAAAGTAATTGCCTTTCGCATACCTTGCAGTAGGAATGGAATCTGCTGGTAGTGACGGTATTGTGCGGGCCATTGGAACGGCAGTTAAGCCACAACAATTAATCAGGTTTTTGGTGGTGCTTGTAGTGCCATCTGTAAGGCTTACCTGTAAGTGATTGTCGTTTGCTTGCAGGCTGTGTACCTCTGTATTAAAAGCCACTGTACCACTATAATATTCAAGATCTGCATGTAGGCTAAGCATTAGTGCATGGCTATCTACTATGCCTGTAGAGGGTGAGTGCAGGGCGGCAACACAAGACAAGCCAGCTTGCATGGCCTTAGCCTCTGATTGCGTAAGTAGGTTTGTATCTTTTACGCCATTTCTTATGGCTTTTTTTTGTAGTGCTTGAAGTGTGGTGATTTCTGTATCGTCGGTGGCAACAACCAATTTACCTAAGCGTTTGTGAGGTACATTGTGTTCAGCGCAATAGCGATACAGCATGTCTTTTCCGCGAACACATAAGCGAGCTTTTAACGAATCTGGCGGGTAGTAAATGCCTGCATGAATAACTTCAGAGTTGCGCGAGCTTGTGCCTTGTCCGATCGTGGCTTCACGCTCTAACACGACTACTTCCTGGCCACTAGCGGCGAGTGCTGCGGCAGTGGCAAGTCCTACCACGCCTGCGCCAACTACTATGGTTTCAATGTCTGTCATTGCTTGCTTATTTTACAGAGGCCATAAAGTTTCGGTACAACAATTCAGAGTTTGCTGCAAAAGACTCTAGTTCTGTATGTGCCGACTGCAGCAGCTCAGGCAGTGCTTGCTCGCCAAGGGTATTAATAAGGGCTGTTCGATAGGCAGGAATAGCAGCCCAATTTTCAACCGTATCCGGTTCTACCTCGACGTGATATTGCATTGACCAGGCGTGCTCTCCAATGCGCATGGCTTGGTTAGCGCAAATATCTGATTTGGCTAATATCGTGCAATTTTCAGGTGGTTCAGTCACTTGCACTGAGTGCCATTGTAAGGCTCGTTGCTTGTTGGGCATGTCGGTAAAAATAGGGTCGCGGCGCCCTGCAGCGGTTAGTTCAATCTCTAACACACCAATTTCAGGCTGATCCATTTTCCCGCACTGTCCACCTAGCGCCATGGCCAGTAATTGGTGGCCGAGGCATAAGCCTAAGTAGGGGCGGTCTAATTCCAGCACCCATGTGCGAATGGCGGCTATTTCATCAACTAGCCAAGGGTGTTCCTGGGTATCCCAAACGTCCATCGGACCGCCCATTACCCACAGTGCGTCAAAATCGTCGAGCGCTGGAATGGGTTCACCTTTATCTAACTCAACCGCCTGCCAATTGACGCTATCGCGCTTTAAATATTCCCGCAATTGCCCCGGGTGTTCACATTCTATGTGTTGCAGCACCAAAAGATTCATTGGGCACTCCTTGCTGGTTGTGTGAAAGCCGATATTGTTGTGCTTTTGATGAAACTATAGCGCTGCGCTGTGGTCGTGTATATGTGCTTCGGCTTTCAGCGCGATAACTAGACGGTCCGGTAATGGACCCGGAAATTGTGGTGGTCTGTGCTATGTTATGCTCGGCAGCTAATTTGCATGCCAGTGACCGTTAAATCCCCCGCCCGGAAAGAGTTACCGGAACCTCTAAACCTATGCTCCAACCGTTTGAATTTTTTGTCGGGCTTCGCTATACGCGCGCCAAGCGCCGCAATCACTTTATCTCTTTTATATCGCTACTTTCCATATTGGGAATTGCATTGGGGGTGACGGCGCTAATCACAGTAATGGCGGTGATGAATGGTTTTGAAAAAGAGCTTCGTGAACGAATTTTAGGGGCAGCATCGCACGCCACTGTCACACTACAGGACAAGCCCATGCAAGATTGGCAACAGTTGGCAAGTGCCGCTGTAGCTCACCCGGAAGTTATCGGTGCAGCGCCTTATGTTGAAGGGCAGGTAATGGTGGTTAAGGGCAAGCAAGTGACCGGAATTGTTATTCGTGGTGTGTTGCCAGAGCAAGAACCAAAAGTTTCAGATATCAATGAAAAAATGGTCGCGGGTGAGCTCACTGATCTGACCAGTTCTTCATTCGATATTGTGCTTGGCGCTGCCTTGGCGGATTTTCTTGGGGCAGTCGTAGGTGACAAAATTACCGTTATAACGCCAGAGGCTAGTGTTACCCCGGTGGGTGTGTTGCCGCGAATGAAGCGCTTTACCGTTAGAGGTATATTTGAAATTGGTATGTTCGAATACGATCGCAACTTTGCCATTATGCATGCTGATGATGCCTCGACGCTTTTAAAAATGAATAAAGGCTATACCGGAGTGCGCTTACAATTGAATGATATGTTTGCAGCTCGTGAGGTAGCGCGTGATCTAGCTAATGAAGTCTCAAAAGACTACTGGGTCAGTGACTGGACCCAGCGCCATGCGAATTTCTTTCGGGCGGTGAAAACGGAAAAAACCGTGATGTTTGTAATTCTGGCGCTTATTGTTGCGGTGGCAGCGTTCAACATTGTCAGTACTTTGGTGATGGTAGTGACTGATAAGCAATCTGCCATTGCCATCATGCGCACCATTGGGGCCTCACCGCGATCTATAATGTTGATCTTTCTCATTCAAGGTGCCTTGATTGGTTTTCTGGGTACAGCACTTGGAGTGATCGGTGGGATTTTATTGGCTAGCAACGTTGAGACACTAGTGCCTGCTATTGAACGTTTATTCAGCACACAATTTCTGGATCCTAGTGTCTATTACATCAGTGCGTTGCCATCTGAATTAGACTATACCGATGTCTGGAGGGTAGCGATACTTGCCGTAATCCTGACCCTTTTGGCAACTCTTTATCCGGCATGGCGAGCGGCTCGTACAGAACCAGCGCAGGCACTTGCGTATGAATAATTCACCGGTATTGCATGCTTCAGGCATAGAAAAAATTTATAAGCAGGGCGCTGAAAAACTGGCTGTGTTGCGTGCTCTTGATTTACAAATAGATGTCGCAGAGCAGATTGCGATAATCGGATCATCTGGTTGTGGCAAAAGTACTTTGTTGCATGTGTTAGCCGGGTTAGATGTTCCTGATCGAGGTAGTCTGACTGTTGATGGAAAAGATATTTACCAAATGTCTGCCACGGCACGCGGTTATTTACGTGCTGAAATGTTGGGTTTCGTGTATCAGTTTCACCATTTGTTGGCGGAATTTACGGCGGTTGAAAATGTTGCCATGCCATTGTTGATTGCACGTCAGTCACCGCGTAAGGCGCGTGCTGCAGCTACTGATTTATTACGTAAGGTGGGCTTAGGTGATAGGTTAAACCATAAACCCGCTGAGTTGTCAGGCGGGGAGCGGCAGCGTGCCGCAATTGCCCGCGCGTTAATTAATCGCCCTAAACTGGTGATGGCTGATGAACCAACGGGCAACTTAGATGAAGAAACAGCTGCCTACGTTTATGATCTCATGCTTGAGTTAAATTCCGAGTTAGGCACGGCGTTTTTAATTGTTACGCATGACACTCGGTTGGCTGCCCGCATGCGCACTGTCTATCGTTTGAGTGGCGGGAGTTTGCACAGAGAATACTTAGAGTAATAGTGAACTAGCGGTCCGGTAATGCACTCTTAGACCAAGGCTGCTAGGGAGGTAGCTTGAGCTATGTTATCGTCAGCCGTGGCCGTTCTCTCTAGTCACTCGTTGTTTCCCGCGCCGAAATACTGGAAGCTATCCAATTACCTATGCTGCAACCGTTTGAATTTTTTGTCGGGCTTCGCTACACGCGCGCTAAGCGCCGAAACCACTTTATCTCTTTTATATCATTACTCTCAATACTGGGTATTGCAGTGGGAGTAACGGCATTAATTACAGTAATGTCTGTAATGAATGGATTTGAGAAAGAACTACGTGAGCGCATTTTAGGTGCCGCCTCACATGCGACGATCACTTTGTATAACGAGCCCATGCAAGACTGGCAACAGCTAGCGAACGCCGCCAGTGATCACCCTGAAGTGATAGGTGCGGCACCCTATGTTGAAGGTCAGGTGATGGTGCTTAAAGGTAAGCAAGTGACAGGTATCGTTGTTCGCGGTGTATTGCCTGATCAGGAACCGCAAGTTTCAGATATAAGCCAAAAATTTGTTCAAGGTACGCTTGCTGATCTTACCAGTGGATCATTTGATATTGTGCTTGGCTCGGCATTGGCTGAATTTCTTGAAGTAGAAATTGGGGATAAAATTACGATTATTACCCCGGAAGCGAGTGATAGCCTGGTGGGCGTGATACCGCGTATCAAGCGTTTTACAGTAAAGGGTATTTTTGAGATTGGCATGAATGAGTATGATCGTAACTTTGCGCTTATGCACGCTGATGATGCTTCAACGCTTTTAAAAATGAATAGCGGCTATACCGGTGTTAGATTACAACTGAAAGATATGTTTGCAGCAAGGGAGGTCGCATTTGATCTCTCGCAACAAGTAGCGAAAGATTATTGGGTTACTGACTGGACCCGACAGCATGCCAATTATTTTCGAGCGGTCAAGACGCAGAAGACGGTTATGTTTGTGATTCTCGCTCTAATTGTTGCGGTTGCTGCTTTTAATATTGTTAGTACTCTGGTCATGGTGGTCACTGATAAACAATCAGCTATTGCTATTTTACGCACCATGGGTGCGGCTCCTTATTCGATAATGCTTGTTTTTTTAGTTCAGGGTGCGCTTATTGGAATAATAGGCACGGTGCTTGGTGTGTCAGGTGGTATAGCATTGGCAAGCAATGTTGAAACAATAGTGCCCGCAATAGAAAGGCTATTTGAAACCGAGTTTATTGACCCGACAGTTTATCCTATTAATTTTCTCCCTTCAGAACTTGACTATGCCGATGTATGGCGCATAGCCATTCTGGCGTTAACACTGACACTTGTTGCCACGCTGTACCCGGCGTGGCGCGCGGCTCGCACACAGCCTGCCGAAGCGTTAGCAATATGAATAATGCGCACGTTTTACAGGCCAAAGGCATTGATAAGATCTATAAACAGGGGGCTGAAAAACTAGCAGTGCTGCGTGCTCTGGATTTACAAATAGACGTGGCCGAACAGATTGCGATTATCGGATCATCTGGTTGTGGTAAAAGTACGCTGTTACATGTGTTGGCAGGCTTAGACGTGCCTGATCGTGGTAGTTTGACCATTGATGGAAAAGATATTTACAAAATGTCTGCCACGGCACGGGGTTATCTACGCGCTGACATGTTGGGTTTTGTGTATCAGTTTCACCATTTGCTGGCTGAATTTACAGCAGTAGAAAATGTTGCCATGCCTTTGCTGATAGCGCGCCAAGCACCGCGCACGGCACGCGCCGCTGCTACGGATTTATTGCGTAAAGTTGGCTTAGGAGACAGGTTAAACCATAAGCCCGCTGAGTTATCCGGTGGTGAACGGCAGCGCGCCGCAATAGCGCGTGCGTTAATTAATCGTCCTAAGTTAGTGATGGCTGATGAGCCAACAGGTAACTTAGATGAACAAACTGCGGCCTATGTTTATGAGCTAATGCTTGAGCTAAACCGCGAGCTTGGAACGGCTTTCTTAATCGTGACACACGACACCCGGTTAGCGGCCCGAATGCGTACCGTTTATCGACTTAGTGGTAGCAGGCTGCACAGAGAGTTCCTAGACAACTAGCCCGGTATATTAAGTTTAGTATTCAGTTTGCTATTGTTCGCTGCATGCTAATATGGCTTTTCGTTGTACCAGAAGTTCGCTGTGTTAGTTAATTCCGCCGTATTGGTTTTTGCTTTTTGCTGTGCTGTTTTTCGCGCTGTTTTGCCAGCACCCTGGCAACTGGTGTTGCTTGTATTCTTATTGTTTCTGTACATAGTTTATTGTAGAAACAAAACCCCTCGATCGCTTTTGCCTGTATCTGTATTTGTGGCAGGTTTTATTTATGCGACAGTGTACGCAAGCTATCAGTTGTCCCTTCGATTACCCGATAATCTACACAGTATCGAAACTGAATTAGTCGGTGTTGTTACCGGTTTGCCGTACCACAACGGCCGGATGTTACGTTTCAATTGCAAAATCGAATCACTTAGGCCGCTTGAGTCTTTGGCGTCTCAAGAGTTAGGTGGCACTGTGCGCTTGAATTGGTACGGTAAACAAGTGCCGGACCTTAAGGCCGGTAATAAAATAAAAGTGGTAGTGAAGCTCAAGCCGCCCAGTGGATTTATGAACCCTGGTGGCTTTGACAGAGAAGGGTGGTTACTACAAAAAAAGATAATCGCGACCGGGTATGTGCGTAGTAAGTCATTTGACGTTGATCAAAGCGTGCTCTCAACAGAACTTACGCCAGTGGCATCATTGCGAAACAAAATACAACGCAATCTGCTATTAGCCAGCGACGGTAGCGATACAGAAGGCTTAGTGTTGGCGTTGGCGGTTGGTGATCGAAGTGGTGTCAGTCGCGATCAATGGGATACCTTCATATCAACCGGTACCAATCATTTACTGGCAATTTCTGGATTGCACATCAGTTTGGTCGCAGGGTTTGTAGCGCTTGTTGTAAGTACACTTTGGGGTCTTACCGGCCTGGTTTCCAGAAGCACGCGTCAAAACAGCGCAATTGTCGCCGCGTTGCTGGCGGCCACTTGTTATGCCGCTATGGCGGGTTTTACAGTTCCAACAGTAAGGGCGCTTATTATGTTTGCGGTGTTGGCTTGTTTAACGCTGACTCGCCGCCATCAGAATCGATTGCAGAGTTTAGCTATCGCATTAATTGTGGTGTGTTTGTTTGACCCCCTGACGGTACTTACCCCGGGTTTTTGGATGTCATTTGCAGCGGTTGCGGTGCTGTACCTGGTCTTTTCAAACGTAGAGCAGGTGGGGCGGGTTTCTACGATTTTTAGGGTATTGCGTGGTCATTTGCTGATCACAATTGGTTTATACCCGTTAACGTTGTTGTTTTTTCAGCAGGCTTCTTTAGTTTCGCCGGTGGCTAATCTTATTGTGACACCGTTGGTTGGGCTGTTGGTGACACCGTTGGTGTTTGTCTCTGCATTGTTGGCTTTGATCAGCATTCCTCTCGCTGCTTTATTACTTACTGTAGTAGGAATATTGCTTGATGTAACTCATATTCTTTTAGCTTTTTTTGCAAGCTTGCCTTGGGCCTTGGTAAAGGTCTCTGGAATCTCAAAGCTCGCTGTAATAGTGTTCTTTATAGGTGCGGTCGTTATGCTTGTACCTGTGCCGATGTCATGGCGATTTTTATGTGTGATTTTGCCGTTACCGATTCTTTTCCCGAATAAAGTTTCCACACTTGTCGAAGGTGATTATAGAGTCGTGTTTCTGGATGTTGGCCAGGGCACGTCAGTAGTGGTGTATACCGCAAAGCACGTTCTGGTTTATGACACAGGTGATCAGTTTAATGAAGAGTTTAGCGCGGCTGATGCGGTGGTAGTGCCGTACCTTAGATCGGTCAATGTTAAGACTATTGATAAGTTAATAGTTTCTCATGCAGACCGTGATCACAGTGGTGGTGCAGATGAGCTACTAGATGCTTTTAGCGTTTCTGAGTTATTGCTGACATCGCCTCTGCCACAGCGACCGAATGCTGAGTCTGTAGATTGTGTGGCGGGCCAGAGCTGGATGTGGGATCAAGTGAAATTTAGTATTTTGTATCCCTTTCCCACCAGTGGTGGCACTGCTAATGATCGCTCTTGTGTGTTGCAAATTTCTACCCCGGATGGGCTGCGGACGTTGTTGGTCGGTGATATCGAATCATACGCTGAACGCCAGCTAGTGCAGCAATATCAACGTCAGAAAACGCAACTATTGCTCGCGCCGCACCATGGTAGTACAACGTCTTCAAGTGACGATTTTATACAGCACTTTCAACCGCATACTGTGGTTTATACGGCGGGGTTTAAAAATCGATTTGGGTTTCCGAAATCCTCGGTGGTTGAGCGTTATGCCGCAGCAGGCGTAAGTCAGTTAAACACAGCTGATACCGGTGCTATAGATATTCTGGTTTCAGATGGGTCGCCCGGTATTCACGTGGCGCAATATCGAACCACTCACAAACGCTGGTGGCATCGCGAGACTCAAGATCTGAGGAGTGTCATTCCGGCAATGGAATAGAATGAATCTTTGAATATGATAAAATTATGCGGCGCGGTGCTGTGTTAATTAAACAGTCGCGGCGCGCAGCCCGATACTTCAATTCTGGATCATTTTGATAAAGCCCGATCACAGTACCAACGCGCAAGCCAGTGGGTTTGAGATATATCGTCGGCTGCTTTCCTATGTAGGGCCGCACCGTGGTGCGCTGATACTCGCATTGCTAGCAATGGTGGTGTATGCCGCATCCAGCACGGGCTTTGCGGCGCTGATGAAGCCGATGCTTGATGGCAGCTTCGTTGAGCGAGACCAAAGCACAATAGCGCTAGTGCCCATACTAATTTTAGTGGTGTTTTTTGCGCGTGGTGTGGCAGGTTTTATATCGACCTATTTTATGGCTTCCATTGGTTGGCGGGTGGTGAAAAATATTCGTCAGCAAGTTTTTGATAAGTACCTGGAATTACCCACCGCAGAGTTTGATAACACCTCATCTGGTGAGCTAATTTCAAGAGTCACCTACAACGTGCGCAATATTGCAGTAGTAGCAGCAGACAGCTTAACGATTCTTGTGCGTGACTCACTGACGATTGTCGGCCTGCTTAGTTTAATGGTCTATCATAGTTGGAAGTTGTCGCTAGGGTTTTTAATATTAGGTCCGGTGGTGGCCATGATTATTCATTTTGCCAGTAAGCGCTTCCGCCGCTTGAATCGTGGAATTCAAGAATCAATGGGTAGTGTTGCCACCGTAATTGAGGAGGCAGTAGAGGGCCAGCGACTGGTCAAAATATTTGGCTCTCATGAATATGAGCGTACCCGTTTTGAAGAAGTTAATGAAAGAAACCGTAGTCTGACCCTGAAAGAGATTGTAACAGGTGCAGTGAGTTCACCGCTTATACAATTTTTAGTCGCTATAGCACTAGCTGCTGTGGTGTATTTGGGCTCATCCGGGTTTATTGTGGGGCAAGTGTCGGTTGGTGTGTTTATGTCATTTATCACCGCCATGATGATGCTTTTTGCACCGCTTAAACAGTTGACAATGGTCAATGCGAAGATACAAGCGGGGATCGCAGCGGGTGAAAGTGTATTCGCCATACTTGATTCAGAGTCAGAGCAAGATACTGGCGCTGAGGTGCTTGAGGCTAAAAATATCAGTGTTAGCGTAAACAACGTAGGCTTTAGCTACAGTGATGAAAGGCCTGTTCTTAAAGATATTTCTTTTACTATTGCGGCGGGCGAAACAGTAGCACTAGTCGGTGGATCCGGTAGTGGTAAATCTACAATTGCGAACCTATTGCCGCGTTTATATAACGTTGATACCGGCACAATAGAAGTAAACGGTCGCGATATTCGTGACTACACACTAGAGAGCCTTCGAAAACACATTTCATATGTGGGCCAAGAGGTTGTTCTATTTAACGACACCGCCACTGCAAATATAGCGTACGGACAAATGACTAGCATTGATGAGGCGTTAGTTAAAAAAGCCTGTGTTCTTGCTCACGCTGATGGTTTTATCCAAGAGCTAGCGGACGGGTATAACACTGTGTTAGGTGAAAATGGTGTGATGTTATCTGGTGGGCAACGGCAGAGAATAGCCATAGCCAGAGCCATTTTAAAAGATGCACCGCTGCTAGTGTTAGACGAGGCAACGTCGGCGCTAGACACCGAATCTGAACGTAAGGTACAACAAGGCTTAACAGAATTGATGAAAGGTCGCACCACCTTAGTGATTGCTCATAGGCTTAGTACTATTGAAAACGCTGATCGAATTATAGTGATGGATAACGGTCGAGTGGTAGAAACTGGAACGCATGCCGAGTTGCTTAACAACCAAAGCTACTACTCATTTTTGCAAGGGAACCTGGATGCCGATACATCTACAGTTGAGTAGCCTGAGTTATTTGTGGTTGCTTGTTGTGGCTACCAATAAGTTGCGTTAATGAATCTATCACGACCATCGTTTTGGGCGGTACGCAATCTATTGAGCTGGGGGTTATATCCGGTTTCCTTGTTGTTTCGGTCTGTGGTTTGGGTACGTAAGCTGTGTTACGGTAAAAATTTAATCAGTTCATGGCGCAGCCCTGTGCCTATTGTTGTGGTTGGTAATATCACGGTCGGTGGTGCGGGTAAAACACCCCTTATAATTGCCTTGTCTGAATGCCTTAAAGGCCGTGGCTTGAAAGTCGGGATTGTCACTAGAGGGTATGGTGGCAGTAAAATTCAACAACCTGTCAAAGTAGACGCAAGTTCAAGTGCTAAGGCCGTTGGCGATGAAGCAGTTATGTTAGCGCAACGTACTAGTCTGCCAGTAGTAACGTGTGCGAATCGAGTGCAATCTGTGCAACATCTACTATCACTAGCGGATCTGGACCTTGTGCTTTGTGATGACGGGTTGCAACACTACGCGCTGCAGCGCGATCTTGAAATAGCGGTGATTGATTCCGAGTACGTATTTGGCAATGGTTTCTGTTTGCCAGCCGGGCCATTGCGGGAGCCTGTATCTAGATTGGCAAGCATTGATTTGGTGGTGCACAGCGGCAACCAGCCTCGCAAAAGTGGCTATACCTTGCAAGGCACCGAGATTGTTAGCCTGCATGGAATTCATGAAACCCGCTCTTTAGAGTCGTTAAAGGGTCAGACGGTTCATGCCGTGGCAGGTATTGCGGCACCTGAACGATTCTTTGCATTTTTGCGTGCTCAGGGTTTGCTGGTGGTGCCGCATCCTTTTGCAGATCACGCTGTATTTCAACCATCTGATTTGACTTTTAGCGATGCGCTACCGGTACTGATGACTGAGAAAGATAAAGTGAAGTGCGTAGGGTTTGAGTTGGTTAACAGTTGGTATGTGCCAGTTACGGCGCAGCTTGACGATACTATATTAAGAGAGTTCAATCATCTGGTTGATCATCTGCTTAGTGAGAATACGAATGCAGACAAATGAAGAGTTTCGCGTTGTGATTCCAGCGCGATTTCAATCCAGCCGATTTCCCGGTAAGCCGCTTAAGAAGTTATGCGGTAAAGAGATGGTGTTGCATGTTTATGAAAAGGCGTGTCAGTCAAGCGCCACTGAAGTTTTAATTGCCACTGATGATGAACGTATCTTTAATGTAGCAAAGGATGCTAATGCCAATGTATGCATGACGGCACCTGATCATATTACGGGTACAGATAGACTGGTTGAGGTTGTAAAGCAACAGAATTGGCCGGCAGATACCGTGGTGGTGAATGTCCAGGGAGATGAACCCCTGATACCAGTTGTGTGTATCGAGCAAGTGGCCCGCAATTTACACGGCAGCAATGCTGTAATGGCAACACTTGCGGTGCCGATACTAAGCCCGCAAGAATACGCTGACCCGAATGTGGTCAAGGTTGTGTTTGATAAAAACGGTATGGCCATGCTTTTTAGTCGTGCCAGTATTCCGCATTACCGAGATGGTGCATATAGAGACTGCGGTAAAAGTTTTCGGCATATTGGGATCTATGCCTACCGTGCGGGATACCTTGCCGGCTACTCAACACTGCCTGAGTGCGAAATAGAATTGGCAGAGAAACTAGAGCAACTTCGTGTGTTATACAACGGCGATTCCATTCATGTTGAAGTGGCAGCTGAGATACCGGGGCCGGGTGTTGATACACCTGAGCAGTTGCATGAAGTGGAATCAATCCTAAAAGCGCAAGCTAAGCAGGCTTCATAAGGTGGCTAACAAGGCGATGGATTGGAAAATACTAAAGCGAGAAGAGTCTTTCAGTGGCTTTTTTAAACTGATTAGCTACCGGATAGAACATGCACTTTTTGCGGGTGGCACAGGCGTTATTAATCGTGAGGTATTGCAGCGTGGCCACGCTGCAGCGGTAATGCCTTATGACTCATCAACTGATTCTGTGTTGTTAATAGAGCAGTTTCGAGCGGGTGTGATGCACACTGACCAAAGTCCGTGGTTGCATGAATTTATCGCGGGCATGGTAGAAGAGGGTGAGCATAGTGCAGATGTGGTTAAGCGTGAAGCCCTTGAAGAAGCTGGCTTGGCACTTGATCAGGTGCACTTTATAAATACTTATTTTCCAAGCCCGGGTGGTAGTGCTGAGACAATAGATCTTTATTGGGCAGCCGCAGACCTTTCGCAGGCAGGTGGCATTTTTGGCTTACCGTCAGAAGGTGAAGATATTAAATCTAGTGTTGTGACGTTCGATCGTGCTATGCAAATGCTAGATGACGGCATTATTAATAACTCGGTCACTATGTTATTGCTTCTGTGGTTTGATCGGTATCGAAAGCAAAGCAATAATAATCTTTGTTAGTTGGGATCGATTGGTACGCTGCCTTTTTCAACTAAAAAAGTCGTATGGAATAGGGTTGTTTTGAAGCGTTTGATATGTGAACAAGCTCACGTTGTATGTAAAAAAATCAAAACCGATTGCCTGTTCTAGCTCGGTTATGGGTCTTTACCAGTTATGTCACATTAGTGATATCAATATTTTGGGTCGGTTACCGATAGATAGGAGTCTATAGAATTAAATAAATTAGCGATCGCAACGAAGTAATGCGGCGCGAGCGGAGCTTTTAATGGCTGAAACAGTAGATTTAATGGTTGTTGGTCTGTCTGGGGATATTTCCCGAGATGAGCTGACAAAAAAGCTGATGGAAGAGTTTGGCCAAAAAGCCTCGGCTTTTCAGGCGTTGCTTGACGCAGCATACGGTGATAGTGATGCCTATTCCGCTCAGTCCAGTGTCAATTTCAGTGTAGCTGAGGAAGGTAAAGCTCAGTTAGAGAGTTTAGGAATTAGCTGTAAGATAGTGTCAAGCTCGACAGACGATGCCACCAGCGCTATTGCTCCAAGTAACAATACAAACTCAACCGATAGTGAACCGCAAGCAGAGGTTGCAGCAACTGAAGAATCCCTTATGGATAAGTCGGCACCGTCAGCGAATGAGGGTGAATTTGAAGAGGTCGATTTCTCAGAAGAGTTAGGTGATATAGGCGGAAATCTTGATGAGACCAGCCAAGCCGCTGAAATATCCAGCGCTGAAGACAAATCTAGCGAAGAAGAAATAGAAGACCCTTCTGGATCGTTTGATGACCTGCTATCAAGCGACGATTCATTGATCGCTGATTCTGCTAGTGATGCGCTTGCTATGTCTGATGAGTCGCCAGCAGCAGATTCAAAGAAAACAGCAGGCTCGAAAAGTGCGGTTCCAGAAGCGCTCGCATCGGCCTCTTTTGAAGAACTGAATGTTGAATTGATTGATCCTGCGCCGAAGGAAAAAGAAGCCAAAGCGCCGGTAGAGTTGGACGATGGTGGTTTATCTTTAAGCGATGATGACTCACAGCCTTTAACAGCATCTAAACCTAAAAGTGATCCAGGTAAAGCAGATGACGGCGGTTTAAGTCTCGACGGTCTTGCTGACAGTGATTCGCAGGCGGCTGAAAAGCCAGCCGGCGAAGCGCCTGCTGAAGTTTCTGTATCAGTTGAAGATACGCCATCGCAAGCCGAGTCCGATTTAGCCTTTGATGAACTCGCAGAAGTTGAACAGCCGTCAGTAGCTGAAGAACAATCGGTAACTGAATCTTCTGCGGATGAATTGCCTGTAGAAAACACGTCGGTAGAAGTAGCACCGCCTGAAGAGCTGCCCGCACAAGATTCTGATAGCGATGCAGTACCCATTACTAACACTTTGGTGTCTGATTCAGTATCGAACCTAAAGCCTGAAGTGAAACCTGCAGAGAAGGAAGCTGAAGGCGCTGATCTCGCGTCAGCTAGCGTTGCAGCTGAAGAGGTGGAAGAGGTGGAGGAGGCTGAAGTTCCAAGGTCAGGAGGGTTGGTATTGCCAGGCCAGGCTAATCGCTCTTCACTGGTTCCTGAAATAACAGCTGAAGCCGATTTAGAAGACTATGCTGATGAAGAGGTAACAGATGAATTAGCATCTGCAGTAGCGGAGAGTGCAGTGGTTAGTGCTCCTGCAAACGAGGAAGCTTCGATACTAGATGTAGTAGATCTAAATGTTGGTGCTGATCCCCGCGCGGAGATTGTTCCAGAGCCTGTTGCAAAAAGTAGCGGTAAGACAAAAAAAATAGTGGCAGCACTTGCGGGTGTTGCAGTGCTGGCGGGCGGTGCAACCTTTGCGCTTATGAATGCAGGTTCATCTTCACCGTCGCAAAGCGATACAATGGTGGCCGATACAATAGTGCCCGTTCAAGATGCTAGAGTGCTTGTAAAGCAAGCGCAGGTTGTGACCGGTGACATGTCTGGTACGAAAAACCTTGAACAGCTTTCAACCGAACAACTATTAATTAATCTTAGTGTCACAAGTAATGCTAATACCATAGTAGGTCTAGAGCCCTACTTTCTAGAATCTGTGAATCGCAATAGAAGCGGTCCAAGGTTTGGAGCTGCGGTTCCAGCTGAAAGTGATTCTATGATTGGTGTTAAGAATCGAGTGCCACACCCGGCAGACAAATATTTTGATGAATGGTCAAATCGCGAGTCGGATCTTCTGCTTTTCCTGGCGTTGTTAGATAACTTAATAGAAAAGGGTGAGTTCGATGTTGCGCAGCAACTTTCGGATCGTGCTAAAGATAAACTATTTTCTGTAATGAGTACGCAGCGATTAGCGCGTGCTTATAGTGAGGCTGGAAAAAATGATAAAGTAACAGATCTAATGGCGCTGGCTGCGCGTGATATTTACTCTATAAAGGGGCCAGAGGAACGAGTACTGGCAATCTCCGATTTTGGCTTAACTGAGCAGGCCCTCGGATTGAACGAAGATGCTATGGATACATTCCTTAAAGCATCCATTCTGGCGCGTAACCTGGGCAAGCCGGAGCTAAAAACGGTTGGGTTAAGTTCTGCTGCCAGGTATTTTCAACGATCTGGAAGGGAGCGTGAAGCGCAAGAGTTGCTGCAAGAATCGATAAGCGCCGGTAGAGAATTGCCAAAGAATTCTGCGGCGCATGATCTTGCTGCTCGATATGTTGCATTAACAGAGGCGCGAATGGGCTTGTTTAATCAAGCATTAGAGAACGTTAGAACAATTGAAGATCCGTATGCACAAGTATCAGCGTATCATGGTATTGCGTTAGCAATTGAAAGCACCGGTGATGATACCAGTGCCAGGCGTGTACTCAACATGGCCTACCGTGCTGGCAGTGGTATTCAGGATCAGGAAGAAAGAAGCGAGCTGCTTTCAAAAGTTGTTTTAGCCAGTGAATCAGAATAGAGAAGGGATTTTTCATGTTTACGTCAGGTATAGTGGCAAAATCATACGCACGAGCATCAGTGCTCTCAATGCTTACTGTATTTAGTGTAACGGCGTGTGGTGGAGCGTCACAAACTGCCACTGAAGCTCCAGTACCGGCAGCCGCTAACACCGTGCCCACTCAACCTACGGGTAATACTGCTGAGATTGAGACGACTAATCAAACACCTATTACCAATACTCGCCCTGCCGACCCTGAGGCTCAAGCACACGTCGTTAATCAAGAGTTGATAGATGGTGCAGTTAGCCTCGGTTGCGATGCACTAAGTGCGGAATTTAGCACTACCATGGCTGAACTAATTAACACCTCAAGAAGTGAGGCTCGCATGTGTGGTACGGCGTCGCGTGCTCCTGTGCCGGCTATAAGTTGGAACAACACACTGACAGAAACAGCACGTGTACACGCCAATGACATGGCGGCTAATAACTTCTTTGATCACGAAGGATCAGACGGTACAAGCGTTGCGGATCGTGCCACTAGAACAGGTTATACATGGCGTGCTATTGGTGAGAACATTGCTGCGGGTCAACTGAGCATGGCTGAAGTGCATAAAGGTTGGGTAGATAGCCCGGGCCATTGTCGCAATATTATGAATAGTCTTTATACCGAGGTGGGGGCTGTCTGTGTAACGGATGCTAATTCCGACTTCGGTACCTATTGGGTAGTAGTGTTTGGTAGCGCTAAAGAATAATAGCGTTATTCGAATAATTTCTGGGCGCTGGCATTTTCTCTGGCGCTTTGGCATTGCTCGGTACTCAGTCGAGTGTTGTTGGGCTCAGTGGTACTAAGCATTAAGTTACCGGCAAGGTCACTATGGTGCCCGCTATTGGTGATCACATGAAACAGCTCATGTGCCAGTGCGTTGTTACTGTCTTTACTGTTTTCAGAGATCCACACAGTATTTTGCATCCACGGTCTGGTGGTTGTATTGGCCATGCCAAAAGCCTCAGCATCGAACTTTACTTGCATGTTTGTGTCATTTGCAAAGTAGATGGTCGGTGTACCAAAGGTGATTACCGAACTCAATTTTCTGTGTAGAGTCAGCGCATTGCCCGGAGTAAGGTTCTCTGTATGCCCGGCTCCATCAACATGTAACGCCTGCTTTATTGATACGCTGATGCCACATTGCCTATAGAGTGCATTTAGTGTTTCAAGCGCTGCTTCCATTCTTTTACGTGTCCAACGCTTATCTAGTCTTACAAAATTAACCGCGAGAATGTTTTCTTGCGCTTGGTAAGTAGGGTTGGAAATATCTAGCGATTCTACACTTAGGCTTACGGTATCTGCTAGGGGATCGCCGATATAGCCAGTTGATACATGTGCACCTGTTTTGGCTTTTATTGAATATGAAGCAATAGCAGCTTTTAGGTGTTCTGTAGTGATGTTTGTATTTTTACTGAGAATTCTTGCAGCCAATGCTGCGATGCGTGACACCGCGTAACTTGAGCCAGACACTAATGCTGTCTCTCCGCTGTAGTCAGTAGCTGGGATATTTTCGGCAGGAAGTAGGTAATCAACAGATATTTTTCCGTAGTTCGTCCGGTCTGCAGGTCGGACGTAATCATTGGCAGAGGTAACGACAAGAATATTGGGGTGTTCAAAGCCTGCTGGGTATACCGGTTCACTGTCAATATCGCGGCCATTGTTGCCTGCAGATACAATAAACAGAATTTGGGGGTGTTCGGCGGCGACAGATTCAAAGGTGAGCCAATCTTGGTAGCGGTTGCTGCCGAGTGGCATGCCAATGATTCTAATAGCGTGAGAAGCAGCGTGTTCTATAAGCTGCCTCATTCGTGTCATGTCGGGTCTGGGGTAGCGATAGGGCACCAGGGCTATATTGGGTGCTTCGTTAATTAGAATTGATGCAGTACGTGTGCCGTGTCTTTGTACTGAAAACTCTGAACGTGCGGGATTAGCGTCATACGGTTGATTGTCGTTATCCCAAAAGTCATAGCCTATGAGTTTACCGTTAGTGTCTATGGCTAGCGAGTCGGCAATACTTTTTAAGGTGTAGTTTACCCCTGAGTCTATGACTGCCACTTTAACGCCGTCGTTTTTTCCGAATGACGTAGGCAGTGGAGGGTTTAGCCATTCTTTTTGAGGCAAGAGTTGAAGTGCTTGATCGAATGAATCTATGTATGTCGCAGTATTGTATTTGTAGTTGATTCTATTAATGGCTTGCGATCGGCAACTGTGGTCAAGCATGATTCTGGTGGAGGGTAATGTTTTATCACCTTCAAGAGTAGCGGTTGTTACGAATACTCTTTGTTGGCGGCCTTCGATCACTTCGAGCGTTACAGAAAATTCAGATGAAGTAAAAAGTACTTTGGTCCCGACTCTATTGCCGCGAAATATGATGTCGTCTTGCTGCCGCTCAAATTTTTCTAGTTGTATTGGTGTGGTATCAGGGGAACTACATAGAGTTTTCGCCAGGCTCAGTTCGTGGTGTAGAAGTTCGTTGGCTTTTAATTTTCCGGCGTGTAAATCATCGGCTTGAACGTGACTTGTGAGCAGTATACCAAGCGTTGTTGTTATATAACTATACGTGGCTAGTGCAGATGAATAACGCTTCATATTTTAGTCCGTTATGATTGCTCGTTACTAGGGATTCGTTGCATCTTAATATGCACGATACCCGCTTCCTCAAATTGTTCACCCATTTGTTTGAATCCAAATTGTTCATATAATGCTATTGCTGATAACTGCGCATGCAAGTACAAGGCAGGCACTGGTTGTTCTTGAGCTAATTGTAGAATCTCTTTTAGCATGGCTGCTGCAACGCCACGTCGCCTCCAAGGCTTTAGTACTGCCATACGGGTTATTTTTCCATTGGGCTGTAGGCGGGCGCAACCTATGGTGTCACCTGTTGTGGCCTTGGCGATCACATAGACGCTTTGATGGTCGTATTCGTCAGACTCTAATTCTTTTGGTACTTTTTGCTCTTGTACAAATACGGTATAGCGTATTTGCATTATAGCGTCGGCGTCTGTGTCCCAGCTAGCGGTGTGTACGGTAAATGCTGTTTCGTTATTCATGATCTTCAAACAAAACAATGTGTTTATTAAAAAGTGTCGCGAGGAGGTCTAGATCATGGCTGTTTTTATCTATATCTGAGATACCTACAGATCGTTGATTGCAGATTGCCGAAGCCAGAATTTCAGAGCAATCATAGGCTTGCCCATCAGCGTATAGTGTAGTGTGGTTGTCTTGTTGGGTGTAGGCAAAACGTTTGTGTGAATGGCAAGTTAGTACCGCGCTGTTTTTTAGGTTACTGACTATTGCATCTGTGCTTATGGTATTTACAGGCTGCTCGTCGGGTTCTTGTATCTCTTTCGGTTCCGTTAAGTACCTTGCTATCCATTGCGACAAGGTGGAATCGTCTTGTGTTAGTGCTTGGCTAAGTATTGCTTTAATGGCTATAAGATCGGTTTGGCTGATTAAGCCCGGCTGATGAGTAGCAGGGCGTTTTATATCTTGGAATCGTTGCTTTGATTGTACAGACTCTAAAAGATAGTTAACTACCTCTGGCAGCATTTCATCAATACTGGGTGCTCTGAAGCCGATCGACCATGTCATGCAGGGCTCATCTACTGCAATACCGTGGTGTGCAAACTGTGGTGGTAAGTAGAGCATGTCACCGGCTTGCAGTTGCCATGTTTCATCTGCCAGAAAATCACCTAGTAACGCGATGGTGTTACTGACTGAAGGCTGCACGCCTTGTCGTGGGGTATTTTCAATTCGCCATTCACGTACGCCGTCTGCTTGTAGCAGGAATACATCGTATTGGTCCACGTGTGCACCGACGGAGCCGCCTACAGGCGCATAGCTAATCATTAGATCATCTATACGCCAGTCAGGTAAGAACCTGAACGGTTCAAGATATTGTCTGAAATCGGGTAGAAGCTTTTCTATATCGGAAACCAGTAGCGACCATTCGTTTCCGGTGACATCATCGAAGAAGTCATCGCTCAAGGGGCCTTCACACAAACGCCATTCATTGTTGCCTGTGTGCTGCATGAAGCGACTGTTAGCGTCTTCTTCGCAGGATAAGCCTGCGAGCTCATTAGGGTCAATGGGGTTATGAAAATCCTTAAATGCGGAGCGGATTAACAGTGGTTTTTGTTGCCAGTACTCGTTTAGGAAGCGGGCCTCATCGAGGCCCTCTGGCCACTGTAGCTTCATTATGTAAGGTCTTGCATTGAAGTTGCCAGAGTCTCTGCCAGGCCAATATAGTTTGATGGTGTCAGTTGCAACAGTTGTTCTTTTACATCATCAGGGAGTTCAAGGGTATGAATAAACTGGTGCAGAATGTCGGCCGTAATAGCTTCGCCACGGGTAAGTTCTTTGAGCTTTTCATACGGGTTTTCAATTCCATACCGACGCATAACGGTTTGTATGGGTTCGGCTAAGACTTCCCAAGAAGCGTTTAAGTCAGCTTGTAGTGCTGCTTCATTGACTTCGAGTTTATTGATACCTTTGAGCATAGATTCATGCGCGATGAGCGTATGAGCGAACGCGACGCCAAGGTTTCGAAGAACAGTAGAGTCGGTTAAATCTCGCTGCCAGCGTGAGATCGGGAGCTTGCCACTGAAGTGATCGAACAATGCATTGGCTATTCCAAAGTTGCCTTCGGCGTTTTCAAAGTCAATAGGGTTGACTTTGTGTGGCATAGTGGATGATCCAACTTCGCCATCGACTACTTTTTGTTTAAAGTAGCCTAGTGAAATATACGACCAGATATCCCGCGAGAAATCGGTACAAATAGTATTGATACGTGCAAATGAATCAAACAACTCAGCCATGTAGTCGTGAGGTTCAATTTGAGTGGTGTAGGGGTTGTGGTTTAGCCCGAGTGACTCTACAAAATCATAACCCGCCTGTAGCCAATCGACTGCCGGATAGGCAATAAGGTGTGCATTGTAGTTTCCAACCGCACCGTTCATTTTGCCCAAAAATTCAGCGGTCTGAGCAACGGTTAATTGTCGCTGTAGGCGTGCAGCGACATTGGCCATTTCTTTACCGAGTGTGGTTGGTGTAGCTGTTTGGCCATGGGTACGGCTTAGCATGGGAACGCTTGCATAGGTTTGAGCAAGCGATACAACCGCCGCTGTAACCTTGTTGAGTATTGGAATTAAGACAGTATCAAATGCCTCACGCAGGGCCAGGGCGTGTGCTAGGTTATTGATATCTTCACTGGTGCACGCGAAGTGCAGAAAATTAGTCGCTGATGCGAGTTCTTCGTGTGCTTCGAATTTCTCTTTTAGAAAGTACTCAACTGCTTTGACATCGTGGTTGGTGGTGGCCTCAATTTCTTTGACACGTTGTGCGTCTTCGGCTTGGAAATTTTCCACCATTGAATCAATGATTTCGAGGGCTGCATCGCTTAGGGTGAAATCATCTACTTCCGGGTTTTTAGCCAGCGCTTGAATCCAGCGTAGTTCGACAATGGTGCGATAGCGGATCAAGCCGTATTCGCTGAAGTAATTCTGCAGCGGTGCGGTTTTGGTGGCATATCTGCCATCGATGGGGGATATTGCAAAAAGAGTATCAGACATTGAGGTATGTTTTAGCTTCGCGGACGGTGATTATCTCATGCAGTGGCGTATGAGCAATAAGTTTGTTTCTTGAGTCGTGAAGCGCGGCAATGCCGGTTGATTTGATTGCGGCACAGGCGGGCTTGGTTTACAATTGCCTGACGGCAGGCGCGTAGCTCAGTTGGTTAGAGCACTACCTTGACATGGTAGGGGTCGGTGGTTCGAATCCACTCGTGCCTACCAAATTTATTGCTGAATAAATTTGGTTTATAAATGTGATATTCCCTTGGCCTTTCACATTTCCCAGTATTGCTCCCGATAGCTCTTATAGGCAGCGCGACACAGTGTAGTGCAGCGCGACACAGTGTAGTGCAGCGCGACATAGTGTAGTGCAGCGCGACATAGTGCGGCAACTGGATTATGGCGCAGCGCAACTGGAATCCCTAACGATAAGCTGCGTGTCTATTAGTTGGCTCTTGATCTGGTTTTCTGTAGCGCCTTGTTCATTCAGATTAACCAAAGCTTGTGCAGCAATTTGCCCAATGCGTTTGGCAGGTATTCTGACGGTTGTTAACGACGGCACAATATCGGCAGAAGCTGCGAAGTCACCGATACCAACGATAGATAATTCTGCCGGTAGGGCGATGGCACTTTCATGCGCTGCATAGATAGCACCATGAGCGATAACATCGTTGCCGCAGACAATAGCACTTGGCCTTTTTTGTTTTAAGATCGAAAGAGCTGTGCGTTTAGATTCTGCAATATCATAAGGGCAGGTGTGCATTCTGCTTGATGGTACGGGCAGGTTGGCTTCATGCATAGCTTTTAACGCACCGTTTTTTCGATCCAAAGCGCGATCATTATTGTTTGTATCGGGAAAAATAAAGGCGATATCTTTGTGCCCTAGCTCGATCAAATGATTGGTTATTTTGTAGGCAGCCTGTAGGTTATCTGCGCCGACAAACGGCAGTATTGCGTGCGGCTGATAGCCCCACAACGCAATGGTAGGTACTTCACGCACTTTTAACATTTGTAACGCGCTATCTAAGTGCTGCTGCCCGACCAATGCAATTCCATCTATTCTGCGTTCCAGTAAAGACCGAATGATGGAAGCTTCAAGCTCAAGATCGTAGTTATGACTTGCCACCAGCATGGTTCGATCGTGTAGTTGTAGCTGACTAGAAAAGGATTCGATCAGCTCACTAAAAATAGCATTGTTAATAGTCGGCACCACCATGCCGATCGTGCCTGAAAAGCGGTTGTGCATTGCTGCTGCCATTCGATCACGAACGTAGCCCAGTTCATTCGCGGCGGCCTGAATTTTTGATTTTGTACCTGGCTTGACCATATCGGGCGAATTGAAACAACGCGACACGGTGGCGGGCGAGACTCCTGCACGGGCAGCCACATCAATAATCCCGGGTGCGCCGCTGAATGTTCTGGTAGGTCTGTCCATGTTGGGATGCTATCAAAATTGAGACAGGTTAAAATGAAAACGTTTGCATTTTATTTCTGATTGGGTATCGTGGCCGGTGAGGATAAGACAAACGAGATAGACTAGTTATGGAGTTTATGCAGTATTTTGGCGGGGTGTTCGAACCGCTGTCGTTTGCACTTTTAGTTTTTGGCACCGTTGGCGGATTAATCTTAGGCGCGACTCCTGGTTTATCACCCACAATGGCTGTCGCCCTTCTAATTCCTTTTACCTTCCAGCTTCAGCCAACCCAGGGCTTGATACTTTTGGGTGCTGCTTATACTGCCACTGTGGCGGGTGGGGCTGTCAGTGCCATTTTGTTAAAAATACCCGGTGCACCTGCGAATATTGCCACCGCACTTGATGGCCACGAGATGGCAAAAAAAGGCCAAGGCACAAAGGCCTTGCATGTGTCGTTTCTGGCATCGGGAGTGGGCGGTGTTATCGGTGTGTTGTTGCTTATTTTTCTTACTCCAATTCTGGCTAAATGGGCACTGGCTTTTGGGCCGCCGCATCTTTTTTGGATGGCGATTCTGGGTGTCACTATTATTGGTTCGCTCGATTCTAAATCGTTTGTTAAAGGCTTGCTCTCAGGCTGCTTAGGTTTTTGGTTGTCAATGATCGGCTACGACGATATCCAGGGCGCGCAACGATTTATCTTTACCGACGCTCTAACCGGCGGAGTGAATGTTATAACCGCACTCATTGGTATTTTTGCGATACCGCAAGTAATAGAAATGTTTGCTAAAGGGCGCAAGCAAGTGGTGGTATCGGCTATCAAAGTCGAAAAGCAATCACTGGCTGACTCTTTAAAGCTATTGTTTCAGAACATCAAAGCCTTAAGTATAGGCACCGTCATCGGGTCAATTGTTGGTTTGATTCCAGGGGTGGGTGGTCAAATAGCGGGGTTAGTAGCGTATGACCAAAGTAAGAAGTTTTCTAAGCACAGTGAAAAGTATGGCACTGGCCACCCTGAAGGGGTTATAGCTGCAGAGTCTGCAAACAACGCTATGGTGGGTCCATCATTAGTACCGTTGTTAACGCTTTCCATACCGGGTAGCCCGACAGCTGCAGTGTTGTTAGGTGGCTTGTTAATCCATGGGATTTTTCCTGGTTCTGATCTGTTTGAGAATCACCCGCAAGTCGCATGGACATTCATAAACTCTATGTTGATCGGTCAGGTGCTAATGGTAATTTTTGGCATTTGGATCGCCAGTTACGCGGCCCGCGTGGCACAAGTGCCCAGCGCCATTATGGCAGCATGTGTCATGGTGTTGGCCGTGTTTGGCGCTTATTCAGTGCAGCAATCCATGGGTGATGTGTACATCATGGCAGCTCTTGGTATTGCTATGTTCTTCCTTGAAAAGTTTGGATTTTCAGCAGCTCCGCTAGTGTTGGGTTTAATACTTGGCCCAATCGCTGAGAGTAATTTTATTCAAGGCAGCATGATTGCAAATGCCCAGGATGGGCCGCTGCCGTACTTCTTATTTGGGCCGCTTAATATATTTCTTATCGCATTGGTCGTTTTATCAATCGCCTACAGCTTTGTTATGTCACGCAGGCAAGTTGCTCAAAATGTGGCTTTGCAATCATGAATACCCAACGTGCTCAACATTTATTTCCAGCTCTATGTGTATTGTTATTGGCAGGCACAGTTACGTTTCTGAGCTTTACGCGTGAACCGGCAGATGCGTTTTTGTTCCCGCGTATGGTGTCTGTGGTCATGTTGGGTTTGGCGATATGGAATTTTTACCGGGCGGCAAGCGGTCTGTCAAAGGTTGGTTCTGGCTTCACAGTCGATTTGATCAAAACGATAGCACCGGGATTAATCGTTCTAGTGCTCTACGTATTTTTTGCTGCAAAGTACTTGGGTTTTTATTTATCGTCATTGATAACGTTCTTTGTACTTTTCAGTTTGTACGACCCTGCATCGCACAAGGAACCGCGGGTCTGGGTAAAGCGGTTAGTAATATCCGTAGTATTTATGTTGGTTATATATGCCTTGTTTACGCTACTGCTCAAGGTGCAAACGCCACGCGGGATTTTCCGTTGATAAAATATTATCAACCATTCAACACTGGAGAGAGAAAAAATGAATTGCAAAAAAATTGGTGCAGCCATCGCATTGTCTGTGCTGGCACTTACTTCAAGCGCTGTTAGAGCGGCTGACTATCCGGACCGACCTATCTCTGTAATGGTGTCTTACGGTGCAGGTGGTGCTACTGACTTTCAAGCGCGAATCGTTACCATGATGGCAGGTGGAGATGATTTTCTTACTCAGCCTATTGTTATTATTAACAAGCCCGGTGCTGGTGGTAGAGTCGGTTGGAACTGGTTTGCCTCTGAGGCTGACAATGATGGCTATACGATGGCGGCTTATAATATCCCACACTTTGTGGCGCAATCGATAGAAGGTGGTGTTAAATACAGCACTGACAGCTTCGAGCCCATTGCGAACTGGGGTTCAGATCCTGCGGTTGTGGTTGTAGGTAAGGACAGCAAATACAACACCATTGGTGAACTTATGGATTTTGCCAAGGAAAATCCGGGCAAAGTGACACTATCAGGTGCAGGCTTATATGTAGGGCATCACATTGCTGCGTTGCAAATTGAAAAAGCCTCAGGGACTAAGCTTGCATACATTCCAACCAAAGGGGGTGGTGCTGCTGCTATGAAGGCGGTTATCGCCGGTGATGTAATAGCAGGTGTTAATAACTTGTCTGACGCATATCGTGCCCAGTCAGCTGGCAACGTTAAAATACTTGCCATAGCAGATGTTCAGCGTAACGAGCAATTCCTACCCGACGTTCCGACTCTTATGGAATCGGGTTATGATGTCGATGACTCTTCAGTAAACTTTCGTGGTTTGATGGTTCCAAAGGGCACTGACCCAGCCATCATTGATATGTTGGCGGCAAAAGTGCCTGCAATGTTCGAGAGCGCACGCGTTAAAAAACAAATGGACGCAGGTGGTTCACCGTTGAAGATCATGAAGCGTGATGAAGTACTTCAGATGTGGAAGGATCGCGAAGTGTATCTAACGGAACTTCTTGCAGGCCTTAAGTAATTAAAAGGTTTTTGATAAGACGTTAGTAGTGTACGAAAGCCAGTGTAGGTATTGCGCCTCACTGGCTTTATAATTTTGTTCAAGATTCACTCAATTTGGTATTAAGATCTGCTTCATGGAAATTTCTAATACGGTAACGCTTACGTCGGCAGAGCAAGAAATAGATGCTCTTGTGGAGCGCGCAAGAGTCGCGCAGAAACGTTATGAGTCGGGTGCCACACAGCAGCGATACGATATGGCGGCGCTTGCCGCTGCATGGGCGCTAATGCAGCCTGAACGCAACGAAGAGCTTTCTATTATGGCTGTTGAGGCTACGGGGCTTGGCAACGTAGCTGACAAAAAAATTAAAAATCACCGAAAAATTCTTGGCACCCTTCGCGATATAAAAGACCAATCAACCACAGGTGTTATCAATGATGATAGTGCAAGTGGCGTAACTGATATAGCGCGACCAATTGGGGTGGTGGGTGCTGTGGTGCCCTCAACAAACCCTGCGGCAACGCCCACAAATAATGTGGTTAACGCACTTAAATGCGGAAATGCAATAGTGTTATCGCCATCTCCGGCTGGTGCAAAAGTATGTGAAAGGTTAGTCAGGTATATTCACAAAGAGCTAGAAAAGCTGGACCATAATACTGACCTTGTACAAATGGTGCCGCTGCCATCCTCAAAAGAAAAAACCCAGCGCTTAATGGAGGCCTGTGATCTGATTATAGTGACGGGGAGCCAAGACAACGTACGACGGGCCTACTCAAGTGGAACACCAGCAATTGGAGTGGGGGCTGGTAATGCAACAGTGATTATCGACGAAACCGCTGATCTTACTGCAGCTGCTGAAAAAATCGCAGCATCCAAAACCTTTGATAACGCTACTTCCTGTTCATCTGAAAACGTACTTATTGTAGTGGATGCTGTTAAAGAGGCTTTCGCGACGGAACTCTACAAAGCAGGCGGGCGGATACTTGATCCCACAGCTGCTACAACGCTAAAAGAGGCACTGTTCCAAGGCGGGAAATTGAATCGGCACATGATTGCTAAGGACATTTCGCTATTTTTACAGGCGGCCGGTGTGTCTGTGGAAGATCCGGATTCAGCACGTTTTGTTGTGCTTCCAGCAACGGGTATAGGCGAGGCTTACCCTGAATCAGGTGAGAAGCTCTCACTGGCGGTGGCAATGTACAGTGCTAATAATTTTGAGCACGCTTGTGATATTGCACGTGAAGTTCTCAATCATCAGGGTGCGGGGCACTCTATAGGCTTGCACAGTAAAGATGATTCTCGAGCAATGGTGCTTGGAGTGTCTATGCCGACATGTCGTGTCATTGTTAATCAGGCGCATTGTTTTGCCACCGGTGGCGCGTTTGATAATGGTTTACCTTTTTCACTTTCTATGGGATGTGGAAGTTGGGGTGGTAACTCTATCGATGACAACCTTAACTACAAACACTTTATGAATGTGACAAAAATAGTGCGGCCCATCGCACCTAACGAGCCGGCTGTTGAATCAATATTTGAACAATACTGGGCAACAGCGGGTCAGTGAACGGAGCAAGCATACGCAGTATTATTGATGAGCGTGCTGAGCATTCGGCAGATGCTATTTTTTTGGTTGATGCCGTTACGGGCCAAGAAATTAGCTATGCGCAAACACGGGTCATGGTGCAATCAATCGCATCGATTATTAGACAAGCTGGCATAGATTCGGGTCAGAGTGTTGCGTTCGCCATGCAAAATTCATCGGCTTGTGCTATTGCATTACTGGGGATTATGTACGGTGGTTTTCGTGCTGTAGCAATAAACCTGATTTCAGGTAATCAAACGATTGCTTATGTATTAGAGCACTCTGAAACACAATTGGTAATTACGGAGCCGGCACAACACACGCTACTGGAGCAAGCATTTGCATCTGCAGATAAATCTATTCCACTAATCGACATTGGTAATTCGACTTCTAATGCAGCAAGTAATGTGCACGCAGATAATGATCTCATAACTCCTGAAACAGGTGCACTGCTTATGTATACGTCTGGAACAACCGGGCGGCCTAAAGGTGTGTTACTGAGTCATGCGAATTTATTAGCAGGTGGTCTTAATACCCAACTTGCACATGATCTTACAGCAAAGGATCGCGCCATGTGCGTTTTGCCTATGTATCACATTAATGGTTTGACCGTAACGCTTATTGGGTCGTTGGTCTCTGGTGGGTCAGTGGTGGTGCCACAAAGATTTTCAGTCACTCAATTTTGGTCTTTGATAAATCGGTATGAATGTACTTGGTTCAGCGTTGTACCAACACAAATATCGTATTTACTTCATGCAGAAGTCACATCACATGACGCCGCAGTCGGGCACAAAACACTACGGTTTGGTCGTTCTGCTTCAGCACCTTTGTCTCCAGAAGTTCATCAGAGTTTTGAGCAACGATTCGGCATACCGATTATAGAGACAATGGGCCTTACTGAAACCGCAGCGCCTATTTTGTCTAATCCAATGCCACCGGGAGTTCGCAAAATAGGATCTCCAGGGATCGGCTATGGATGTGAGGTGATAATCGCCAATGAACATCAAGAAGAATTAGCCCGTGATACAGAAGGTGAGATTCTGGTCCGTGGCAATAATGTGATGAAAGGCTACTTTAAAAATGCTTCTGCAACCGGTGAAGCATTAACGGCATCTGGTTGGTTAAGAACGGGGGATTTGGGCAAGCAAGATCAAGACGGTTATGTGTTTGTAACGGGCCGTTTAAAAGAATTGATAATCAAGGGTGGTGAAAATATAGCCCCGCGTGAGATAGATGAGGCCTTGTACCGACACCCGGCAGTCATAGAGGCTGCCGCGTTTGCGTGCCCCTGTAAAGACTATGGTCAAAGGGTAGAGGCGGCGGTATCGATAGATGCCGGAGCCGATCTAAATGAAGGGGCTCTAATAGAATTTTGCCGGGAGCACTTGGGGCAATTTAAAATGCCTGACCGAATATATTTTCTAGACGAGCTACCAAAAGGCCCGTCTGGTAAAATTCAGCGGCGTCGGTTGGTAGAACTGTTTGTAAAAGCGTAACGGTCTATCACGCTTGTTTTCGTGGCGGCTCTGTATCACGTCAGGTTTTTGATCTTCTGTGTTGTCTTCCACCATAGGTTCTAACGTTTCAGTATCTTCCTCATCATGATCGCTCATGCCATCAACAATCGGCAATGGATCAATCGCACGCCAGGCAGGCATGGTTGCCATCAGGCTTGCTAGTAAAGTCCCGCCACCAAGTGCAGTGTGACTTTCAAACTTTACCAATGAGTCAGCCCAGCAAAGTGCATCATGTGTCAAGTTAATTCTCGATAAAGCCGATGTATAGAATTTTTTGCTGTGATCATCGTGCACTTTACTCGACCGCCACTTCGTGAGCTCGGCATTTGACCCGCAGCTGCGTTGCAGCTCTTGAAAAGGGGGCAACCATTGCCTGCGAGCTGCGCCTTGCTGCGCACCAAATGACAAACTCCCATTGGTAGCCTCTGAAAGTCACACTACACTGGAAGCGTATATAACCAACCGATAAGCTTGAGCTTAAAGTAACAGTTGTAGCCAGTGTTTTGGTTTCAAGCTCTGCAGCGGTGGTGATCTCTGTTTTGTTATTAGTGACTTGTTTTTCCAGATTTTCGCAGCGCCATAGTTATGTAGTGCCATGGTTATATAGGCATTCTGCTGCTCTAATTGTAAGGCTGTGTATTCACCGGTATTAAGTGTTGCTTCATCGCTGTTTTTGGCTTCTGCCAAAATAGTGTTCACGGTGTTGTATAACCATAAGCTCGGTGTCTTTTATTGGAATCAATTTGAACAACATCAACCACCTGATCTGAATTGGCTGTGCTAATTTGAACAAGGATGTCTGTGATATTGAATGAGCTTCATCAAGGTGCAGTGCACAGGTTGCACAATAACAGGAGTTAGCTCTTTAACGGGTACTTGCGCAAAAGCAATCGGTGCCTCAACGATAATATCGAATTCGGTAGTAGCAACCTCATTGCTTTTATCAGTGGCGCTGACAATAACGGTGGTTACTATCCGCGTTTTTTTAAAAAAAATATGTCTACTTTAATGTGGGCTAATGGTGTGAATCGGATCTCCCTTTCATGGTGTAAGGGTCGGTAGGTCAATATTATGCCTACTTAGGCAATGGTTGGTTTTATCATCTGATTGATCCCATGTATCCAGGCCGGCTGGGTGCCTCAGCTGCCTGATAGGATAATTCCGGGAATGAGATAGAGCACTAAAAACACTGGAATTGCGTCAGGTAAATGTATAATGGGCAGCTCTGCGTATTTTCGAACCCTTGGTATTGGTACACTGCAAATAGGTGTGCCGAACCCATAATTTTTTAGTCACTTGATCGGTTGGATTTTTAAGTTAAATTCAGAGGGATCATTTGGCATTGACAGCTATTCGTACAATATTTTTAATTTATAGAGAACCTCAACATGGCAGATAAGTTTTTCACTGAAGATGTGGCCACGCGTGACCCAGCCATTGCTGTCGCAATAGCTGATGAGTTAAAGCGCCAGCAAGAAGAAATCGAGCTCATTGCGTCGGAGAATATTGTCTCTAATGCGGTTATGCAGGCGCAGGGCTCTGTCATGACCAACAAGTACGCTGAAGGCTACCCAGGGCGCCGATACTACGGTGGTTGTGAGCACGTAGATGTAGCAGAAGAACTTGCCCGTGAGCGTGCGAAAAAACTATTTAATTGTTCATTTGTTAACGTTCAGCCGCATTCCGGTGCGCAAGCGAATCAAGCGGTCTTTCAAGTGTTGTTAAACCCTGGTGATACTTTCATGGGTCTTGACCTGGCTGCC
Source organism: uncultured Granulosicoccaceae bacterium (assembly GCA_937927895.1). Taxonomy (GTDB): domain Bacteria; phylum Pseudomonadota; class Gammaproteobacteria; order Granulosicoccales; family Granulosicoccaceae. The sequence continues at coordinate 10,487 of CALGKA010000011.1, read as the reverse complement.
GGTGGTCACTTAACTCACGGATCTCCAGCGAACCAATCGGGTAAGTGGTTTAACGCTGTATCTTATTCGGTTGATAAGAAAACACACCAGATAGATTTTGATCAAGTGCAGGCGTTAGCCACAGAGCATAAGCCGAAAGTAATCATAGCGGGTGGCTCTGCGTATCCACGAATTATTGATTTCAAAAAATTCCGTGAAATTGCAGATTCTGTGGGCGCAAAATTAATGGTAGATATGGCTCACTTTGCAGGATTGGTGGCAGCGGGTGTTCACCCGAATCCACTGGACTATGCAGATGTTGCTACCACTACAACGCATAAAACACTTCGTGGCCCACGTGGCGGTATGATTCTAACTAACGATGAAGAGCTAGGTAAAAAGATCAATTCATCAGTGTTTCCAGGGTTGCAAGGTGGACCATTGATGCATGTTATTGCCGCAAAGGCGGTAGCTTTTGGTGAAGCCTTACGTCCGGAATTCAAGCAATACGCTCAAGCAGTGGTCGATAACGCTCAGGCGCTGGCAACCGCTATCACGGCCGGTGGTTTAAATCTGGTTTCAGGAGGTACCGATACACACGTAGTGTTAGTTGATCTGCAAGCAAAAACGCTTACGGGTAAAGCTGCAGAGGCATCGTTGGGTAGGGCGGGCATGACTTGCAATAAGAACGGTATTCCGTTTGATCCCGAATCTCCTTTTGTAACCTCTGGCATTCGATTGGGTTCTCCGGCTGCGACATCTCGCGGTTTCGGAACGGCTGAATTCACTCAAGTTGGTGAAATGATTATCGAAGTGCTAAACGGATTGGCCGCTAACGGTGAAGAGGGTAACGCCGCTGTAGAAAAAGCGGTTAAAGCTCGCGTATTAGAGTTGACTGCTAAATTTCCTATCTACTCTTAAGAAATTCTGATTGAGTCTTATCGGGATTATTGCTAGCAAGTGCCGCGCAAAGCGGCACTTGCAGCTTAAAAGAGTCTTGACTGCACTACCTTTCGAATACAACACCTGCAGGGTGTTGTTTGTGGGCCAATAATTAAGGCAGCCCATAACTTTTGAGCTATACTTTTCGAAATAATCTCGCGTTACACTCAAGTATCGATACCCTCATCTAATTACTAAGACAAGTGGCCTTGCGTATGGGTCACCACTGACAGGATCAAACATGCCCTCCATTACTCTTCCTGACGGTAGCACTCGTAGCTACGAAAACATTGTGTCTGTGGCAGATGTTGCTGCTGATATCGGGCCAGGGCTTGCCAAAGCTACCCTTGCAGGGGTTGTGGACGGCACGTTGGTTGATTCCAATACCCAAATATCAAGCGATGCAACGCTCTCGATTGTGACCTCAAAAGATGATGACGGATTGCATCTTATTCGTCACTCTACTGCGCACTTGATGGCTCAAGCGGTTAAGCAGTTGTATCCTGAAGCGCAGGTTACTATTGGCCCTGTTATCGAAGATGGTTTCTACTATGACTTCTCCTACAAGCGTCAATTCACACCTGAAGATTTGGAAGCCATAGAAAAGCGTATGACTGAACTTGCGAGTCAGGCTATCCCAATAAACCGTAGTGAATTACCGCGCGATGAAGCGCTGGCATTTTTTGCGAATCTTTCTGAAGACTACAAAGCAGAGATCATTGCAGACATACCCCCTGAAGAGGTGTTGTCTTTGTATGAGCAAGGTGACTTTACCGATCTATGCCGTGGTCCACACGTGCCGGATACCGGTAAGTTGGGTCATTTTAAATTGATGAAATTAGCCGGTGCGTACTGGCGAGGTGATTCCAACAATGCCATGCTGCAAAGAATTTACGGCACAGCGTGGGCAAGTAAAAAAGATCTAAAAGCCTATATACATAGACTTGCAGAAGCTGAAAAGCGTGACCACAGAAAGATAGGCAAGCAGCTTGATCTTTTCCATTTGCAAGAAGAAGCACCAGGTATGGTGTTTTGGCATCCGGCTGGATGGTCTATTTATCAGTCGGTGCAGCAGTACATGCGTAAGCGCCAAATTGAACAAGGTTACAAAGAGATCAACACGCCACAAATTGTTGATATGTCGTTGTGGGAGCGTTCAGGCCATGCTGACAAGTTTGGTGACGACATGTTCGCGGTCAGTAGTGAAGATCGTAAATTCGCTATTAAGCCAATGAACTGCCCGTGCCATGTGCAGGTATTTAATCAAGGCTTACGCAGTTATCGTGAGTTACCTATTCGTTTAGCCGAGTTTGGTTCTTGCCACCGTAATGAACTCTCTGGTGCGTTGCACGGCATTATGCGTGTGCGCGGTTTTGTACAAGACGATGCGCATATCTTTTGTACAGAAGAGCAAATCCCCTCAGAGTCGGCAAGGTTTATCGATTTTCTGCATTCTGTTTATGAAGATTTTGGCTTCACTGAAGTTATTTACCGTCTTTCTACTCGACCTGAAAATAGAGTCGGCAGCGACGATGATTGGGACAAATCAGAAAAAGCCTTAGCGGCAGCCCTGGATGCAAAAAATCTAGAGTGGCAGGAATTGCCAGGTGAGGGGGCTTTTTATGGCCCGAAGATCGAATTTTCACTAAAAGATTGTATTGGCCGGGTGTGGCAGTGCGGTACGCTCCAGGTTGATTTTTCAATGCCAGGACGTCTCGGTGCTGAATATGTTGATGCTAATGGCGACCGTCAGGTACCAATAATGCTGCATCGGGCGTTATTAGGATCATTTGAGCGCTTCATTGGAATACTTATTGAGCAACATGAAGGCAAAATGCCATTGTGGTTAGCACCAAATCAGATCAGAATCCTCAATATTACGGACAAACAGAGCGATTTTTGCCAAAAAATGGAAAAAACCTTGTTGGATCAAGGGTTCAGAGCGCAATCCGACTTGAGAAATGAGAAAATTGGACTTAAAATCAGGGAAGCCACTTTAGAAAGAGTGCCTTATATGCTTGTCATAGGTGACAAGGAACTAGAATCCGGCATGGTGTCGGTACGCACACGCGATGCGAAAGAAGTTGGTCCGTTTGACCTCGACACCTTAATAGCCGGTTTACACAACGAAGTTGCGACATGCGGTCGTGACCCTCTTAAAGTTAATAACTAACTGATTTAAAAGAGGAAACAATGAGGATCAATCCATAGCTTCACCAAAAGCGAATAGACGGAATCTAGAAATAGATGTTCCGCAGGTACGACTAATAGCCGAAGATGGCGAGCAAGTCGGCGTAGTTGATATCGAATCTGCTATTAAGTCAGCGGAAGCAGCCGGTATGGACTTAGTAGAGATATCGCCCAACGTAGATCCACCGGTCTGTAAGATCATGGACTATGGTCGGTACAAATTTGAGAACAATAAAAAGCAACACACTGCAAAGAAAAAGCAGAAACAGGTGCAACTGAAGGAAATAAAGTTCCGACCGGGTACCGAAGAGGCTGATTATCAGGTTAAACTACGCAGCTTGGTCAAGTTTCTTGAGCAAGGTGATAAAACCAAGATTACATTGCGCTTCAGAGGGCGTGAGATGGCACATCGCGATCTCGGCCTGAAGTTGTTGCAAAGGATTGAGGCAGACCTTGAAGAATACGGTGCAGTTGAACAGCACCCGAAGCTGGAAGGTCGTCAAATGGTGATGGTGCTAGGGCCGACTAAGAAGATTTAGTCAGTACAAGCTTCATTGCCACAATAAGGTACCGCGCCGCAGTACATACTCCGACTCGGCCGGGCCAATTAACGAAGGCTATAAAAAGCCATAATCAAGGCAACTTAAAAAGGCTTTATGCTCGCTTAAGCAGTCTATAACGCAATACCGAACGGGAGTTCATTGTGCCAAAGATGAAAAGTAACAGTGGAGCGGCCAAACGCTTCAAGAAAACAGGCGGGGGCGGCTTCAAGCGTAAGCAAAGTCACAGACGTCATATTCTGACCAAGAAAAGCACCAAGCGTAAGCGCCATTTGCGCAGCGCCTGTATGGTTCATGAGGCTGATAAAGGCCTTGTTATTCAAATGCTGCCATACAGCTAGGGAGACAGTCAGATGCCAAGAGTAAAACGTGGTGTCCAGGCGCACGCCAGACACAAAAAAGTACTTAAAAAAGCCAAAGGTTATCAAGGTGCCCGTAGTCGGGTGTATCGTGTTGCCAAACAGGCAGTAACAAAAGCCGGTCAATACGCGTATCGAGATCGTCGCCAAAGAAAGCGTCAGTTCAGAGCACTTTGGATCGCGCGAATCAATGCTGCTGCTCGCCAGTGCGATATGTCATACAGTCGCTTTATGGACGGTCTGAACAAGGCTGGAATTGAAGTTGATCGTAAAGTACTCGCGGACATAGCCGTTCACGATTCTGCCGCCTTCAGTCAGTTGGCGGAAAAAGCAAAAGCAGGTTTACAAGCAGCCGCATAAGCCGCTTGTATTTCCCCGGGTATGTTCGGGGCTGCAATTTGATATCAACGGGAAAAGACAGCCACATGTCTTTTCCCGTTTTTGTTTGTAAAACGCTAATCAGTCTGCCAGGCCAAACTTGGCAACCACTACCGGAACCACGATGCCACTTGATGAATTGATCAACAATGCGCTCATGCAAATAGAGCAGGCGAATGACCTTGCAACACTTGATACTGTGCGTGTTGAGTTTTTAGGCAAGAAAGGCCAGCTTACCGGGCTGCTTAAAAGTCTGGGTTCGCTGCCAGTAGAAGAGAAAAAATCTCAAGGGCAGAAAATCAATGAGGGCAAGCGTACGTTGCAAGCAGCCCTTGAAGGCAAGCTTTTCGCACTTGAAACGGCCGCCATTGATGAGAAGCTTAAAAGCGAGGCAATTGATGTAACGCTTCCAGGGCGCGGCCAGCTAGACGGTGGTTTGCATCCGGTAACAAGAACTATTAGGCGTATAACGTCTATTTTTGGGCAGCTGGGTTTTTCGGTTGCAGAAGGCCCCGAAGTTGAGTCCGAATACTATAACTTTGAAGCGCTAAACATGCCGGAGCATCATCCAGCGCGTGCTATGCACGATACCTTCTACTTTGAAGATCGTCGGGTGTTGCGTACGCATACTTCATCGGTACAGATTCGCTTCATGGAAAATAATCCGCCACCGGTAAGAATTATATCTCCTGGCAGAGTGTATAGATGTGATTCTGACATGACCCACACACCTATGTTTCATCAGGTGGAAGGCTTGTTGGTAGATACTGATATAGCATTCTCAGACCTGATGGGTCACCTTGAAATGTTTTTGAAGTTGTTCTTTGATCAAGACGGTGTCGATATTCGATTCCGACCTTCGTACTTTCCTTTTACCGAACCTTCAACGGAAGTTGATATTCGTATGCCAGACGGACCAAACGCGGGCAAGTGGCTGGAAGTGCTAGGTGCCGGCATGGTGCACCCTAAAGTATTTAATAGCGTTGGTTATAGCACTGAAGAATTCACTGGCTACGCCTTTGGTATGGGTGTTGAGCGCTTAGCGATGTTGCGCTACGGGGTGTCAGATTTAAGATCATTCTTTGAGAATGACTTACGCTTTTTGCGTCAGTTTAACGAGGCGATATAAGCCATGTTAAATAGAAATCTGTGGTTAGTTAATATAAATCCAGTTGCTATACAGACAAGACCCGAAGGTGAGTCCGCGCTATGAAATTCAGTGAACAGTGGTTACGTGAGTGGGTCAATGTTGATATCGGTTCAGAGGAACTGTTAGAACAATTAACCTTACTTGGCCTTGAAGTTGATGATTACACCTCCGCCGGTGGTGATTTTGAAGGTGTGGTGATTGGCGAGATCACAGCAGCCGAACAGCACCCGGATGCGGATCGGCTACAAGTGTGCAAAGTTGATGACGGCACGGGTGAGCAACACAACGTTGTATGCGGCGCACCGAATGCCCGCGTTGGAATAAAAATACCGTTTGCCAGAGTAGGGGCTGTGTTGCCTGGTGGCTTTAAGATTAAAAAAGCCAAGCTACGTGGAGTGGAGTCTTTCGGTATGTTGTGCTCCGCCAAAGAGCTGGATCTGTCGGAAGAGGCAGATGGCCTGCACGAGCTACCGCTGGATGCGCCGGCAGGTGTAGCGATAAACGAATATTTAAACCTTGATGATCATATTATCGATATTGATCTCACACCCAACCGCGGTGATTGTTTGAACCTTCGTGGTATTGCCCGTGAAATAAGCACACGCAATAGCACAGCGATGATCGAGCCCATGGTCGGTCCCGCCAAGGCAGCTCATCAAGATACCTTTCCAGTTGAGATTGCGGCAGACAGTTGCTGCGCCCGTTTTTGTGGTCGGGTGATTCGTGGCATCGATGCTAGTGCAACTACACCGTTATGGATGGTCGAAAAATTAAGACGCTGCGGCATCCGATCAATTTCACCGTCGGTAGATGTTACTAACTACGTAATGCTTGAGATGGGCCAGCCCATGCACGCCTTTGATCTGGCAAAGCTCGAGGGCGGCATTAAAGTACGTTTGGCGAACCCGGGTGAAAAACTCAAATTGCTTGATGGTCGAGAAGTTGAACTGCAAACTGATACCACGGTTATTGCAGACCACTCTAAAGCAGTTGCTATAGCTGGAATCATGGGTGGAGACGAAACAGGGGTAACCCCTACCACTACCGATATACTGCTTGAAGCGGCGTTGTTTATGCCGCTCGGTATTGCCGGTAGGCCTCGTCGCTATAATGCCTATACCGATTCAGCGCAGCGTTTTGAGCGTGGTGTAGATAGTGAACTGCAACCGTTTGGTATGGAGCGCGCAACCAAGCTACTGGTTGATATTGTCGGCGGTGACGTCGGGCCTATTTTTGAAACTCGCAATGAGGCCTATCAGCGATCGTTTGAGCCCGTGTCACTCAGTCGCGCACGCCTTGACCGGTTCTTAGGTGTTGCAGTCCCCGATGATAAAGTCGCTGATATTTTCGATCGCCTGGGAATTGAAGCCACCAAAACCGATGACGGTTGGCAGGCCATTTCTCCTTCCTGGCGATGGGATATAGCCATCGAGGAAGACCTCATCGAAGAAGTTGCCAGATTATATGGCTACAACAACATTCCTCGAACAAACCCTGCATGGGTGCCGTTGGTAACATCAAGCTCTGAAGCTGAATTACCGTCGAACACATTGCCACAGCTGTTGATTGATCGCGGCTACCAGGAGGCCGTTTGCTATAGCTTTGTTGACGGTCGGCAAAGTGGATTTGCACCTGATCTTGAAGCACTGGCGCTCGCAAATCCGATCTCTGAAGATCTCGGTGAAATGCGCCATACGCTTTGGTTGGGTCTGTGTGATGTGATGCAAAGCAATATAAATCGCCAGCAAAGCGATGTAAAAATCTTCGAGTGTGGTCTTAAGTTTGTTTCAGAAGGTTCTGATTTAAAACAAGTTAAAATGATCTCGGGCCTGGTAACAGGGAACAAATCTGCAGACTATTGGGGCGGGCCGGCGGTTGCGGCTGACTTCTACGATGTGAAGGCAGACGTAGAAGCATTGTTGGCAGCGGCCAGCGGTAACGAGTTTGTGATCGAAAAAGGTGAGCACCCGGCACTTCATCCAGGTATAACTGCGACGATTAAAACAGCCGGAAAAGTAGTCGGCTGGGTAGGCAGTTTGCACCCGAAGCTTCAGAAAACATTAGATTTGTCGCAAGTTCCTATAGTGTTCGAAATAGAAATGGCCGCACTTGAACAAGTGCGCGTCCCGGTCTATACAGAGGTTTCGAAGTTCCCGTCGGTACGCCGGGATCTGGCAGTAACTGTAGACAAGGAAATACCGTTTTCGGCGATTCAAGAATGTGTTGATCGCCATGCCTCAGAATTAGTGAGAGAGGTCAGATTACTAGACATCTACACTGGCAAGGGCATTACAGTTGGTTTAAAAAGCGTCGCTTTAGGGTTGATTTTACAGGATTTTTCCAGCACCCTTGGCGATAATGAAATTGAAACAGCGATGTCGCGAATTCTTGACGGTCTGGTAAAAGACCTTGGCGCGACACTCAGGACATAAACCATGGCACTTACAAAAGCATCGCTGGCTGAAATGCTGTTCGATGAACTGGGTCTCAACAAGCGTGAGGCAAAAGAGTTCGTAGAGCAGTTTTTTGAGCAAGTCAGGGTGGCGCTGGAAAACGGAGAAGACGTAAAGCTCTCTGGTTTCGGCAACTTCATCTTGCGCTCTAAGAGCGAACGTCCCGGTCGTAACCCTAAAACCGGCGAAGAAATTCCCATTTCGGCAAGAAGGGTAGTGACCTTTCGACCCGGCCAAAAATTAAAAGCTCGAGTAGAAGCGTATGCTGGAAACCAGCAACAATAACGAATTACCTGCAATACCAAACAAGCGATACTTCACCATTGGTGAAGTTAGCGACTTGTGTGATGTAAAGCCCCATGTGCTTCGGTACTGGGAGCAGGAATTCCCGGATCTAAAGCCGGTCAAGCGTCGTGGCAATCGACGCTATTACCAGCGCCACGATGTCATGCTTATCCGCACCATCAGAGATCTGCTCTATCATCAGGGCTACACTATTGGTGGTGCTCGCCTGCAACTCTCCGGTGAAGTTGCTAAAGAAGACAGCGGCCAGGCACAGCAAGTCGTTCGTCAACTCTGCGATGAACTAGAAGACGTGCTAAAAATCCTCAAGGCGTGATATCCTAGCGCTGCTATTTAGGCAGCCTACTCAATTTGGGTTCAATAGCTTTTTTGATCATGTCGGAGCGTGGCGCAGTCTGGTAGCGCACTACACTGGGGGTGTAGGGGTCACAGGTTCGAATCCTGTCGTTCCGACCAATGATCTCTGTTGCAATAAAATGCGAGCATGGTTCGGCATAGCGGTGTAACGTGCTCTATAATTCAGCTAACGCTTTGATTGTAGATACTACCTTGGACCTGATCCAGCTATACAGCGCCACTCAACGAGTGGTTAAATCCCTTGAAACCAGTGGCATGATGCCGGCGCTTAAAGCGTATCGGGCATCTTTGCGTGGCCATGGCAATATAGATATTGCGCAAGCTCAGCTGACCCAGGCAACTGATGCCTATATCGCAAAAACCGCCATGTTCGGCGAACATGAAGCATCTGTCGTTAATTTACTGCATCTTGGGCAAATCGGCACCTCTTCATTTTGGATAGATCTAACGTCAAATGTACGCCCGGTTGAAGCGCGCCAGGCGCAAGCGGTATCGGCCTATAGCAAAATGATGTTTGCCAGCAGCCACCTTCCAAGTCTGCTAGCTTTGGTTCGAGAGACCAGTGCAGTAGAGGGTTTAAGAAGCGATGATTCCGAATCTGGTCGGTTGGTATTAAGGCTCTACGATTCAGTCGAATCTGCCGCAAGCCCTGATCGCATGTCCCGTTTGATAGATTCGGTGGATATGCTCTATACCGCGTGCTCTTCTATTGCAGGTGTCGCAAATGATTCACTGCAATTAATGTCAGTTTCGGGTGTAGCCGTAAGGACATTAATCTTCCATGGTGAATTACAGGCCATTAACGCCACACAAAGAGTGATTTTATATCTAAATCAAGTCGCAGCAGTTTCACATCAGAATGAAGATTATTCGGTTGAATCAATCGCTGATCATCTACCGTTTCTGCAAGCCATTGATGACTTAGAACATATCAATGCAATCGACCGGCATACCGCATCAACGGCGATAAACAACACCCGTGAAGGTGCGATTATGTTACTGGAGTCGGGTGCTCAGTTAATAGAGTTTGAACCCACTGAAGACACCAGCTCTATTCCTCCGTCAGTAATCGCAAAGCTCGATGCTGACGCCAAATCGTTTGATTTAATTGATGCAAGTATCAGTGACTCAATAGACCAGCGTTATGATCAGTTATATGACGACGAACGCCAACGGCTAATTAACGAGTCTCAGGCGGATAGTGAAGCAAACCCAGCTGATTCCGATATTGCCGCCCGCGGTGAAAGAATAGCCAGCAAAGGCGTAGGCACTGCACCAGCAATACCCGGCCGTGAAGACAGCATAGATGATTTAATCATCGATCTTAACCGTCTATATGGTGAGCAGCGCAACGCCACATGACCACCGACCTTGAATCTTTGGTTGAACAATTTGATCTGCGCGACAAGCCGCCCGTTGAGCAATGGAAGCCCGGACGCCTAGGGTCGATAGACATAAAAATCACCCGTGCAGGCGATTGGATCTACAACGGTTCGAAAATCGAACGCAATCGCATGGTTTCACTGTTCTCAACGATTCTCTGGCACGAAGACGATTCCTACTATTTAATCACCCCGGTAGAAAAACTAGCCATCGAAGTAGAAGAAGTCCCATTCATAGCAGTGTTAATGGATGTGACAGGCGAGGGTGAATACCAATCATTAACTTTTACCGACAACACCGGCAACCGCTTCACCGCAAACGCCACACACAAGCTGTGGTTATCGCAAACCGAAGACCAACAGCCCGCACCGTACGTGATTGTTAGAAGAAATCTGGCCGCGAAACTGAGTCGTGCTGTTTTTTATCAGCTTGC
>CALGKA010000010.1 GCA_937927895.1 uncultured Granulosicoccaceae bacterium | reverse complement strand
CTTAACCAAAAAATATCACTAGACCAGCTAAAAAAACGCTTGTTACCTTTTAAGGAAACCTACCTACAAGCGTAAGCGCGGACTTAAAACTGTTAGGTTGAATTATGATTTCGTCCTTTAAAAGAACACTGACGATTTTTTTCGAAATTGCTCGTTACCTTTCACGGCAAACAACATCAATTGATGCATTATTTTTGTTGGGCCTTATGATTACCGGTTGTCACCATTCACACGCTCTCGATAGTGTCCTTAAAGATGACTGGTGGCTGTAATGATGTTGGGGTGTTTTTTTTGAGGTGGATAATTCTAAGCTTTGCGTTTTTTTAGTCCGTCGCTGACGCTGGCGCGCTTCCTGAAACAGCAGCACGAGCTGCGAGGCAAAAATGAGAGGCAAAAAAAGGGCCGATGTGAAACACACCAGCCCCAATCATCATAGCTGTAAACAGCTAATCAAAAACGCTCAAACATTACTTCAAGAATGAAGTATCAATAACATCAGAGTAGTCAGCACGTGCCGGGTTGTCGTCAGTTGCGAATGCGCCACCAACAATGGCGAATGCTTGATCAGCCAGGCCGCCTTCTGCGAAGTATTCACTTAGCTGTTCAGCATTAGTTGGGAAAACCATGTCAACCATTTGGTTGGCTGTAGTTTCGCTATCCATACCAGACTCTTTTTCGATCAATGCGATCTTAGACTGATCTTTTGCGAAAGACATGTTGATTTCATTGGTTACATCCATGAAGCCTTGCACGATGTCTGGATTTTCTTGTGCGAACTTTTCAGTTACAGACACAACGTCAAACGCAACAATGCCAGCTGTTGCCATGTCTTCGTTAGACATGATCTGTGTGCCGCTTTCCAGTGCCTTCTTGATTGAATCACCACCGAACAAGCACACCATATCTACACTGCCATCAGCTAGTGAAACAGCACCATCAGCAGGAACCTGGTCAACGATAGTCATTGTGCTAATGTCAACGTCCATTGCGCGCATTTGCATGCGGAAGCTGTAGTCAGCCATTGTAGCTAGTGGTACAGCAACAGATTTCCCTTCAAGCTCAGAAGCGTTATCCATGGTGATATCGCTGCCAGCTTTTACTACGCAAGGGTTTGAAGGGTAAGTCATTGCGATAGCAATAGTTTTTATGGGTGCGTTAGCATTTACAGCAGTGATGAAAGGCGCAAGACCTTGGCTGTATGAGATGTCGATGTCACCTGAAAGCATAGCTTCTGTCATCTGAGTACCAGCATCAAAGTTGGTCCAGTTAACGGGTACGCCTAGTGCGTCATCGTACATGCCTTCGGCTTTCGCGATCATGTTTGGTGTAGCCCACTCAAGGAAGAACGCCACGTTTAGTTCGTCAGCAGCTTGTGCAGGTGCAGAGATACCAGCAGCGACTGCAACAGCGGTTACGGTTTTAATAACAGTTTTTACGGATTTCATTCAAAACTCCAGTAGTTTTTGACCGCCTGATTTCAGCGGGGACGGTAGCAAAGTGATTCTGAAAGGGAATTCACCCTGCCGATTATCGCAGAGATGTGTTTTCATGTGCAAACGTACAAGGTCTTTGATGGGACATAATTGTGTCCGACTATCTTTTGGTCGTAATTAGACCATCCAGATTTATTAGCACCACCGTACATTAACAAACATTCTAATACCTACGCTTAACGGCTCACGGAAATATTAATAATAAATCAGTGAGTTAGCACAAAAAATTGGCTAAATAACTATGTCATCAACCGATACTTTTGACGGTGCACGCAGCGCACTATGGATGAATACTGCGCAAGAAGCACCAGAAACGAAACAATTATGTGAAGTAATTACAGCTGATGTAGTGATAATTGGTGCGGGTTTCACTGGCTTGAATGCGGCACTTGAGCTTTTGGGTCGTGGTGTTTCCGTCTGCATACTTGAAGCGGGCTGGCTTGGTTTCGGTGCATCCGGGCGAAGTGGTGGGCAAGTGAATATCGGGCTAAATCTTAGTCCGTCCGAATTGCTGGCTAAATTTGGCGAAGATGCTGGAAACCGCCTCATTCCTGCAGTTGCGCAAACCCCAGACACAGTTTTCGAGCGAATTCAGCGTTTTGGGTTGCGCTGCGACCCTGTGCAAAATGGCTGGGTGCAGTCGGCAGCCACTCAGACAGTGATCGATTGGCAGACCAATTTGGCGGAGGACTTCGCTCGCCATGGTTGTTCGTTGGAAGTGTTGGATCGTGAACAGGCAAGCCGAGCCATAGGCAGTGATAAATACCTGGGTGGTTTGTTTTGTCCCACTGCTGGTACTTTGCAGCCGCTCTCGTATACACGCGAACTTGCTCGTGTCGCTATTGATCAGGGGGCTCAGCTTTATACCGAATCTGCGGTGACTGACCTGGTTAAAACCGACAAGTGGCAAGTACGTACAGCGCAGGGGGCGGTCAGTTGCGATAAAGTTTTAATCTGCACAAATGGCTACACCAGTCCACAGCCAATCAATGATCTTGAGAAGAAAGTAGTCCCTGTGAGAAGCGTGCTTGCAGCGACAGAGCCTCTATCAGCGGAGTTACGCGCGAAAATCTTGCCAGGTGAAGTCTCGTTTGTTGACAAGCGCAGGTTGATTCTTTATATGCGTTACGACCGTGATGGACGCTTATGCTGTGGTGACCATGGTCCAATGCGAGACACATTTACCCTAAGCGATTTTGCAGCTGTGAAAAAACGATCGATCGAGATTTTTCCAGTTCTGAAAGATGTCCGGTGGGATTTCCATTGGGGCGGTCGGGTAGCCATGACAAAAGACACGATTCCATTCCTCACTGAAATAGAGCCTGGCTTGTTCGCGGCCATGGGATACAACGGCCGCGGCGTTGGGATGGGGACGGTGCTTGGCGTAGAGGCAGGGCGTTTAGTGGCGGGATTGGACAAAGAGGCGTTAGCGTTTCCTGTATCATCACCGAAGGATTTCAAGTTGCATCGATGGCACAAAGCAGGTGTTGGTATCAGCATAAAATGGTTTGCGATGCGAGACCATCTGGAATCAATGCGAAGTTAGCTCTGATACTTCTAACCAGTTAGCATGTACGCGACAATTCTAGTTGCACGAAATATACATTTACCAACAACAAGGGTTTTGCGATGAGTGATCTCGTTGCCAGTAGCTTAGACATGACCTTCCCGATGCCGGAAGGGGAAAAAGTCGAAGCACTGAAAGACATCAGCTTTACTTTGAAGCAGGGCGAGCTTTTGTCTGTCCTTGGGCCATCCGGTTGTGGAAAAACTACGCTACTCAATATTATCGCGGGCTTTCTGTTGCCAACCGGTGGTGCGCTCACATTAGGTGGCGAACCGATTACCGGCCCTGGAGTTAACCGTGGCATGGTGTTTCAGCAGGGTGCGTTGTTCGAATGGCTCACCGTTTCTGAGAACGTCGATTTTGGTTTGCGTATGCGGGGTGCAAAGAAAAAAGAAACTCGACCCAAAGTTGACGAGTGGCTTGAGATTGTCGGTCTGCAAGGCTTTGGCGATACCCCGACGTATCAGCTGTCAGGTGGCATGCAGCAACGTGTTGCACTGGCCCGTTGCCTGATCAATGATCCCGATCTTATTTTAATGGATGAGCCACTAGGTGCGCTAGACGCATTGACGCGTGAAAAGATGCAATCACTTGTTCTCAAGATTTGGAAAGAGACAGGTAAGACCATCATGATCATCACTCACTCAGTTGAAGAGGCATTGTTACTGGGCGAACGGCTATTTGTGATGGCTCCACGGCCAGGCCGCTTACACAAAGAATACCGTCTGCCATTTGCAGAGTGGGGTTTGCAACAAGATTTACGTGAAGTAAAAGCAAGACCTGAATTTGCGGAGAATCGTGATGAAATTCTTTCAATGATTTGGAACATGGAAGAAGAGATTATGGGAGGGAACGCATAATGTCACTTGAAATGGTACGTCTAATTGTTGGTGCACTTTTTATACTGATGTTATGCGCGCTGGTTTGGTCTGTGATTCACGGGCGTAAAATTGCGAAAACTGAAGTCACTGATTTAGTTTTTGGTAATCCTGTAAAAGCACTTGGCGGTTGGTATTGGGTTATCACAGGTGTGTCGAGCATCTTGCTCTTGTGGTTTTACTTTTCATGGGATGCAGCGCGCGCGTTTTTCCCGAATGCCGCCAATGAAATGTGTCAAGTAGCAAAAGTAGATTCTGAACTAAATGCTATGCGTTCAACGTTTCCTATGCAGTCCCGTTTGCTAAAAGGGACGTCCTTTCTTGATAGGGAAGGTAAGCTAATTGATCGCACGCGAAGAACCATAAACAAAAGCGATATCGATGTTGGTTTGCGAGATAGATACTTGTTGGCAGCAGACAGTGTCGACAAACTATTGTTATCGCGAGTCGCTGAAGATTCACTAACTGCTGAAAACAAAGCGGCCCTTTCCGACATAGCCAGTAAAATTGATGCAGTTACCGCAAACCTTGCTGACCCAGGCTTTCCCGGGCCAGCTAGTGATGCAGAACAGAAAGCGGGTTATGAACAACCAGGTTGGGGTGAAGGGAAGAAAGAGATCCCTGATATTCCAAACACTGCTCGTGGCCGTAAGTTCAATAATGTAAGTGCTCAAGTAAAAGCGATCAGTAGTGAATTCGCTAAAATTCGCAACCTCGACGATGGCTACAAAGCTGATATAAAACGGACCTCAGATGAACTAAAAGCGCTGCAAGCATCTAGTTCGGCTGAAGACGCCGCCCAGGCCAAAATAATTACAAAGTCATTGGATAAAATCTTAAAACGAATTGATGATGGCAATATATTTCCACCAGGAGCGCTTGTATCAGTTGAGGATTCTTTAAAGCGTTTTAATGCGGAGCAGAGTAAACAAGAAGGTAGTCTTAAATTTATTGATGCGATTGCTATGCCTGGTGGCGAAATAAGAGCAGGATCCACCGCGTGTACTGAGCAGGGCTCTGGCCGCTGGTTACCGAAACCGTCAGATACATTAGCGACGCTTGTTAATATTTCAGACCCTACTGTCGGCTTTAAAGCAGTACCGTTACTTTGGTATGAGTGGAAACCTGCCAGTGAAATGCTTGCGTTCTTTATTCCGGACTGGATAGCAGACTTAATCCCGGGTGAGTACCCACGGCACACGTCTGATGGTTCTATCAATACCAACTTAAAAACCAAGGTGCTAAATTTCGCCACAGGTAATTACAACTCCTTTTCATTACCTATTCCGGCCGGTCACCTGTGGGATTCAATTATGCGGGTGTTATCGGGTTTGTTCCTTGGGATCGTACTCGGAGTTCCGTTAGGCTTGTTTATGGGGTTATCGCGTTTTGCAAAAGGTTTTTTTGATCCTCTCATAGAGCTCTACCGACCGGTACCGCCATTAGCGTGGGCACCGTTGATTTTGACAATCTTCGGTATTAACGATGACGGTAAGATCTTCTTACTGTTTATGGTTGCCTTTGCCATTATGGTGATATCTGCACGAACGGGTGCAACTGGTACTCACCTATCTAAGATTCATGCAGCACACTCATTGGGTGCAACTAACAGACAAATTATCCGTCGCGTTATTTTGCCTAACTCACTACCAGAAATTCTGACTGGTATTCGCATTGCCATTGGTGTTTGTTGGGGTACATTGGTAGCAGCAGAAATGCTAGCAGGTACCACTGGTATTGGTTTTATAGAGAACGTTGCTCGTAAGCAGTCAAACTATGAAATTATTTGGGTAACTATTATTCTGTTGGGTTTACTTGGCTTGTTGTTTGACCTGATTATGCGATGGATTATTACTAAGACCATTCCGTGGCGTGGTAAAGGCTAGCGTTTATTTGTCTTCTGCTCCCGCTTTTGCGGGAGTAGTTGTATCCGGGGTAGGGTTTGTTAATTCAATCCATGGCTGCCATTATTTATATTGAGGGGTGAATTATGTTTAGTCACGTAATGATTGGTGTCAACGACATGGATGAATCTAAAGTCTTCTATGATGCGTTATTTAAAGTTCTGGGTGCAAAGCCCGGGCTTATCGATCCGAAAGGTCGCTGCTTCTATTTCAAAGATGGCGGAGTGTTCATGCTGAGCAAACCTATTGATGGTGAGCCCGCCAGTCATGGTAACGGCTGTACCTTAGGTTTTAACGTAGACAGTCCAGAGCAGGCTGACGCATGGCATGCAGCCGGTGTTGCTAATGGTGGAGTTTCTATAGAAGATGCACCTGGCACTCGTGAGAGCGCAAAAGGTGACATGTATCTGGCTTATTTGCGCGATCCTGCAGGTAATAAAATTTGTGTTCTTCATCGTATGCCTGCTGATTAAATGCAACGTAGCTTATCAATGACTTAATGCATTTACAGGAGAAAGGCAGTGGCCACATTTGAAAAGCTAAACAAAAAATTTACCCAGTTTATTGAAAATCAACATGTGTTTTTTGTTGCCACCGCTGGAAGGGATGGGCGTGTAAATGTTTCACCCAAGGGTATGGGTCTGCTTAGGGTTATCGATAACGATCATATTTCCTGGCTTAACTTAAGTGGCAGCGGTAATGAAACCGCTGCACACGTACTTGAAAACGGTCGCATGACGTTAATGTTTTGCGCCTTTGAAGGCGACGCGACAATTCTTCGGGTCTACGGCAAGGCAGGCTTAATATACCCTCATGATGAATTATGGCAAGACGCTATAGCTGACTATCCCAGTGTGGCTGGGAGTCGTCAGGTCTTTAATTTGAAAATTGATCTGGTTCAAACCTCTTGTGGCTCCGGAGTGCCCATTATGGATTTTCAAAAAGAGCGTGCAGACGAAGAGCTTGTTCCGCACTATGAGCAAATGGGACAGGAAGGAGTTGAAAAGTATTGGCGTAAAAAGAATTTGCTATCAATAGATGGTAAACCAACCGGTATTAATGGCTCTGACTAATTTACTCCTTTAGGTGGCTCTAATTTGGTGCTGCGCGATTCATCTTTACTTTTATGCGTTAATCTACACTGCAAATGACGTAGTACTTGCGTACGTATTTATCCACGTGCCATACCGGCTGCAAGCCGTTATCCATCACAAACGCATCACCCGCTTTAACGGTTCGGCTTTCTCCGTCAGGAGTTTCGATGCGCGCTTCACCTTCTAGTATGTGGCAGAATTCTATTTGATTGTTCATCGGGCCCAGGAATACACCTGCGCTGCAATCCCACATGCCGGATTTGACACGATCGTTGTCACCCAGGAAGTGGTTCCAGACAGTTTGTTCCGGTGCGCCCTGGTGTACGTTGTCTGGATCAAACGGTTTTTTTACAGGCTCGATATTCTGGTCGGAAAATTTAATAAATTTCATATGGTTTATCCCTATTAGAAGGCCCCATTATACTTTAAGTCTTGCCGAGTAGGTTGCGTTAGCTAGTGCCCGTCCATAAACAATGTGTAGCGAGGTGTTCCAGGTGCGTGAGATTTTGCCTACTACATGTAGTCGGTAAAAGATTGCGTACCTGGGGCGACCGCAGAAACGAATCGGGCCACAATGTAGTGGCCCGATAGTAAAATGCTTCGTTTGGAACGCTTGCCCTAAATGCTTGGGCCTAATCGGCTTTCCAAATCTTTAACGCTTTTGGTTGCACCGACATTTAACGGCGAAATATCCAGCACTCGTTCGAACGCGTGGAGTGCTTTGTCGGTCTCACCCCATTTAAGCATGATCATGCCTATGCCGGAGAGGGCGCCGAAGTGGCGTGGCTCCAGGGTTAGGGTTTGTTCAATATCGTTTAGTGATTGCTTGTAGTTGCCCAGAAGGTAGTGCACGGTGGCGCGTC
Organism: uncultured Granulosicoccaceae bacterium; assembly: GCA_937927895.1. Taxonomy (GTDB): domain Bacteria; phylum Pseudomonadota; class Gammaproteobacteria; order Granulosicoccales; family Granulosicoccaceae. The sequence goes on along the minus strand of CALGKA010000010.1, from coordinate 30,128 downwards.
GGTTCCAGGCTTCTGCGAAATCTGATTCTTTTGTGACTAGTTCGTCTAGCAGTGTTAGTGCGACTGTGTATCGGCCGTTGCCCATGGCTGCCACTACGTTGTCCATGTGTTCGCCGCCGGCGTCATCGTCTCGCTCGTACCATTTCTTCCAAATTTCGGTTTCTATTAGTACTGCTTGTTGCGGGTTTTCGACGGTTTGCAACTTACCAAAAAGTTCAGGGAGGTCGGCTGATTTTTGATCAGCAAATGTGGGTTGGCATAGCAGCAAAGCCACAGCTAACAGCACACGTTGAATAGTCATTTGATTCATCTCTTCCCCGATTCATCCAGCAGGCGCTATTTTGCAGGCGCTCATATCGACCGTTATGTTTTGGCCGTCTATTCTGTTGCGGCCGTTCGCGGCTTCTGTTTATGAAACAGTTAACACTTTTAGACTGTGAAGTTCAATTGTTAGTTGATTCAATCCCTGGGGTGTAATGGGGTGCTCAATAATTGCGCCAAATGACAGATTTTCATGGATTTTGGGGCTTCTTATAAGTGTCGATCAATCTGCTGGCGGCTTTGACCGGGGTAATGTTGCCGTTGGCGATTTCATGGTCTATTTTTTTGCGCTCGGCTTGCACGCCGGCATGGCTATAGAAGTCTCTTACAAGGTGCTGTTCGATAGTGCTGCGTAGCCAATGTTGAAGTTGCGATTGTCTATGCGTTTGGAACTCTCCGCTGTCGGTTCGCATCGAGCGGTGTTGTTCAATTTTTTGCCAGATAGCGTCAAGACCGCTATTGTGCAATGCGCTGCAGGTTAATACCGGCGGCTGCCAATTGGCTTGGGCCGGCGTAAGCATTCTTAGTGCATGGGTGTAGTCGTTTTTTGCAGCTATGGCTTTGGGTTCGTTGTTGCCGTCTGCTTTGTTGATTACTATCATGTCGGCGACTTCCATGACGCCCCGCTTTATTCCTTGTAGGTCATCACCTGCACCTGGAAGCATTAGCACAAGAAAAAAATCTACCATTGACGAGACAACGGTTTCGGACTGTCCAATGCCTACTGTTTCAACCAGTATGGTGTCAAAGCCTGCGGCTTCGCAGACCAGAATCGATTCGCGAGTGAGTTGATTAACACCACCAAGTACGCCGGAGCTAGGCGAGGGGCGTATGAAGGCTTCGGGGTTGGCGCTTAGGTTATGCATACGAGTTTTATCCCCCAGTATGCTGCCGCCGGTGCGTTCACTACTGGGATCAACTGCTAGTACTGCGACTTTTTTACCATCGGCGATTAAGTTAAGGCCAAAGCTTTCAATGAAGGTGCTTTTACCGACCCCTGGAATGCCAGAGATGCCAACGCGTATAGAGTTACCGGTATGTGGTAACAATTGCTCTAGTAACTGCTGCGCTTGTTCTCGATGATCAGTGCGTGTTGACTCTAATAACGTAATAGCACGACCGAGTAGGGCGCGGTCACAACGTAACACGCCCTCTACAAGATCATTGATCGATTGTTTTTGCTGTGTGGAAATTTTTTATTATCTCTTAAAGCGTGTTCAGTAGCTTTTCTATTAACAGTTTTGCAGCTTCACTAATGACCGTACCCGGTGGAAATATAGCCGCTGCACCTGCATCGTAAAGTGCCTGGTAGTCATCCGGCGGTATAACGCCACCCATGGCTATCAGAATATCTGGTCTACCAAAATCTGCCAGTGCCTGGCGTAAGTCGGGCAGCAAAGTTAAATGTCCGGCTGCTAACGAACTTGCACCAATAATATGTACGTCGTTTTCTATTGCCTGGCGTGCGACTTCTTCGGGTGTTTGAAACAACGGCCCGATATCAACATCAAAACCCAAATCTGCAAAGGCGCTGGCGATTACTTTTTGGCCGCGGTCGTGGCCGTCCTGGCCCATTTTCGCGACTAATATTCTTGGTCTTCTGCCTTCCTGTGCTGAGAATTTTTCAAGTAGATTGTCTAGCTCTTTCAATTCGATGCCGCCCTTTTTGAGTTCATCGGTATATATTCCACGAATGGCACTAACGGTTGCCACGTGTCGGCCGAAAGCATTTTCCATAGCATCTGACATTTCACCAACCGTAGCTTTTGCGCGCCCAGCCTCTATGCATAGGGCCAGTAGGTTACCGCTGCCCGATTTTGCTGCTTGCTCTAAAGATTGCAGTGCACGTTGGGTTTGTGATTCATCGCGTTGTGCACGTAGCTCTTTTAATTGCGCTATTTGTTGTGCGCGTACCGATTCATTATCAACCTTTAGAACATCAATTTTTTCTTCTTCAAAGTTGGTGTACTTATTAACACCCACCACAGTTTGAGTGCCGCTGTCTATTCTTGCCTGTGTTCTGGCTGCTGCCTCTTCAATGCGAGACTTGGGTATGCCTGCTTCTATGGCTTTCGCCATACCGCCTGCCTCTTCAACTTCACTTATGTGGTGCCAGGCTCGATCTGCAAGGTCGCGAGTTAAACTTTCAATAAAATAACTGCCGCCCCATGGGTCGATGCTGCTGCAAGTGCCGCTTTCCAGTTGTTGAAAGAGTTGCGTGTTTCGTGCAATGCGTGCTGAATAATCGGTCGGCAGTGCTAGTGCTTCATCAAGTGCGTTGGTATGCAGTGATTGGGTGTGCCCATGAACGGCTGCCATCGCTTCTATGTTGGTTCTTACTACATTGTTGTATACATCTTGTGCCGTTAAGCTCCAACCGGAGGTTTGGCAGTGCGTACGTAACGCGAGTGATTTTGTGTTCTTTGGGTTAAATGGTTTGACCAGATGTGACCAAAGAAGTCGCGCTGCACGTAGCTTTGCGATTTCCATATAGTAGTTCATACCAATGGCAAAGAAAAACGATAGGCGCGGTGCGAAGCTGTCTATATCCAGGCCTGTCTCAATGCCTGTGCGAATGTACTCTAAGCCGTCTGCAAGTGTATAAGCTAGCTCAAGGTCTGCGGTCGCACCTGCCTCTTGCATGTGATAGCCCGAAATACTAATGCTATTGAACTTTGGCATTTCCTGTGATGTATAAGAAAAAATATCTGAAATAATTTTTAAGGATTCTTTAGGTGGGTATATATAAGTATTTCGCACCATGAATTCTTTAAGGATGTCGTTTTGAATTGTGCCTGAAAGTTCAGCAGGGCTGACGCCTTGTTCTTCGGCTGCTACCACGTACAGTGCCAGCACTGGAAGTACAGCGCCGTTCATTGTCATGGATACACTCATTTTATCCAGCGGTATGCCTTCAAACAGGGTGCGCATATCGAGTATTGAATCAATCGCGACACCTGCCATGCCGACGTCGCTTTTTACACGAGGGTGGTCAGAGTCATAGCCTCGGTGAGTGGCTAGATCAAAAGCAATTGATAAACCTTTTTGCCCTGCGGCAAGATTGCGACGATAAAAAGCATTGCTCTCACGTGCGGTAGAGAAGCCTGCGTATTGTCGTATTGTCCATGGCCGATTGACATACATGGTTGGGTATGGGCCGCGTAGATAGGGCGCTAAACCTGGTTTGCTGTCTATGAATTTAGCTGTGCTGCAATCGCTATAAGCATAGTGTGAGCGAATATCTATTTGTTCAGGGGTTTGATACGTACTGATATTGGTAGGTTCTTTAGAGTCTACGGTGCTACTAAGGGGCATTGTGCTGAAGTCAGGGATTTTAGTCATTGTTATTATGCTCCAAGAACCGTTAATGCAGAATCGAGCACCACTAGGCGATCACAGCTAAGATGTATTTTCTCAGTGATACCGTGCTTGTCTAGATTGGCGGTTGCTTTCGGGTGATTGCCGGCTATCCAAATAGTTTTACCTTGTAGTTTTTTGCAAGCTTCTATGGCTTCATCTGTATAACGCTTGTCGGATGCGCATAGTACTACTAACGGGATTGAGTCTTTTGTCGCTTTATAGTCTGCAATATCAATTTGTTGTGTATCAATGCCAGCTGTTGCGAAAAAGTTCTCACAGAACGATGCGCGAGGTGCGAACTCTTTTTGCGTGCCCAGTGTGATTAAAGACACTGTCGGTGAACTGCCGCGACTTTTTTTGTATTGAAAACTGCGTATACGCAGTTGTTCAAATGGTTCTGCATCTCTGAAGCGTTCAATGGGTGCTATTTTTAATGTGCTATCGCAATAGGCTGTGTGATAGTCAGTAGTGCTGTCACCTTCTGATAATGCTCCTATCAGAGCCGGAACTGATACTTTGGAGGTTTCTGTGTGTTTTTGTTCTGTCGTTTGCGTGTGTGGAAGGATCGCTTTTTCTGTAAGTTGATCGTCGAGGTTAGGGTAGTCTGTGACCCCCACAATAGCTGACTGACCTGTCGCCAACGACTGTGTACGTTCGGAGGCTGCGGATGTAATCTGTTGGGCAACTGTGCCATTTAACAGGGCTTGGTTCATTCCGCCTTCAGATTCTATTTTTTGAAATAACTCCCATGCCGTTTCGCTTAGTGATTGCGTTAGCGATTCTACGTAACCTGAGCCCCGAGTAGGGTCGTCTACTTCAAGGAGCCCTGATTCTTCTATAAGAATGTGGTGAGTGTTGCGTGCGAGTCGGTGCGCTTTGATGGAGTTTTCAGAGAGTTGATCATAGGGTGTGCAATTGTAACTATTTGCACCGCCTGTCATCGCGGCAGCCGCTTGCGTGCTAGTGCGCAGTATATTGGTGCCGGCATCTAGCTCTGACATTGAGCGCTTACTGGTAACGGTGTCGATGACTATGGCAGAGTCTGTTGCTCCGCAATGAAATGCCACCTGATTGATTAGTTTTCGCGCGGCGCGTAGTTTTGCAATACTGATAAAAAAGTCGCAGTCGAGTGCTATTCGAAAACGTATTTGTTTAAACGCGGTATTGATATCGACGTTTGCTTGAGTATCATCAGTTAGAGCGCGTACATAAGCAACTGTGGTGGCAAGCAAGTAGGCGAGCTCTTGTGCTTCTGTGCAGCCTGCATTGTGATAAACGCTAATGTCTGCACATAATGTGCTTACGTTGGGAAATTGCTTGCCACAGTGTGCTGCGAATTGAGCGATGTCATAAAGATTGTTTTCGGTGCTGTGCCCGGTTGCAGCCAACGATCCCAGTGGATCAATATTCAATGCGGCGTGAATATCTTGTGCTGCTATTTTCTGCCGATAGTAATATGCCAATAGTAGTGCACCACAGACGGTATTTTCTGCACCGGGTGTGAGGGACAGCTGGATCATGTGCGGTTGAACGTTTTTTAGGAGTTGTTCTAGCTGTTCAACGTTATGGCAGGCAATGGTGGGGTTGTTACTTTGGGATGATAACGAAAGCTCTACTGCTGATAGTCCTTCAGCAAGGTCAGATAATATCTGTTGGTTTATGTCAGCAATGCTGCCGCCAGCAAAAGACTGCTGAATTAACCATTTTTTGTCACCTCGGCTATAGAACGGAGCCTTAGTTGTTTGCTCATACAGTGGTTGGATTTCTATGCCGTCGGAGGTCTTTGTGACTAAGGCGGTATTGTAGTCTGCGCCATTTAAAACCCGATCCACCCCGTCAAGCCATTGCTCTTGAGTGTAGTCTGTGGCTTTGAACGGTGAGTCCTGATGCCAAGTTGCGTTCTTTTCTGTCATGTCGATAGTATAACTCAGACGGCATAAATGGTGACAGATCTGTGTTGTTTTTATGTCGCAGGTTGTTTATAGATTTTATAGGCGGCAGGCGCTTCTATACGCTTGGGGTTAGCGTGGCGGGTTGTTGATTTGGATTTTTCTTTGTAGGTATTGATCAGGGTTATCGCTAAAGTGAGTCATTTGATCTAGCAGAGTGTCTGCGTCGTCGCTTCTAAGTAGGTTGTCTAGATGTTGCTGTTTTAGGAAATCTTCTTTAACCGAATGGCTTAAGAAATCAAAAAGTGAATCGTAGTAGTGATCAATATTGAGTAGCCCTGTAGGTTTTTGGTGTAAGCAGAGTTGCTGCCAGGTAGCAATTTCTATCAGCTCCTCTAGTGTGCCAATACCGCCCGGCAGTGCGATAAAGCCATCTGACAGAGATGCCATGGTCGCTTTTCGTTCATGCATGTCCGGCACTACTAATAATTCTGTTAATCCATGGTGGCTGATTTCATAGTTTTGTAAGTGTTCAGGAATTACTCCAATGACTTCACGGCCTTGTTCAAGCATGGCGTCAGCGATGGCACCCATCAAACCGATGCTTGCTCCGCCATAGACTAGATCAATTTCTCTTTTAGCCATAGCAATGGCTAGTGTACGGCAGTGCTCTTTGTAAAGGTCTCTGGAGCCATTACTTGATCCGCAAAATACGCATATTCTTTTCATATAGGAGTATCGCCAATTTATATAAAGTTACGTGAGTGTGTTGTTACGCTACGCCAAGTGCGGAATAAGATGCCAGCGCGACCACAATAAGCATGGCAGTAGCCATTGCTATGTTAATTGCACGTTGAGTTTCGGATTTGAGCGCAAGGCTTTGTAACTTAACACCGGCGGCCAGCCAAATTAAATGTATCACAATCCATATTATGTTTATAACTAAGAACTTGGTTAGCGTTTCAACTATCAGGCTTTGGTTAGCAAAGGGAAAGCCTGTAAAAAGTGCGGTGTTTACCACATAAGCTTTCGGGTTGATTGTTTGAAGCAACATGCCATCAATGACCCCGGGCTTTTTATGCGCTTCAATAAAACCGATCTTTGATCCAGACATAGCAATTCGAAATGCAAGCCAAAGTAGATAACAGATTGATGCAATCAGTAAAACAATCCTCAGCCACGGCACCGATAGCACGATCGCAGCCAGCCCTGTGACCACTGCAAGCGCCACTAAGTTGGTACCTATTAGAAGCCCTAGTAAATAGCTTAAGCCTCGTTCTCTGCCGAATGCTGCGCCGACGCCTGCAAGCGAGAGTACGCCTGGGCCGGGCGTGATTAGTAAAAGGAATACAGAAAGTATGAATTGCAGCATGATTCGCTAAGAACTGTGACTTTGTCAGGGGTGGATTATTTCAGACTTGTAAAAGGTTTTCCTCATTTGCGTGAGATTGGCTGCAAATTAGCTAAAGCGATGGAGTATTTACGTTAAACAACGCAATTCAAGCTCACCGATTGATAGTTCTCCGCCGTTACTACGCATTGAGATTCTAAACAGGTGTTTTCTGTGCATTCAGACAAGTTTAAGACAATTGGCGCGCTGACGCTTAGCGCTTTTCTGGTTTCCTCTTGTGGTGGAAGCTCTAGCGGTGATCATTCTGATCTGGCGATTGCCAGCGCGCTCGACGGTTTGCGTACAGGGGTTTTCGTAGATAGCCCAGTCGCTGGATTGAACTATGTAACACCGACGGTCAGTGGTGTTACTGATGCAGATGGTGTGTTTCAGTTTCGCGAAGGTGAGGCGATTGTTTTTAAAGTGGGGCAATTGGCTTTGCCACTGGCTGCTACTTCAGAAATTGTTACGCCACTGGATATGGTGTCAACAGATGATGTTAATGATCCATCTGTGGTTAATATTGTGCGCTTATTGCAATCTCTGGATGATGACCGTGATCCGTCTAACGGTATAGTGATTGCTCAGAGCACGGCTGACAAATTTTCAGAGGCTGAGCTCTACGACACCACAGACAGCGATGCTGTAGACGTATTAGTTGAGCGAGCCTTTGCTGGTGAAAAAGAGCCGGTTACCGCAGTGGCTGCGGTATCACATTTTGTCGATACTCTGAGTTCGCTATCTGAAAGTAATACTGACCTATTGCAGTGGCAGTATTTGGTTAATGAAAATTCAACGTTTGCGGGTGATACTTTATATGTTAGTGACGATAATTTTTCACTGACGCTTAACGGTGAAACCTTCACTGGTGCGACATCAATTAACCAAGGAGTTTATAAGCTCCGTGGCGATTCTGACAGTTGGTTTGTCTCTGTATCGAGTACAGACGATATAAAAGTTGCCTGTGTAGCTGCTTATCCAAAACCCGTTTCTGAGTGTGATGGGAATTTGTTCCGTGTATTCGAGGAAGAGCAGCAAGCCATGTTGTTTAATAAGGAAGCAGCAGAGAGTGCAGAAGAGAGTGCTGAAATCGTATTGCCTGGTACAAATGCCGCCGTTGATGTTTCTAGTGAAGGGGAGCAAGAGCTAGAGCCTTCAGCGCCGATTGTAGATGGTCAAGATTCGAACATAGCGTCTGCGGCCTCGCAGGAAGCGTTACCAGTAGAAAATTCGGCTGCCAATAGTTCGCCTGATGAATTAACTTTTGAACAGCTATTTGATCCATGCCCGACAGGTACTCAGGATGAAGACCGCGATGGATTCGGTTGGTTTAATCAAAAAACCTGTTTAATAAGTGCAGCGACAGATGCTTTTAACGTTGATCAGCAAGTTGAAATCCCAAGCGGTAGTGCGACACTAGTAGAGAGTGCTTCAGAAGTGGAGAGCGGGCCTGTTGTGGAGAGCGCACCTGCTGTAGAGAGTGTACCTGTTGAGGAGAGCCCACCTGCTGTAGAGAGTGTACCTGTTGAGGAGAGCGCACCGGTTGAGGAGAGTGTGCCTGTCGTGGAGAGCGCACCTGCTGTAGAGAATGTACCTGTTGAGGAGAGCGCACCTGCTGTAGATAGTGTGCCTGTCGTGGAGAGCGCACCTGCTGTTGAGAATGTACCTGTCGTGGAGAGCGCGCCTGTTGTGGAGAGTGTGCCTGTCGTGGAGAGCGCACCTGTAGAAAATGCGCCTGTTTTAGAGAGTACTCCTGTGGCGGAAACTACTCCGGTAGTTGAGAGTGTGATTGATGAAACGGTGACAACATCCGTAGTCGTTGACGCTCCCGTTGGGTTTTTACCTGAAGATATAACCGATTTAATACTGCTCACTGGTCAGTCAAATGCTGCAGCGTTTCAAACCGCTTTCGATGCAACGCTTGACGCAGGTCACGAGCGCGTATTCGCCTATACAGAAGAGGGAGCTTGGCAGCCTGCAGACTTGCATCAGAATTGGGACGGCGATACGCCAGGTAATTTCTCTGACGAGGTTGCTGGTCGCAATCCATACAATAACCTTGTGTTTCAGGTAGGCAAATCACTAGCGCAAAAGAGCGACCGAGTAGTCGGTATTGTTTTAATCGCAGCACCTGGTAAGGGTATTAGTCATTGGGACTACGATAGCGAGTTCTATAGGCAGTTAAGAACCACGGCAACGTCCGCACTCGCTGCGTTGCCACAAAAAAGCAGCATAGACGCAATGTTGTGGGTACATGGTGAAACTGATTGGTTGAAGGAAGGCACAGCGGATCCGTTTGCAACAGGTTATGCTAGTGTTGAGTCTGATTTTTATCGTGACTACTACCCCAATAAGCTCAGGCAATTGATTAGTAATTTGCGCAGCGAATGGTGGTACGGATCTACTGCCAGGTTTATCTGTAGCGAAACGAAGAAAGCAGATCTGAACGAGCACCTAATGGCGCTAAATGACGATGGCGATGAGCGTACCAGTTGTGCTCAAGCATCAGATTTACCGACCCGCTCAGATGATCCTTTCGACAATCATTTTTCAGCTCAAGGGTTAAGAACACTGGGCGCGCGTATAGCAGATCTGTACTTAATTGAATAATAGTACGGAGGGGGGATCACCCCCCTTTGGATTGTCCGTTACTGTCCGTTACTGTTCGTCAGTGAGTACAACCGCCGGTGTTACAACGGGTGCTATAACGACTGGCGTGGCTCTATTTTGCCGCGAGCAGCTGAGTCTTTCATCGGTTGTCGGATGTATGTGTAGCGTCTGGTTGCCTGGATAAAACAGTGTGTTGCGGTAACCAATGTTTAGATGTCCCAGTTCCAGTACCCGGCCGCTAGCGCTCCATACTTCTGGGCCCTGCAATTCAGCCGGTTGACTGCCATCTGTGCTGTTTCCGTAAAGGTAGGTTCCATCGTCTGAAAATAAATACCAGACGGTGATGCTGGTGTCAGGTATGTAGTTAAATTCTGCGTTTTGTCGCGTCTCTTTTATGCAGCCCCAGATCATGTTGCCGCGGGTAAAGACAGCAGCGTTAAGGTTGGTGTTGATTACTTCACGGCTTGGGGTGTAGATCGGTGCAAATGTGTATGTGCCGGGTGCGTCTGTTGAAGCGGTACAGCTATGTTGATCATTTGGGTTCCAGCCCCAGCCGGCAAACTCGTCATCAAGCATGATTGTCTCTGGGCAGGTTTTGATGCAACTGACTGCACGACCTTCAGTGGCGCTAGCTTGTGTGGCGAATGCAGTAGGGCCGCTATTATTGTAGGGTGCTATGCAGACTTCCCATTGGCCATCGGTGGCAACGGCTTGGTAGTTGAGCGGTACTGGAACAGTGGTATCGTTTAACGTGATGGTAAGGCTGTTTGACTCGAGTGTTGCACCACCGCTTGGGTCGACTAGCTCGATTGTTATGTTGCCATCGTCGCCAGCGATTTCATTGCTTGCGGTGATAATAGTTATTGTTTTTGGATTGTTGTCGCCGTCAGCCCAGTTGAGAGTCGCGGGCGTTACGGTGTATCGGTCAGATTCTGCTGCAGTGACTGAAACGGAGGTTGGTCCATCACTGCCACCAGTGCGCGCGACTAATATTTGTACGGTTTCGCCTTCATTTACAGACGTCGTGGTTGAAGCAAATGAAAGTACTCCAGGCAGTGCTACAGTTGAATCAGTGATGATTACCGTTGTTGCAGCAGTGCCTAATGTTGCACCGCTTGTGGGGTTTTGAAGTGTTACGGTAAATTGTTCGTCAGGCTCTAAGGCTGTATCCAGCGTTGCATTGATGGTTATAAAGCGTGGGTTGTTATCGCCAGCGGGCCAATTAAGTGGGCCGCTAGTGACGCTAAAGTCTGTGACGGCGCTGGCGGTACCCGCCGTTGCAACATAGCCTACCGATACAGCACCGTCAGAGCCTTGTTGTCTTGCAACTTCAATACTAAGGTTGCCGCCTTCGGCAACAGTATATTCGCTCTCAAGTATTGAGATAACACCTGGGACAGGGTCGGGGTCCGGTTCTGGAATAGGGGTGGTGTCATTGATAGTGACGGTTGCAGTGGCTGTACCGAGTGCAGCACCACCAAGGTTATTGGATAAAATTACTTGGAATGTTTCGGCGCTTTCTATTTCAGCGTCATTGTTTATATTGATACGGATTGTGCGTGTGCCATCTTGCCCGTCGCCCCAGCGGATAGTTTGGGGGTCGCTTATGGTGGTGAAGTCTCCAGCTACTGCAGTGCCTTCCGCGGTTTCAAAATCGACAGTCACTAATCCATCGCTGCCACCCACTCGTTCAACTTCAAGTAATACTTGGCCTGCGTTTTCATCAATAGATGCGCTGTTGCTGGCCAGCTGAATGGTACCGCGCTGTGCTGGACGGGTTGAATCAGTCAGAGTGATGCGTGCGAAGCCATTGCCGATAGAAGCACCACCAGAAGGTGAAAACAGGTGGGCGGTAAAAGTTTGATCGCCGTCGTTTATATCATCGGTGAGCACACTGATAACTATTTCTTTAGGGGTTGTATCGCCGTCTAACCAAATGAGTTCATTTGCAGAGCCTTGAAAGTCGCGACCCAAAATAGCGGTTTCACTTCGTAGGTTATAACGTGTTGAAACACGACCATCGCTGCCACCACTTCTGTTGACCGAAATAGTTAGCGTGCCATCCTGCTCGGCAACGCTATATACGCTACTAGTGAATTGCAATAAGCCCGGGTTGGTTGCGGTTGGTGTGATGCCGTCTGGATTCGTAGGGGTAGAAGATGAGTTTCTATGGTTTGAACCGGCGTTTCGTTCTTCAAGATTGGTGGCACCGTCGTTATCGTCGTCAGGATAGCGGAAGCTATCTATTGGCATTTCAACAATATAATTTTGGTTGATTGGCTCAGGTAGGGACTCTGTTCTGGTTGCATATACAATGTTTTGCCCATCTACAATTTCAAAGATAGACAAAGTAAAGGTAAAAACAGTGCCTGGTGTTACTGTGATGACGCCTTCAAACTGATCACCGGTGCGCGTTAAAGGGACTGTCCCGGCGCTGGTCACAGCTACGGCTTGTGTCGCTTGCAAGTTGACCGCTTGTGCAGTTCGAATAGGCTCAGGTATAACAAACGTAAGCGGGGAGGCTGCTGTGTCGTGATTCTGAATAGCAGATGACGATTCACTGCCGCCGCAAGCACTTAAAAGTGCCATAAAAACAAAACTTAAAATAATAAATAGGTTCTTGATCATTGTAACCACTTAAACCTTAATAATTGAATGGGGTACGAGTGCCCGCTGAGTAATTGCTCAGCGGGGTTAGTCGGTGCTGACGTTCGGCACGACAAAAGTAACGGTGCAACAAGTGTTAGTGCCGTCTGAGCCTATAAGGCCATCGCCGCCGCCGTCACCGCCAGCAGAGCTTGCTATGAGTGCTGCAATTACGAACACACCAAGGCCGATTCCAATCCATTTTTTTCGATCATTTGATATTGGGGCGATAGCGGCAAACATCTCTGCCTGTTGCAGTCGCAGCGTAAGTGGATTGCTTTCACTGCCTTTCTGCACTCGGTTGCCATCGGTGTCTTCTGCGACAATGTAATATTGCACCGCGGTATCGTCAGTAGTGGTATCAACAGTAGCGAGCCAAGTCGTGTTTGTTACATCTGCAGACATATTAACGGTTGAGTAAAATTCTGCGCTACTGTTGCGGTAAACAAGTGATGCACTTTGCACTGCTTGGTTGTCGCTTATTTCAGCAACTATTGTTTGTATTTCACCCGCAATACCTTTACTGATTGAAGGTAAGTGGGTAATGGTGGGTGCGGTGATGTCAAAACCAAGGTTTTGTTTTGCAGTGCCGACACCGGTAGGTGTCGGGTCGGTGGCGGCAACTGTAATGACTCTGTTTTGTGATCGCGGACTAGCGATTGTAGTTTCTGTAAATTGCAACTCTTGAAGCGCCTGTGCCCATGCAGCGCCTGTGCCTGTGACGAAAATACAAATACAGGCAAACAAGGCTACTAAGCGATGTATGAATAATTTTATTTTCATAGGTATTTTATAAGCTCTCACCAAAGTACTTTCTGCCAAACGCCTTCTGATTTTATTATTCTCAGGCGATGTGTCTTCCAGGCATCTGCTGGAAAAGCAGTGTTGCCATCAGTGGTTGTAAGTTCTTTGAATTTAAGGGTGGCTAAAAAACTAGCGCCGTCGTTGTCAGCTTCCGGGGCTGATACTTCTATTTTCATGGCCGAGTAATTTTCAAACACGGCATTTAATAATGATTCGGTTTGCGGCGTCGCATCGGTAAAGCGACGCACTTGATCTAGTTGGCCGTTTTCCATTGCTACTCTGAGTGAGTCGAGAAGATCTACAGCTGCGAGTTTGTCTCGGTCAGTGAGTTCGCCTGCGATTGCCGCACTGATTGCGGGTTCCGGTTTGGAATCGTTTATTGATTCCAGCAACCGCAGTTGGCTGTAAATAATTTCAAGGCTTTCATCGCGCAGGTCATTAGCGGATGCTTCAGCGAGTTTGTCTCGTGCCGCTTCAAGTTGGTTGGCAGAAATAAGACTCTCGATCTCTTTCAGATACTGATCGAGTAACAGTTGCTTTTCTGTTTGTTCATTTTGTTGAGCATAGGTGGGGCTAGTGGCGATCAAAAGCGCGCAAATGGTCGTTCCAATAGTTTTTAATCGCTTCATGCGTTCACAAGTTAGTGGGTAAAGTTGAAAGTAGACCGTAAGCGTACCCTGTAATCAAATGGTTATCCGTATTGTCTAGTAAATGTTAATCAATGTTGACAATGGTAACGGAGGTTTCAAATGCCACTGAGTGAATCAGCTGCCTAAGGTTGATCTACGCTAAGTGTAAAGTAATCAGGCTGGGCCTGCTTGGGCTAAACCTCGGCGAAGTTGGCGAATGAGAAAGCGCGAAGGTTGTAACGACTGCAGTGTGCTCGCATGCGCGTGGTCGCCTGAGATTAGCGCTGCTAGCAGGTCTCCCACGTAGGCGGCTTGGGTGGCGCCCCGCGACCCAAGGCCAATCGCAGCATACAGCCCAGGATGATAGGGCGGTGCTGGATATTGGGTGGCCGGTCGTCCATGGCGGAGATCTCGGTAATCGTTAAGGAATTGGGCTGTATCTGGCAGTGCGCCTACCATGGGGAGTCTGTCAGGTGTGGCGCATCGTAGTCCGGAGAAGCTTAACTCAGCGTTATTTGCCAATGATAGCTGAGGTGCCAAGCTTTCAGCCGCCAGCTTGTTGCTTGCGGTGTCAGCCGCTGTAACGCAGCTGTGTGCCTGGTCACGGTGATGAGTAGCGCCACTCACGATAAGCTGTGAGTCACTACGTTGGGTGCCGGGAATAATATAACGGTTACTACTTATGATGGTGCGTAGCGCACTGCCACTACTACGAAAGTAGTCTATCTGTCCGCCGATTTGGCTTATGGGTAATTGCCTGCTTTGATCAAAAGCCTTTACATCGGATGCATTGGCAAGAATCACTAGACTAGATTCGTCAATCACTTGTAAATCGTTGCTAAGCAACTGCCAGCCATATTCGGTCTGATGCAGTGCTGTCACTTGTGCGTTGGGTTTGTATTCTATTGCCGGGTGATCAAGCCAGTGGTTGCATAAAGTTGCAGGGTTTATCCAACCGGCTTGCTTAATGTGCCAGGCGTCGCTTTCGAGTTCAGTGTTGGCAACGGTTGATGCGTCATCGGTGCACAACAAGCTAGCCATATCCATGGTTGCCTTATCTAACGGTGCTGCTGCATGTGTTTTTACAAGCTGTAGCAAGCCGCATTGAATAAAAATATTCTTAGGCAGTGAGTTGCAACAAAAATCAAACGCGTGGTTTGTCAATTGCGCTTGAAGAGTATTGCCTGTGATCATTGGCCGTATCACGGCTGCCGGTATTGCAGAAGTGGCTGCTGCGACGGTTGCGTGCTGGTCAACAATTGTGCAGCGATAACCACGCTTGGCAAGTGCATGGGCTACTGCGCAACCAGCGAGCCCGGCACCAATGATTAAAGCGGGGTGTTTGGCATTATAGGAATAGGTGGGCAGGTTTAGCCCAATCTTATCCGTCACTTATGTGCGCCTTGTAACCGCATAGTAGTTAATGAATATTTTCAGCAGGCCTTAGTTGCTAGCCGCTTTGGAATAATTATCGACAACATAGCGTTGTACGATATCTTGAAATTCCTGTGCTATGTTTTCGCCTTTTAATGTAACGGTTTTTTCACCGTCGACATAGACCGGTGCAACTGGACGTTCACCCGTGCCTGGTAGGCTTATACCTATGTTGGCATGTTTACTTTCGCCTGGCCCATTCACCACGCAGCCCATAACAGCGACTGTCATGTTTTCAACGCCTGCGTATTTGTCTTTCCAAACGGGCATAGCATCACGAAGTTGTGTTTGTATGTTTTCAGCTAGTTGTTGAAATACCGTACTGGTGGTGCGGCCACAGCCAGGGCAGGCGGTTACCATGGGTGTAAAAGAACGCAAGCCCATGGTTTGCAATATTTCCTGCGCAACAATGACTTCACGCGTGCGATCGCCATCGGGTTCCGGTGTAAGTGAAATTCTGATGGTGTCACCGATGCCTTGTTGTAGCAGAACACCAAGGGCGGCAGTGGAGGCCACTATACCTTTGCTGCCCATGCCTGCTTCAGTTAAGCCAAGATGCAGTGCGTATTTACTTGACTGACTGAGTTCCTGGTAAACACTAATGAGATCTTGTACGCGGCTCATCTTGCAGCTAACGATGATTTTATCGGCACTTAAGCCAAGCGTTTCTGCATGTTGTGCGCTTTCGAGTGCTGATCTGATCACAGCACTTCTGTAGAGTTGTGACAATTCAACCGGGTTTGCAGAGGCTGCGTTTTCATCAAGCATTGTGGCTAAAAGTTCTTGATCAAGGCTGCCCCAGTTAGCACCTATGCGAACCGGTTTGTCTAATCGTGCTGCTGTTTCGATCATTGAGGCAAATTGGTCATCGCGTTTTTTCCCGCGCCCAACATTTCCGGGGTTGATTCGAAATTTGGCCAGCGCCTCGGCGCACTCCGGGTGATCGGCTAGCAATTTGTGGCCGTTGAAATGGAAATCTCCGATCAGCGGTACCTCGCAGTCGAGTTGCGCCAGGCGGTTTCGAATTTCAGGGACTGCAGTGGCCGCTTCATTGTTGTTGACAGTAATTCTGACCAGTTCTGAGCCTGCTCGCGCCAGATCGGCAATTTGCATGGTGGTGCGGACGACATCGGCGGTATCAGTGTTGGTCATTGACTGCACGACCACCGGTTGCTGGTCGCCGATCACAATATCGCCAACTTTCACACCACGAGTTTTGTTGCGTACTATCATAAGGGGGTATCAAGCGGGTCATTAAGTAGAGAGTAGTGTAACGTAGTGGCTCTGAGTGTTTGCAGCCTACCGAGGTTCATTCTACCGATTTTGTCTGTCGGGTTAGGCATGTGACGGCCGAAAATAGAGTAGATTTGGAGGCAGCGTCAGGTTCTGCCAGAATTGCCGCACTCTAAAACCTTGTAACTAGCCATTGGCGGCGTTATATCATGTTGATCTGCATAAACTCTGATTGGGCAATTACGCACACTAACGATGGATAACATTACACCAATTCGGGAAATAGGCGAACGCGAACAGCATATCTTTCGCTTGCTAGTGCAGCAGTACATTGACGAGGGTAATCCGGTGGGTTCTCGCACCTTGTCAAAAATGCCCGGCGTTAATGTCAGTGCAGCATCGGTTCGCAATGTTATGGGTGATCTGGAAGAAATGGGTTTGCTAGCCGCTCCGCACACCTCTGCTGGGCGCGTGCCTACCTCTAACGGGTACCGCTTGTTTGTCGACACTATGTTGCAGGTGCAGCCCCTGGTTGAGAAAGATCTGGGTGATCTAAAAGCCAGGCTGACTCCAGATCAAAACGAAAAATCAATGCTGGAGCACGCCACCAATTATCTATCTCGCTTTACCAATATGGCGGGTGTTGTAACCTTGCCTAAACGCAGTGCCACGATTTTCAGGCAAATTGAATTCTTACCTTTGTCTGAAAAACGTGTGTTGGTCATTTTGGTCGTGAATGAGAAAAACGTACAAAACCGTATTCTGACGCTTGACCGGGACTATGAATCACAGGAACTCCAGGAAATAGCCAACTACCTGAATAACAAGTACGCAGGCCGCAAGCTTGAAGAGCTGCGTGATGTCATTCGTACAGAGCTGCAAAACACCCGCGAAACCATGAATGAGAAAATGGAGCAAATGATCACCATGGCGGGCAAGGTGTTCGATAATGACGATAACGCCGACGAAGAAGACGTCATCGTCGCCGGTCAAACCAACCTGATGAATTTCAGTGAGCTCTCAGATGTGCAAGGCCTACGGGAGCTTTTCGAGGCGTTCAACCAAAAGCGCGATATGTACCATGTGCTGGAAAGATGCATCTCGGCTGAGGGTGTACAGATTTTTATTGGCCAGGAGGCAGGCTATAATGTGCTCGATATGTGCAGCCTGGTGACGTCACCCTATGAGGTAGATGGAGAGATGGTTGGCATTCTAGGTGTGGTCGGACCGACCCGAATGGCTTATGATCGCGTCGTCCCCGTGGTGGACGTTACCTCTAAGTTGCTTAGTGCTGCCTTGAAATCTACTTCGTAGGCGCCTATATACCGCGCAACACCGTGAAAACGTCACCATATTAAAGAAAACTTAACGCATAAATAAATGTGGAGAGCTAGATGTCGCAAGACAAGGCTGCAACGCAGCCCGATTCTGAAGTACCCAAAAATGAAAATGACAGTGCATCCCCTGATAATTCGGCCTCAGCGGCTGAAGTAGAGGCGGGACTTGAAGCTGAAAATGTGGCTGAGGACGTCGCTGACGTAACAGAAGTCGGAGATGAAATCTCTGATTCCGAGCCAGCAGACGAGGTTTCGCTGTTAAAAGCACAGTTTGAGAGCGCATCAGCCAAAGCCGATGAAAACATGGATCTGGCACTGCGGACCCGGGCGGAAATGGAAAATTTGCGCAAGCGGCAGGCGCGCGAGCTTGAAAATGCGCACAAATATGCGCTCGACAAGATGGCAGCGGAATTACTGCCGGTGCGTGACACTCTAGAGCTAGGTGTGGCTGCTGCTGGCGAAGAGCAGGCGGATCTCAGCAAGGTAGTCGAGGGCACTGAGTTGACGCTCAAAATGCTGACTCAAGCGTTGGAAAAATTTAATATTGTTGAAGTAAACCCGGTGGGCGAGAAATTCGACCCGGATCTACACCAGGCGATCAGCATGCAAGAAGGCACAGATCAGCCGGCAAATACAGTATTAACCGTTATGCAGAAGGGATACACGCTTAACGATCGACTGCTGCGACCCGCCATGGTGATCATAGCAAAATAGTGTTTCTTTGTTGTTCACGCCGTGTTGAATTATGCGGCGCGAGCACTACCTTATTAGACATCAATTAATTAACACGGCCAGTTTGGCGGTGCGGAGATAAAAATAGCAATGGGTAAGATTATAGGCATCGACCTCGGAACCACTAACTCCTGCGTAGCAGTGATGGAAGGTGGCTCTCCGAAAGTCATAGAAAACACGGAGGGTGATCGTACGACACCTTCAATTGTCGCATTTGTAGACGAAGATGAAGTTTTGGTCGGTCAGTCGGCCAAGCGCCAGGCAGTCACTAATCCGGCCAATACTTTGTACGCGGTTAAACGTTTGATCGGGCGTCGCTTTGATGAAAAAGCGGTGCAGAAAGATATCGAGATTGTGCCTTATAAAATTGTAAAAGCTGACAACGGCGACGCTTGGGTAGAAGCCAGCGGCAAGAAGATGGCACCACCAGAAATTTCCGCGCGTGTTTTGATGAAAATGAAAACCACGGCTGAAGAATATTTAGGCGAAGAGGTGACTGAAGCGGTCATTACGGTTCCGGCTTACTTCAATGACTCGCAAAGACAAGCCACAAAAGACGCAGGCAAAATTGCAGGGCTTGAAGTCAAAAGAATAATCAACGAGCCAACTGCTGCAGCACTTGCCTATGGCATGGATAAAAAACTGGGCGATGCAAAAATCGCTGTATTTGATTTAGGTGGTGGTACGTTTGATGTGTCTGTGATTGAAATTGCGTCAATCGATGGCGAGCATCAGTTTGAAGTACTTTCTACTAACGGTGATACATTCCTTGGTGGTGAAGATTTTGATAACCGCCTAATTGAGTATTTAGCTGAAGAGTTCAAGAAAGAAAACGGCGTTGACGTACACAACGACCCGTTGGCACTACAGCGTTTAAAAGAAGCGGCAGAGAAAGCAAAAATTGAGCTTTCTTCTAGCCAGCAGACCGATATTAATCTGCCTTACATCACAGCAGATGCCTCTGGGCCGAAGCACCTTAATATAAAGATTACCCGTGCCAAACTGGAGTCACTGGTTGAAGATCTTATTAAGCGTACGATTGAGCCTTGCAAAGTAGCACTTAAAGATGCGGGTTTTAGTGCCTCGGACATTGACGATGTTATTCTTGTTGGTGGCCAAACGCGTATGCCTAAAGTTATTGAAGAGGTACAAAGCTTCTTCGGTAAAGAGCCACGTCGTGATGTAAACCCTGATGAAGCAGTGGCGATGGGCGCGGCGATTCAAGCCGGTGTTCTTGGTGGTGATGTAAAAGATGTTCTATTGCTTGATGTTACTCCTCTGTCTTTAGGTATTGAGACAATGGGTGGTGTAATGACTAAGCTTATTGATAAGAACACTACCATCCCAACTAAAGCACAACAGGTTTTCTCTACTGCCGATGACAACCAAACAGCGGTAACCGTGCATGTATTGCAAGGTGAGCGTGAAATGGCTACTGGCAATAAGTCACTTGGCAAGTTTGACTTAAGCGATATTCCACCAGCACCTCGTGGTATGCCACAGGTAGAAGTAACGTTTGATATTGATGCTAACGGTATCTTGAATGTGTCGGCTAAAGACAAAGCGACCAATAAAGAGCAATCAATCATCATTAAGGCTTCAAGTGGTTTGACAGATGAAGAAGTAGAAGCAATGGTTAAAGATGCTGAAGCCAACGCTGAAGATGATCGCAAACTGAAAGAACTTGTTGAGGTGCGTAATCAGGCTGAAAACATGATTCACGCTACTGAAAAATCAGTTAAAGATCTTGCAGAGCAAGTCACCGATGATGAAAAAGCTGAGATTGAATCTCGCATCAGTGATCTACGTGAAGTAATGCCAGGCGATGACAAAGATGCGATCGAAGCTAAGCTTGAAGCGTTGACTGAATCATCTGGCAAGTTGGCAGAGCGTGCTTATGCACAAGCTTCATCGGAAGGTGCAGCAGCAACTGATGATGCAGCCGGTTCTGAAGCACCTGCAGATGATGTAGTTGATGCGGAATTTGAAGAAGTTAAAGACGATAAGTAAATATAGGGTGGGCGTGTAAGCGTCCCGCCGATTAGTAATCCGGGAGCACAGTTGTGCTCCCGGATTTTTTGCATTCTAAGAGCTAACCAATAATGGCCAAGCAAGACTACTACGAGTTGTTAGGTGTCAGTAAAGACGCTGACGACGCTGAACTAAAAAAAGCATACAGACGGCTTGCGATGAAGCATCACCCGGATCGCAATCCTGGTGATTCTGTTTCAGAAGAAAAATTTAAAGATGCCAAAGAAGCTTATGAAGTTTTAGGTGATCCCAAAAAGCGCGCTGCATATGATCGCTTTGGTCATGATGGGGTCAGTAACTCAGCGTCTGGTGGTGCTGGTGCCGGTGGTTTTGGCGGCGCAGACTTCAGTGATATTTTTGGCGACGTGTTTGGTGACATTTTTGGTGGCGGCGGTGGCCGCGGCCAGGCGAGGGGTGGTTCTGATCTACAGTACAACCTCGAGCTAACGCTTGAAGAATCCGTAAGCGGTATAGAAAAGTCGCTGAAAATTCCGACTCAGGTTGGTTGTAAGCCGTGTGAAGGTTCAGGTGCCAAGCCTGGTACCAGTAAAAAGAGATGTGAGACTTGTGCCGGCATTGGTCAAGTGCGTGCGCAGCAGGGTTTTTTCTCTGTGCAGCAGACTTGCCCAACGTGCCGAGGGGCTGGATCAATGATTACCGATCCTTGCAGTAATTGCCGTGGTGCTGGCCGTGTACAAGAAGAGAAAACGCTGTCGGTTAAGATCCCGCCCGGTGTTGACACCGGTGATCGCATTCGACTATCAGGTGAAGGCGAAGCCGGCCAGCAAGGCGCGCCGTCGGGTGATTTATACGTGATGGTTGAAGTGGCCAAGCACAGTATCTTTGAGCGCGATGACGATAACCTGCTGTGCAGCATGCCAATCGATATTATTACCGCAAGCCTTGGTGGTGAGATCGAGGTGCCTACGCTCACGGGCAAGGTGAACCTTAAAATCCCAGCCGGTACGCAAACCGACAAAATATTCCGCCTACGCAATATGGGTGTCAAGCCCGTGCGTAAAAGCAGTGCTGGTGATCTACTGTGCAGGGTTCAGGTTGAGGTGCCAATAAATCTGACATCTGAGCAAAAAGAGCTGTTTGAGCAGTTGAAAGCTACATTGACTGGCAAAAAGGGCTCAAAGCACACACCAAAAAGCCATGGTTGGCTCGATGGTGTCAAAAATTTCTTCAACTTGCGTGACGATTAACAGCTAAATATCTGCTAATTCGCTTGCGTTGGCGCTTGTCGGTCTGCAAATTGCGTTGAGACAGGATCTATTCAATCCAGAAGATCCTGAATGAACCAGCATTCTATTGTCCGTGCGATTACCAGCGGCGCTATCAAGGTCTTGCGTTATCCATTCTATGTTGTGCAACTTGCCACTGGTGCTAAGTCGTTTCGAGACAACCCAATCATTGGTAGCAGGCTACTAAATACACTTGGCTTACACGTAGTGCGTGTTGTTTTAGCTGCGGGTTTTACCAAAGTTCGATACTTTTGCCTAACCCCGTTCATGGACAAAGCTGAGCGACAGTCTTTTCAGCGCAATGGTTATTTGCTTATAGAAAACTACCTGCCTGAAGATAGCTTTAATGCGCTAGATGCAGAAGTCCGGGGTCTGACTGATGTTGAAGTTCGACAGTGCGTTCAGGGTGACACTCTGACACAGCGAGTGTTGTTAAACGAACAGGTTCTTAAGTCAGCACCAGTATGTCATCAGCTAGTGACTAACCAGGATTTTCTTGATCGATTAAAGTACACCTCGGCTCGTAACAATAGCCCGATATTCTATGTGCAGAATATTAAAAGCAATGCGCTTGATGCCAGTGAAGATCCGCAGCGGCACCTGCACAGCGATACTTTTCACGCCACAATGAAAGCATGGCTATTTCTTGATGATGTAGATGGTCGTAACGGTGCCTTCACCTATGTGACAGGCTCTCATAAGCTAACGTGGAAGCGACTAAAGTGGGAGTACAAGAAAAGCATCGAAGGTAGTTCACAGGAAAACAGTTATGGCTCACGGGGCTCGCTTAGAGTCGCTGATGATGAGCTAGCGTCTATGGGCATGCCTGCACCGATTGAATTTAAAGTGCCTGCTAATACGTTGGTTATTGCAGATACACATGGATTTCATCGTCGAGGTGCTGCCAGTGAAGTGAGCAGTCGACTTGAAATTTGGGCTTATAGCCGATCCAACCCGTTTAACCCACTGATAGGTTTTAACCTTGCTTGGTACAATAAGTTAAGTCACGTAGTGATTGATGAGTTTCTTAAACGACAAGATAAGATTGCCGAAGCTAAGGGCATGAATGCAAGCTGGCACTTGGTAGATTCTTCAGAGATGTTCGGTACACCAGCGGCTGCAAAGAAAGCAGCCAATGAAGAGGTTTCTAAAAAAGAATCTGAGGTAGCTTAAGTTCGGGCGCGGTAGATTACCCCTAAGTATTTCTATGCAGAGGGATTGCAGCTAATAAAGTCGTGCGCTATTGCCGCTGCGCACGAATATATAGTAGTTTCCGGTTTTAATTTAACTTAGCTGCACACAGCAGCTATTGAGCTGATAATTGAGCCGATATCGCCCGCCAGGTAAACCCACCACTCCACTGATCACCGCTGAAGGCTTTGAAGTTTTAGAGCAAGAGCAGAAGGCGCTATGGGTAAGGCGCCGAAGTGTCACTGAAGCGGTCACCGCCGCCGCGGCTGAAGGTGATCGATCGGAAAACGCTGAATATATCTATCGTAAAAAAGAACTGCGTGAAATTGATCGTCGTATCCGTTATCTGCAAAAACGATTGGCGGTTCTTAAAGTCGTGCGTGAGCGTCCTGCAGATCTTGAAAAAGTCTTCTTTGGAGCGGTGGTCGAGTTATGTAGCGAGCACGGTGACGAGAGTACGGTTCGTATTGTAGGGCCGGATGAAATAGATCCGTCTCGTCATTGGATCAGTGTTGATTCAGTGATGGCGCGAGCGCTTTTAAAGAAAGAGGAGGGCGATGAGGTGTTAGTGAAGGCGCCCGCCGGGGACATGTTGTATACCATTGAATCGGTCAAATACAATTTTGCCGAATAGGTCGGCTGGTGTTTAGGTTCGGCTGAATGAGCTCAGCCGAGCTAAAACGGTTTATGCTGACTTTAGTAACACGTCTGTGCTTTGTTCTGCTGGAACGGTGAGGTTCACTGGTTGTTGCTCTGAGGTTTCTTGCAGCATTGTTTTCGTGGGTGTAGCAGCAAGCAGCATCAGCGCGAAGCAAATGAGTGCCACTTCGCTCAGAGAAACAAGTTGATTTGAGGGTGTTTGCATAATGTTATTTTGCCGCCCGGGCGGAAAAGTTGCCCTGGCAGGCTTTCCTATGTTCTGCGTCTGTTAGCGCGCAGAACGAATCCTATAGGCTTGCGCTATAAATATCTGTGACTATTTGTGACTAGACAACGACAATATGACCCTGATCACGATATAAAGCGTTGCGGCCGGTGTGTCGTCATGACATACTTAATTCTATAGCAAAAATGCACGACCAGAACACACGTCCTATGCCCAAACTTGTCCGCGAAAAAACTCAGAAAATTGAGCTTCGGGTTACGCCTGAAACCAAGATTCTTGTACTCAAAATGGCGCAAGATGATGACATCACTGTCACGAAGTTTCTTGAGGGTTTAATTAGTAGAGAATTCAACCGAC
This sequence comes from uncultured Granulosicoccaceae bacterium, assembly GCA_937927895.1. Classification (GTDB taxonomy): domain Bacteria; phylum Pseudomonadota; class Gammaproteobacteria; order Granulosicoccales; family Granulosicoccaceae. The sequence continues at coordinate 6,031 of CALGKA010000010.1, read as the reverse complement.
GCGCTCGCCGGGATTCGAAAAAACCCGCGTAAGCCTTGGCTAGCTCTATCGAGGCTAGCTAGATCTGTATAGGCCTGAGCCCAGTGGAGATGTTTCGAATGTCTCTGCCTAAGGCTTTCAATCAGAATTTCGGCTTATTGTCGCCGATCCTGTCAGTCGATCCGGGTGTATCTATATTTTCTAGAGCGTTATTGCGTATTGGTGCAAAGCTCTTAAGTACCAAGGCACAATTGCCTTGACCCTATCTCCCGCTTTCCGAACAATGAACCAAGACATCGTAATGAATCGTGTATGCGCGACTCATTTTTTGGTAGTGGAGGAATATGAAAGCCGTTTACGATAGTGCGCACAGCCAACACGATCCGAATTTTGTGTTGGTACGTGGGCAAGTACAGAAAAGTTCTGAACAGCCGGAGCGTGCTAACAGATTACTGGCAGGTGTTGAGCGCTGCGCTATTGATGTTATCCCTTCGCATAATTTTGGTGCTGCAGCGAGAGAGGCGATACATACTAAACGTTATCTCGAGTTTTTAGAGCACGCTCATGGTCAATGGGCTGCGCTTGGGGATTCCTCTAAAGAGGTGGTATCCAATGTTCACCCGTTGCACGCTGCAGCTAATTATCCTGAAAGTATTGTCGGTCGTGCTGGATGGCATATGACCGATACGGCTTGTCCTATCGGGCCGCATACCTTTAGCGCTGCCTGTGCTTCTGCCAATGTGGCACTAACGGCAACGCAATGCGTACTTGATGGTGATCGTTTTAGTTATGCCTTGTGCAGACCGCCTGGTCATCATGCTTATACTGAGAGTGCCGGTGGGTTTTGTTTTTTAAATAACATAGCCATAGCAGCGGGTCATGCATTAAAAACTTATGAGCGTGTTGCTATTCTTGATGTTGATGTTCATCACGGTAATGGTACACAAGGTATTTTTTATAACAGATCAGATGTACTCACTGTTTCCATTCACGCAGATCCGCATAATTTTTATCCGTTCTTTTGGGGGCATGCAAATGAAGCCGGAGCTGATGAAGGGCTAGGCTTTAATGTCAATTTGCCTTTGGAGATAGGTTTAGGCGACGATCAATTTATAAATGCTCTGGGCAAAGCTTATGATCGAATCTCCGCGTTTGATCCAGGTATGCTATTAGTGGCGTTAGGGCTTGATGCATCTGAATCTGATCCGCTTCGCGGTCTGAGTGTCACTACCGATGGCTTTAACCGGATAGGAAAAACAATTGCTGAATATGGGCTGCCCACTGTATTTGTGCAGGAGGGTGGCTACTTATCAGATGTGCTTAGCGATAATCTCGCGGCAGTGCTAAGTGGTGCTCTACATACATAACGCTAATAACTCAATGGCAAATAAACGGGTAGCAAAGATTCATGGATAAAGACTATTTTGCAGACGGTCTTAGTGCTTTTGCCGCTAACGTACGCGCAGGACGTGTAAGCTTCGAGGCTGCCACACGCGCAACGTTATATCGTATTACGGAACTTGATCCACACCTGGGTGCGTTTGAATGTGTCGATGAAGCCCGCGCTATAAATACAGCAAAAGCGTTTGATCAGCAGCTAGCCAGTGGAGTTGATCTCGGCCCGCTTATGGGCGTAAGCGTTGTGGTAAAAGATATTATTGCCGTTGATGGCATGCCGACTACTCTCGGGTCTAACTATTCAGCTAAGCATCTGAAGTTATCAGAGGGTCGTTTAATCAAAAAACTACGTGATGCTGGTTGTATTATTTTAGGTAAAACCAAAACGGTAGAATTTGCGCTTGGTGCAACAGGCATTAATGAGTCACGCGGTACTCCTTGGAATCCGTGGGATGCAAAAGAACACCGAATACCTGGTGGATCATCCAGTGGGTCCGCTGTGGCGGTAGCCGCTGGTTTATGTGGCTTTGCGTTGGGTTCTGATACTGGAGGCTCTATACGTATGCCCGCTTGTTATACAGGGCAAACAGGGCACAAAACAACGATTGGATTATGGCCGACTGATGGCGTGTTTCCATTGTCAGCGACCTTTGATTCAGTAGGACCCATTTGTAGAAGTGTCGCCGATGCGAGTGTGATTCATCAGTGCATCACGGATCAAGAGCCGTTGTCACCAATACCTTTAGAAGGTTTACGCTTAGGTTTGCCGCGACAAATATTTTGCGACGATCTAGACCCTGCAGTCGAAGAGTATTTTGATAAAGCACTTGCAGCGCTTAAAACCGCAGGCGTTCAAATAAAAGAGTTTGATCTGCCAGAGGCTGCCGAAAGGGAATCGCTTTTTCCAGCAATTGTAGGTGCTGAAATAATCGCAGCTATTACTCCGGCAGGCTTCAAGCAAGCCTATGACAAAATGGATTCAGTTACGCGTACGCGAGCTAAAGCCGGTCTTGATGTAAAAGCCGTTGATTATGTTCAAGCACAAAAGCGTGTGCACGAACTTCAAGCGATAGCACTGGCAAAATTCAAAGATCTAGATGCCTGGGTTAGTCCAACCAGTTTAATGCAACCCGTCACGGTAAGAGAGATTGAACAAGATGAGGCAATCGCAAAAAGGGCGTTATTGTCATCAAGAAACACCATGCCAACCAATATTTTTGGCCACTGCGCGATCAGTTTGCCGATCCCTGTTCCCGAGTCGAGTTTGCCGGTGGGTTTGCAAGTGATGATGCCGGGTGGTCAAGATACGCGTTTGTTAGCGATTTGCCACGCAGTGCAGAGCTGCCTTGGTGCGCATGCGATCCCAGATATGGAGCAATTTATCGAGCAAAAGGCTGTGGTTTGATGATACAGAATCTTGCGTAGATGGATTTTCTGGAAGATTTTGATCCTGACACGAGCGTATTCCTTTACGCCAACCCAATAGTCTCTTACAATCTGGGACCCCGTGCCGGGGTGGCGGAATTGGTAGACGCAGCGGATTCAAAATCCGCCGGTGAAAGCTGTGAGAGTTCGAGTCTCTCCCTCGGCACCATTTATTTATAGTTAGGTATTCTAACTTACTATAAAAAGCTTAAATAACATTCTCTTAGCTTATAATTTCATCAATCCCAAGATGTACTCCTCATAACAAGTTGTCGCAAACGTGCGACTTTTATGCGACTTTTTATGGAGAACGCTGAAGCCAAAACCTATTCGCTACAAGACACAAGAAAGAGGTTGTTCGTTGCAAAGCCGATCCCATCTATACAGGAAAGTGGTTGGCTCGAAAACATTCTCTAGTTCGACTGAGGCTCGGTAGTACGATCGGGAAATGGTTTTGCAAGCTACCCAAGGGGGAGCTGAATATACGACCATAAACTCGTAGAGGCGACTGAGAAATATCGCTTGGAAACAACGCTTTACGTAATGGCGAGTCAAGAAAATAGTCTGATGTCGTTCATGATATGGACGATTCAGCAGGTAATGGCTGGCTTCTGTTTAGTTTTGGCTCCAAGCGATAGCATCTGTTGCGGAAAACGGAATTTAAGTGGTAATCTGTGTTCTGAGTCAGAACTACTATTGTTCTCTAAACCTCATGTAAAGGAGGGTCCTTCTATGACTAAAATTGATCCTCGGGAATTGCCAGCCTACTCTATAGCGGAGGCGGCTCATTATCTGAATGTTCCGGCGGCTACCGTTCGCTATTGGGCTACAGGTCAGAAAGACTATTTGCCTCTTATAGAAGTGCCAAACGCTAGCCCTGCGCTTTTATCTTTTATAAATTTAGTCGAGCTGCATGTGCTGGCTGCAATTCGCCGTGAGCACACCGTACCTATGCCAAAGGTTCGGTCAGCTATTGATTATTTAAAGCAGATAACCAACAACGAAAATGATCGCAAGCACCCACTTGTTAGCAGGCAGCTTGAAACTGACGGATTAGATCTCTTTATCGAGCATTATGGAAAGCTCGTTAATATTAGTCAGGCAGGTCAAATTGCAATGCGAGACATGCTAAGTGCAGCATTGCATCGAATACAAAGAGATGAATTCGGTTTGCCCATAAAACTTTATCCTTTTACTCGTAGTCAGATCGAAGATGCGCCAGCAATGGTTGTTATCGATCCAACTTTGTCTGCAGGGCGTCCTGTAATAGCAGGCACCGGATTGGCTACCGAAATAATCGCTGAGCGGTACAAAGCAGGTGAATCTGTCAGCGAACTGGCAGATGATTATGAGCGCGACCAAACGGAGATCGAAGAAGCGATCCGTTGCGAACTCAAAACAGCTGCCTGATCCTCGAGTTCTTTATCTAGATAGGAATTTGGGAAAGCATGTCATTGCGTCAGCTCTTCGAGCGGCAGGGCACACTGTAGAAGTGCACGATGATCACTTACCTGGTGACGCGCCCGATGAGCAGTGGATTAAGCTTGTCGGAGATAGAGGTTGGGTAGCACTCACAAAAGATAAAAATATTCGTTACCGACACGCTGAGTTTGAAGCGATAAGGGAGCACGGTGCTCGCGTTGTTGTAATAAGAGCAAAAAACCTAGTAGGGCAAGACCTTGCTAATTTGGTAGTAAAACATCATGAGCGCATTCAGAAATTTGCATCAATAAACGAAGCGCCATTTGTAGCCGGATTAGATCGAACCGGCACATTAAAACTCTATGACTTTAATTGATATAAAGAACAGATTTACCGTAACCAGTTAAGCCGCACCAACCATGAAAAATAATAAATAATCACAGGTGAATTAAAATCGAAAGTAGACCGCATTTGGGACACCATGTGGTCTGGTGGTATTTCCAATCCGCTGTCGGTGATAGAGCAGTTAACTTATCTGCTGTTTATTAAGCGGCTGGATGAGTTGCATGCATAGAAAGAAGCTAAAGCTGAACGCACTAAAAAGACTATTGAAGATTCTATTTTTGGTGAAGATCAGGATCATCGTAAGCGTCCGACCACCACAGGTACTTAAGATTCAGTTAGCGTGCTAATGGTGCAGTATTAAAGGCTTGTAGGATGAACCCTACAAGCAACTGTGAAGCGTGTGGTGTTTGCTGGCAAAGCATGAAAGTATTAGTGGCGTGACAACCTCAGTGCTGTACTGTCGTTTCCAGAGTTAGCGGTATGACTGAGTTGTGTTTCAAGAGTCATTTAACTTTAGATCCTAGGTACTACCGCTAACTCCATTATGTTAGCGCTGTTGCACCCTACTTAGCATCAATCTTGTCTTTGACATTCCACGGTAGCAACTCATCCACTCTTGCCACTGAATGATCTGCAATCACCGATAACACGTATTTCAAATACGCCTCTGGATCCAACCCGTTTAGCTTGGCGGTATTGATTAAGCTATACATCATTGCCGCTCTGTCGCCACCGGCATCAGATCCTGCAAACAGATAGTTCTTCCTACCCAACGCGATAGGCCGTATCTGTCTTTCGATTGCGTTGTTATCGATCTCTATTAAGCCATTGTCAACATAGCCCACCAACGCCTTCCATCTCACCAATGCATAGTGTATGGCTTTGGCTAACGGTAGCTTTTTCGGTATCTCTGACCTGACTTTTCGAAGTCGTTTCTCTAGTTGTTTAAGTACAGGACCGGCTCGTGCCTGACGTACTCTGCACCGCTCTTGCGGTAACTTACCTTTGATCTGCTTTTCTATGCCATAAAGCGTTGCGATAGATTCCATTACCTCTAAGGCGAGCCCTCCAGGTTGAGCTTTGTCTACCTCATAGAACTTCCGTCTTACATGAGCCCAACAACCGGCTTCGACTATCTTACCCTTGTGGTATAGCGCCTCATAACCTGCATAGGCATCCGCTTGAAGTATTCCTTCGTAATCTGCTAGATGCAACGCTGGCCATTGGCCTTTGCGATCAGGTGAATAACTAAACCATACCGCTGGTGCTTGTTCGTCTGCTGATGGTCGATCGTCTCGAAGATAACCCCAAAGTCGTCCTTGCTTGGTGCTCTTGCGCCCGGGCTGCAGCACCGGTACCGGTGTGTCATCGGTATGCACCTTCGTCGCTTGCAACACGTAGTGTTGCAAGGCGTTATTCAGAGGTCGTAACAAACGACAGATCTGGCCTATCCAGTCAGCCA
>CALGKA010000009.1 GCA_937927895.1 uncultured Granulosicoccaceae bacterium | reverse complement strand
CAGCCGCCTGCAAAGCAAAAAAAACTAAGCTCCGCTTACTTCCATCGAGCCACATACCGGGCAACAGAACAATTAAACCAAGTCATTGAATATTCAGCCTGCTGCCCATGCTGATCCCAACTACGTCGCTCTACAAACCCCCAAGTATCACCCGAAGCCTCAGGGCAAAAGTCATCAGGCCGCCAATCCGGAGGCGCGCTAGCCGATACGCTATCTTCCACACGGGCAATCCAAAACCCTAACCGTTCTTTATAAAACTGATACAACGAGTCGGTCATCGTGGAGGTAGCGAGGGGCAGTTTCACGTAACTGGCATCAAGCCAGATCTCTTCCAGTGCTACTCCTACTTGATTAAGGTAACGCAGCCGACGAAGCCGGTAGTAGTCACCGTCTTTGCTAAAGCCCACGCGGCTATCCAGCGTGTTAGCAGGTTCAACAGATAAGGTGGTCGCACTCGGCAGCCCACCACCGGATAGCAACTCCAATCTAAAAAACCCATAGATGGTACTGACCTCATCGACGTTGCCAACATAGTTACCAGACCCCTGAACTCGCTTGATTAAGCCTTTCTCATGCAATTCAGCAAGTGCCTTTCTAAGCGTACCTACGGCAATTCCCAGCCGCTTGGCCATGGTACGTTCCGGCTCTAATTTCTCACCTTCCATAAGTACACCCGCCTTGATTTCACGGGCTAGCATTTCGCTCACTTCGAGGTGAAGCGGTAATCGGTCAGGCTTTGCACTTAAGGTCGATTTATTGTCCATGATTAAATTGATACACAATTGACTCATTGAGAATGGAGCGTTATATTAACCTTATCAAAAGGAGGACGCACTGTGTCTATTGTTCCGATCACCTCAGAGAATCTCGAGTCATTAGAAGTCTCCTGGTTTGCGCCTTTGTGCTCAGATGATTACCGCTATTTGGGCGTGCCGGATGGCACTTACCGATCCAGCTGGGAAAACACCTCTGAAATATTGCTGGCCGCTGACAAGCTTGGATATCGTAATATCCTGTGCCCATCTTCCTACCAGGTAGGTCAAGACACCCTCAGCTTTGTTGCAGCCAATGGCCCATTGACAGAACAGATTAATATGTTGGCAGCTGTTCGATGTGGTGAGATGCAACCGATTATGCTTGCACGCACCTTAGCAACGCTTGACCACATATTGAAAGGCCGTTTAACGGTCAATATTATTTCCTCCGACTTCCCTGGTGAAAAAGCTGAAAGTGCTTACCGCTACCAACGTTCCCGTGAGGTTGTTGAAATTCTGAAGCAAGCCTGGACTCAAGACGAGATCAATATAAATGGTCAGGTCTATCAATTCGAAGGCCTAACCACAGACCCGGTAAAACCGTATCAACAAAACGGTGGACCACTACTGTACTTTGGTGGGTACTCGCCTCCGGCTTTAGACTTATGTGGCGAGCACTGCGATGTTTATCTCATGTGGCCAGAGCCAAAAGAGCAAATTGCAGAGCGCATGAAAGCGGTAAACGCCTGCGCTGAAAAACATAATCGTGTTCTTGACTACGGTTTACGGGTGCACATGATTGTGCGTGACACCGAACAAGAGGCTCGAGAATATGCAGCAGAATTAGTGTCTAAGCTTGATGATGACAAAGGCACAGAGATCCGTGACCGCGCGCTTGATTCCACCTCATTAGGCGTTTCACTACAATCTAAAAACCGCGAAATCGCTAACGACAGCGGCTACGTAGAACCACACCTATGGACAGGCGTCGGTCGAGCCCGATCAGGCTGTGGCGCTGCAATTGTTGGCTCTACGGACCAGGTATTAAGTGAGATAGAGGCGTATCAAAAAATGGGGATACGTTCGTTTATCTTTTCAGGTTACCCACACCTTGATGAATGCAAATCATTTGGCGAGCGTGTACTGCCACAACTGAAAACGTGTTCGTTGCCAGAAGCGTATGGCCGAGTGCCATCTGAACCACCAGCGGTACCTTTGGCCGCCGGAGAAAGAACATGATAGAACGCATAAAACTTCCTGCATTGGAGCTTAGCCGCATAATTTATGGTCTGTGGCGACTAGCTGATGACAGCAACACCAAGGTTGAACATGTACAGGCAAAGCTTGAATCTTGTCTAGCGCAAGGTATAACAAGTTTTGACCAGGCAGATATTTACGGCGACTATGAATCTGAAAAACTGTTTGGCAAAGCCTTAAAAGCCGCCCCTGCCCTACGTTCGCAAATGGAAATTATAACCAAATGCGACATCATGCTGTTATCAGATAAATACCCTGATCGAAAAGTTAAATACTACGACACAACAAAAGAACACCTTGAACTAAGCGTTAACAACTCTCTTGCTAACATGAACATCGAGCAAATTGATATGTTGTTAATACACAGGCCTGATCCATTGATGGATGCAGCAGAGACAGGTGCCGCATTGGATGCACTTATCTCAAGTGGCAAAGTAGCTTCTGTAGGTGTTTCTAACTTTCGCTTCTACGATTGGGAATTACTACAAGCTAACATGAACGCTAAGTTGCAAAGCAATCAAATTGAGCTGAGCTTGCTGGCTACTAATTCCTTTATCAACGGTGATCTGGCATTTTTACAACAACACAAGATTGCACCAATGGCGTGGTCACCATTAGCGGGTGGGCAGCTGTTTGACCAGTCGAATACTAAAATCGCTAGCCTTCGAATGCGATTAGACGCCATCGCTGCAGAACAGAATGTAAGTGCAGATGCCGTCGCTGTTGCCTGGCTGCTTAAGCACCCTGCAAAGATACTACCGGTACTGGGCACTAATTCTCTGGAGCGCATAGCGAAGCTATCCGACGCTACCAACGTAGTGATAGATAGAGAAACGTGGTTTGACCTCTACACGCTTGCCTGTGGACACGAGGTTCCCTAGTGACGAACAAAATAAACAGGCTACCAACCTCTGTTAAAAAAGTAATTGAGTTCGCCCCCGGCGCTGAAAATTCACGCCAATATCGCAACGCTCTTGGGAACTTTGGCACTGGTGTAACCGTTGTGACCATCGCCGATGAAGGTATACCCTTAGGGATCACGGTGAATTCATTCGCCTCGGTCTCACTGGATCCGGCACTGGTGTTGTGGTCTCCGGCCAAGTCTTCCTCACGCTACACACAATTTGAATCAGCGCAGCATTACGCCATTCATGTACTCGATTTTTCACAGGCCAATCTGGCAACGGAGTTTGCGCTAAATGCACAAAGTTTTGAACACTGCATCTGGCAATGGAGCGATAAAGGCGTTCCATTAATTGCTAATACTGTTGCTCGATTCGAATGTGAGCGAGTCACCTCGCACGATGGCGGGGACCACTCCATAGTGATAGGCGAGGTAAAACGCGCCACTGACTTTGGCGGTGAGCCTCTGATCTTTGTCGGCGGGAAGTTTGGACGGTTTGCCGGAGTCGCTTAAGCGCGCAGAATATCAGTAGCCTATAAGCAGACGACTAAACAAGGCAAATAACATCGCTTTAACGGATCAACCAAATTAATGACTACCACCCACTATGGGTTCATCGGCTGCGGCATGATGGGCCAAGAACATATCCGCAATATTCAACTGCTAAACAATACCAAAGTTGCTGCTATTTATGAACCGGATGCAGCCATGCAGCGGGCAGCCTTAGAGCTTGTTCCGGATGTAAAGTTCACTGACTCAATTGAAGCCCTGTTAGCCATTGAAAGCATTGATTGCTTAGTGATAGTTAGCCCGAACTTTACCCACGTTGATATCCTTAAACAGATTGAAGCGCTGCGCCCTCTTCCAATACTTGTGGAAAAACCACTATTTACAGATCCGGCAGACGCTGACTATATTAGACACTTAAAAGACTCATACCCTCAACCTATATGGGTGGCGATGGAATATCGATACATGCCACCGCTGGCGGAGCTTATTAACCAAGTCGACGATGTTACTGGTGGTGTTAATATGCTGACTATCACAGAACATCGGTTTCCGTTTCTTGAGAAAGTCAATGACTGGAACAGATTCAATCGCTACTCGGGCGGCACACTAGTAGAAAAGTGCTGCCACTATTTCGATTTAATGCGCCTGGTCACTCAATCAACACCGGTGAGCGTTATGGCCTCAGCCGGGCAAGCGCATAATCATTTAGATGAAACCTACAACGGCGAAACACCCGATATCTGGGATCACGGTTATGTAATCGTAAACTTCGCTAACGGTGCACGCTGCATGCTTGAGCTCTGCATGTTCGCTGAAGGATCTCGCTACCAGGAGGAAATTACAGCACTTGGCCACTTAGGCAAAATCGAATGCAAGATCCCGGGCCCTTCGCGTTTTTGGGATAAAAACCTTGGGCCGGAACCCACACCTAAGCTCATTATTAGCCCAAGAATAAACAAAGGACCAAAAGAAATTGATATCCCTGTTGATGCCAATCTGCTAGAGGCAGGCGATCACAACGGTTCAACTTTTTATCAGCATGAACGCTTTCAGCAAGTCGTGTTAGGTAAGCACGAAACAGAAGTCTCACTATATGATGGTTGGGCGGCGGTAATGATAGGCATAGCAGCACAGGAATCAGCGCGTACCGGGCAGGCGCAGACACTCTCGCTGTAAGGCACACGTTGGTAAAGACTATATAAACTATATAAGTAAAGAAAAGAAACACATAGAAAGCCACAAACACCGCTGTGGTATGCTGCGCAGTTAACTATCTTTTCTACAGGTCTTGTCTGTGTCTTTGAATATCGTGTGTATCCGTGTTCTATTATCGATCGTTGCCATTGCGCTTACCAGCAGTTGCGCCTCTCAGGGCATGATCAGAAATGCAGGCATCGACCCTGCTACACGCGATTCAAGTTACCGACTCATTCAGGCGCAGTCACGTGACCGTGACAGCCGCACCAATTTTACCTTATCACTTTCCGGTGGTGGCACACGCGCGGCAGCATTCGCTTATGGCGTGTTAGGTGCACTGCGAGATACACCGATCTCACACAGCAGCCACAAACGGCTTCTCGACGAGCTGGATACCATTAGCTCTGTTTCCGGTGGTAGCTTTACCGCCGCCTACTATGGTTTGCACGGCGATAGAATTTTTAAAACATTCGAACCTGACTTCCTGCGCCGCGATCTGGAACGCTCCTTAATTAGAAAAGTGCTAAGCCCACTCGGATGGTTTGATAAGCGCGGTCGCAGCGAAGATGCCATCTCTCTGTATGATCGATTCATTTTCAAAGACGCTAGATTTTCAGATCTAAACCGCACAGACGGACCACTAATACTACTCAATGCTACCGATATATCGACAGGGGTACGTTTTAGTTTTATTCAAGAATATTTTGACATGCTGTGCTCTGATCTTGGAGACTTTCCAATCTCAGCAGCCGTTACAGCTTCCTCCGCGGTGCCACTAATATTTAACCCGATTGTCGTAGAGAATCGCAACGATTGCGATAACGAGCTCCCAAGATGGATCAAACGCGCTCGCAGACGCGCTCGAGACAACCCTGAACTTGAAGTCACGCTGGACGGTATTAGCAAATTCTTTGATAAAGAAAACAATAAGTATTTGCACCTTGTTGACGGCGGCATTACCGACAACCTGGGTCTACGTTCTATCTATGACTTCGTTGAAATGATAGGCGGCGCAAGAAATTTCTTGCGCGTACTTAAACACGATACCCCGGAACGCATTGTTGTGATCTCTTTAGACGCTAGCAATGATCCCGCTACTGAAGTCGGTAAAGCACCTACCCACCCCGCTGCCGCCACAACTGTAGATGTACTAAGCACAATTCAAATACACCGTTATAACGCATCGACCAAAGGCTTAATCGATGAAATGCTCACCACATGGTCAAACGAGCTCTCAACGGAAGATAAAAAAGTTGAGTACTACTATATTTCACTTGATTTTAATCAAATGAAAGACCCGGAAGAGGTATTTTTTCTAAACAACATTGCCACTGCATTCACCTTAAACGACGAAGAAGTGGATCGCTTAATCGAAGCTGGCAGAACGACGTTGTTTCAGCACCCTGAATTCATACGTTTAATGGAAGATCTAAAAACTGACGGCTAAATAGCAA
>CALGKA010000008.1 GCA_937927895.1 uncultured Granulosicoccaceae bacterium | reverse complement strand
CGTCAAAGCGATCACTTTGTGAGGCCACTATTCCAAGTAAGACCCCAAAAAATGCTGAAAACGCTACCGATACTGTCATCAGGCTCAGTGTTGACATCGCCTCGTACCACATATCCACCATGCCCCAGAACATCACGCCCACTAGCGTTAGTAGTCCCAGACGCAAGCCCCCGTAGGCTAGTGATGGCAATACAAGTAGCAGGAGAACCACTGTCCAGGGTAATTCCCACAGTGTTTCTTCAAGCCATTCAAGAGGTACTTTGACTACTTCAGCAATGGCCCGTGTATAGACTTTTATATTGGCTTCAAGCCATGCGCGCCCCTCATTGACCCAGTCGGCAAATGGAAAAGCGTCAATGATAGTTTTCGGAAAGGGGAACTGGTAAGCCGCTACGGAGTAGACCGCTAATGAGATCAGTAAACCTAGGAGCATAAGAACCGGAATGGTCAGATTGTGCCCGCGGAACAAAATGAGCCCTGATTTCACCTGGCTACCAGTGTTATCGGTTGCTGTTGAGATAGGCTTTCCATCGTTGTTCCAGTAATCCTATAGTACGGTGCTGATCGTGTTCAGGCAATCCCAGCGGCGACGACTGGAAGACAAGGCGCTGAAGTTAGAGAGGTGCGGAGCAAGCTGTGCCAGTAAGCTGCCAGTGCAGAATTGTATTGCCGATCATTGGATTCGACTCACGCTGCACCTTTCATAGTCTGCCTGCTTGCGCTGGGCATCACTATTGTTGTTTCATTGGGTATATCGTTTCGAAGTTTAAATACCGTCTGAGATTGCTGAATGTCGACAGAACCGAAAATTCGCTGTAATTCAATTTGGAAGTTGTTCGGGCCACACCCGGAAAGTACTCTCGCGAAAATTGATCGCAATCAGTCCCGCAGCCAGATCCAACAAGACACAGGCCATGTGGTGGCAGTAAAAGATGTCAGTTTTTCTGTTGAGGAGGGCGAGACCTTTGTGGTTATGGGGCTTTCAGGCTCTGGAAAATCTACCCTGGTAAGATGCTTGTCACGATTGATCGATCCCACCGATGGTCAGGTATTGATCGACAACCAGGACATCACCACCGTATCGCAAAGTGAATTAAAAGATCTGCGGCGTCATAAAATGGCCATGGTGTTTCAGCACTTTGGTCTTTTTCCACACCGTACGGTGCTTGATAATGTGGCGTATGGTTTGGAAGTGCGTGGCGAACGGCGACAGCCGCGGCTTGAAAAAGCCATGGAATATATTGACCTTGTCGGGCTTGATGGCTGGGCAGAACACTACCCGCGAGAGTTATCCGGTGGCATGCAACAACGGGTCGGCCTTGCACGTGCCATGGCAGTAGAGCCGGAAATACTATTGTTTGATGAACCGTTCTCAGCGCTTGATCCATTAATACGTCGCGAAATGCAAGATGAATTGTTAGCCCTTCAGGCCAAGCTTAAAAAAACGATGGTGTTTATCACCCACGATTTTCTCGAGGCCATTAAAATGGGTGATCACATTATGATTATGCGAGATGGTGCGATATCTCAAATGGGCACACCCGAAGAGATTGTTGCAAACCCCGCAGATAAATACGTGGCTGACTTCACCGAAGATGTACCGCGTTATAAAGTGCTGTCTGCTGGCAAAGTGATGCAACCATTGAACGGACAAGTTATTGATCCGAACGGTCCCAGTGTTGCACACAGTGCAAAAATAGACAGTTTGATTGATATAGTGGCAGACACTGATCTGCCGGTGGCGGTGCTTGATCAGCAAGGTGCTGTGTGCGGCACAATTGATCGGTCTATCGTGATGAAGTCTATGAAAGGCGTATAAAACCGAAAGCGTTTAGAATCGAGAGGAAAGACATGCTTGATAACTCAAGGGATCTCACGCAATACGAAAAACCACTGGTCGAAGAGCCAGAGCTCTCATATACACTGCCATCCTATCTCTACACAGACCCAGCTGTGTACGAGGTAGAAAAAGAAAAAATCTTTTATAAAACGTGGCAGTTTGTTGCGCACAAGACTGCATTTAACAAACCGGGTGATTACGTAACGGTTCAAATTTGTGATCAAAACCTATTTGTGATGATGGGTAAAGATAACGAATTGCGAGCGTTTTACAACGTCTGCCAGCATCGTGCGCATGAACTGTTACCGCACGGCACTGGCAATGTAAAAAGCGTTATTGTATGCCCGTATCACGCCTGGGCATTTGAAAGAGAAGGGCAGTTGCGCGGTGCTCCGCGTTCGCAAAATCGTCCTGGCTTCAATAAAGCCGACTACTCGCTTAAGCAAGTTCGCTTAGAGATGTTTCTCAACAGCGTCTTTCTAAACCTTGATGAAAACGCAGAGCCATTATCTGAACTGGCTGCAGATTTAGAAGCTGATGTGCGTCAGCGAGTACCATACTTTGACCAACTACGTGCACCGACCGATGGTTTGCTGGGTGAATCGAAAATTAATGCTGGCTGGAAGGTGGTGGTTGATAACTACGTCGAGTGCTATCACTGCGACCACGCCCATAAAGATTTTGCCAATCTGATCTGTATGGATACCTATCAGCATGACACCTTCGGTTGGTGGGCAAGGCAACTGGGAAGTGATATTCGTAAAGACAACACCGCCTATGAGCTTGACGACAACGCTCCGGTAATGAGCTCTATGTTTTGGTATCTATGGCCCAATACCACCATTAATATATTGCCGGGTACTGAAGAGGTGAATATATCTGCCATTAGACCACTGGGTCTAGCGCAAACTGATTTTGGCGGACCATCGTTAAGTGTTAGCGGAGTGTTTGATCAACGGCGCGCCGAGTACACAGCAGAGGTTTTAGTGCCGGAAGATATTAGTCTCTGTGAGAGTGTTCAGCGCGGACTGATGTCAAAAGGCTACACACAAGGTCCGATTATTGTTGACGCACAGCGTACCGGTCGCTTTGAACATGCTATCCATCACTTTCATCGACTGGTGCAGTCGGCGCTGAAAGGCTAAGGCTGCAATTACCTTATATTCAATTACTCTATATTGCAGTAGTTAATTGCAGTAGTTAAGATGCGATGCTTGTTATCCGATCAGTCGTAAATACCATTTCATAAAGGTATTGTTAGAGGCTTCGTGCAGTGAGTAAGGGCCGGGCTTGTAGCGCCGGGAGCGTACACCAGCATGATTGTTCTCTGTGATTTCACCATCTTGAACAGTGGTTTGATACCAAAGCCAGGAAAGATTCTCTGTGTCATAGTCAACGCCTTCCTGTGCATTCTTATCAACTAACCAGACAATTTCTACGTCACAGACTTCTGCCGATATAGGTGTGAATCGGAAAATCATAGCGTGGTCGTTGGGCATGAGAAGCGTGCTTAACGGATTAAACGAAACGGCAGTAGTTCCCCCGTCACAGGTTAAAAATTTACCCATTAAAGTTGAAGCCAGTTTGCCATCTCGAGTTTCGCTTAACGTATTTTCTGCGAAATTAATCGGTAGACGTTGCGCGCCTTGCAAGGATTCGGAGTTTTCATCATCACCCCACATCTCAGTGGTGTAGCCGAAGGACTTCGCGTGTTTGCGCCATGCCTCAAGTTCGGGTTCAAATTCTGCCATTGCTTCAGGCATTGCTGATGCCGCACCAGAACCAAAAGCCTTATACTTAGCTTTTGAGTGAACACTGGAGAGTTCCGGGTGTGAAGGCAAACAGTGATAACACTCGATGAAATTCTCGATCACTAATTTCCAGTTGCATTGCAAGCGCCAGGAATATCGGTGTGCAACCTTTGCGTTGCTTAAATCGTGCAGATCCATGAACGGTTGCATACGACTTACCTGCGCTTCAAAATTGGGTGGTGATCCTTCAGCCAGACAAATAAAGATCAACCCTTCGTATATATTGAGATGGCATTTATGTAGCCCATGTTCGCTTTTGTCGAAGTCAGTGCCCATTAGGTGAGCACCCCTTAAGCTGCCATTTAGGTTATAGCACCAGGCATGATAAGGGCACACGAATGATTTTTTATTGCCTTCTTTGTTTAAGCAGACTTTGCTGCCGCGATGGCGACATGTATTGTAGAAACCGTTCACAGTAGTGTCGTTTTCCCGGCTGATGATTATTTCTTCACCTGCAACCTCGACAATGAAAAAGTCACCCCGATTGGCAATTCGCGACTCATGATCAATCAACAGCCACTGGTTAAACACAACATGTTTTAGATCGTGTTCAAAGATTGTGGGATCCGTGTAGAACATTTGTTCCAGAGTATGTCCAGGTTTCTGGCGTTTTACTAACTCACGGATTTGATTGTCTGGCTGATCTAAATTCAAGAAGTTACTCCAACCTGTTTGTGCA
>CALGKA010000007.1 GCA_937927895.1 uncultured Granulosicoccaceae bacterium | reverse complement strand
GTAGGCTTAAAGATGAGTAAACCAGTAACAAAAGCCCCACGAACCCTGCTATTGCCGATACCCGTAGCAGCGTTGACAGTGAGTCCCAGCTGGCCGCATTACCATCCGTTACTAAGGTTGAAAAGCTAAAAAGCAGTATCGCAAACACAAGTCTTGCTAAAAGACTTTCTAATGAAAGATAAGTTGCTCTATGGGCATTGTCTATTAATGGTGCTTTTGCGGCATTAATGGGCGCGTTGATGACTGCCATCGGTCCGCTGCGTAATATCACCGATGCTGCAATCAAAGGGTGCAACAGTACTGCCATAGAGGCGATGATGCCAAGCTCTATTGCTGAGGCCCAGGTCAGCAGGGGAATAAGTCCGATTTTTCGTTGCAGCTTCATGCTGTAGGCTGAAGCGATAGAGGCGACCACTGCAGTGAGTGAAAATAGAATGCCTGCAAGTAAAGTGGCGCTTATTCCGGCTAATTTATCTGCTGTTTCAAGCAGTGCGAGGTAGGGTTGATAAAATTCATAGGGAATATGTACGATGGCAAACATAAAAACTGAGTAGAGCAATAGCCATCTTAGTAGTGGCTTAGTCAGATAACTTTTACAGGCAGCTAGTTGATAGCTTATGCCACGCTTGGTATGAAGGGTAGGTTGGTTTTCGGGCTCCGGGCCGGTCGGTTCAACAAACCTAAATGCTACAATAGTTGCAACCACTGCGCTGAGTAGTGAAAGCCAATACGGCAACACCAAATCAATGCTACCGACCACACCGCCAGCAAGTGCCGCTATTGCGGTCGCTGCGAATCCGTACTTACCGGCCAGTGCTTCGCGATCGCCAAATTCATCAGCTCGATTAGCAGCTTTGAGTGATTCATAGTGGAATGCGGTATCGGTGCCTGATCGAGCGGCAATGCTAGTGGCGAGCAAGGCTTGCCCGATAGCAAGGCCTAGGAAATCGTTAGAGCTCAAGAAAAAAAGATACGCCGCGATTATTGATAAGCACGACAGCAATAAAGTTTTTCGCCTGCCAACAACGTCAGACAAATAGCCAGATGGAACTTCGATAAGTACCACAGCTATATAATAGACCGCCTCAAGTAGCAGTACCTCAGCCAGCGATAAGCGCTCGCTGAAATATAGAAAGAATATCGGTAACCAGGCCAACGCATCTGCCGCTGCTCGATAGTACGGATATAAGCGGATGTTGTGCTCAACAGATCCTTGCACGGTTTTGCCTTAGCCAACGGAGAAGATCTTCACTGTAGTGGCCAATGAACAGCCGTACAAGCAATGTCAGGCCAGGTTTATTCGATGGGCCGGTTATTGAATGAAGTTGATTGGTCATATCGGTACTTGTACGTGTTTTCGGTTGCGACAGGTTCAAACCTTCGCCGGGAAGCCGGGCGGTGTTACTTGATGTTTCTCCTATTTCACAAAACCAGCGCTATTTGAGCGTCGATTTTGAGTGTTAATGCCGTATAATTGTGTTCCAATATGTAATATAAATAGTACAAACGTAAACAAAACGATACGCATAGGTGTATGTAATGCCCTCCCATCATCACAATGTCGATATTGATCCGCTGGATCTCTCAGAGGCACCGCGACTACCCAAAGACTCAGCTCCCCGTGGCGTGATGTTAGGTGGAGCTTTGCTTGTGGCGTTGTTTATAGCGTTATTGATTTATGGCAGCCTGCCTGAGCTTTCACCCACAGAAATTGTGGCAATGGATGGCTACGCAGGCGAGCGCCCGACTAAGCATATTTTCAATCTACAGAGTCTTGAGGCTGAAAAGCAGAAGGCTACAGAGAAGAAAGCCACTGAAATGGCTGCTATTGCCAACGCGCCTGAGACAGTCAAGCCGGCAGCAGTCACTAGTACCACAGAGCTTCCAATTGCAAAAACTGAAGCGATCGTACCCAAAGCAATAGTGACTGAAGTCGTAGTGGCACCTGTAGTTAAGCCAGTAGAGCCAGTTGTGCAACAAGCTGAGGTAGAACTGAAAACGGTAGATGAACCGATAGTGGTAGCAATACGTGATGAGCCACTGCCGGTATTACTTGATTCTATACGGGCTAAGGAAAAAGTGGTGGCTGCAGTGCCAACAACACCGGCTGTAGAAGAAGCGTCTACCACAGTGGTGGTTAGATCGATAGTAGCTGATGAGCCTGCACCAATGCCTATCAGGCGTGGTACTGCAGAGTTAGCAGGCGTTACGGCCAGTTCTTCAGCATCCAGTGAAACAGCGCGCTTACTGCCGTTGCGTCGTGTGCTAAAAGATTTTACCGAGGTAAAGCAAGAGCCAACTGTGCAATCAAAGACATTGATGTCGTTGGGTCAGGGCGTAGAGGTGACTGCGTTCGAAAGGCGTGGCAGCTGGATATACATAGGCACAAATGATGGGTCATCCATTACAGGCTATGTACTTGAATCTGCGATCGGTAGAATCGAACGCTAATACACTGATTGGTGTGCACAATAAAAAAGGAAGGCACCTGTTGTGCGCCTTCCCGTGTTTTTTTATTGCTTTATAAACCTTAGATTGCGCGCTTAAGCTGCCACTCCTGGTTTGAGACAAAGTGCCCGTTGACATAAACATCACGACTAATCTTCAGTGTGTTATTGGCGAGCTTCACCGATTTGATTTCGTGAACCATGCGCGTGCCTGTTTCACTGCGTTGTCTCGAGACACTGTTTGAATTATTTAACGGCGTGCTACGCGTTGTGTTGATCGTGGCATTGCGCACCCGGTATTTATCGTTAAACACCAATGTGTTCGGGTTGCTAAATTCTATGCTATAGCTGCGGTTAGCAACTTGCATTCCTTGATTGTGTTTTTCAATTTCAGGGGTTATGAATATTTTTTCCAACTGAACTTTGTGTCTCGACTCTTTCTCGGCATCTAGAATAATAGAGCCAAGAAAGTGCATTCTTATCTCTGCATCTATATCAAAGTTACTTATAGTGCTGAGCGTTTCACCGTTGGATCTTCCGCACTCAACCTCAATGCCTGTGCCGCGCCATTTGCTGCCATCCAATTGATCTGCAAATGAACGAATTTGCTGAGTAGTGTTTTTATCAATAAGTGTTTTATTCAGTTGATAGTAATCATCGCCATCAGGTTCTGTAAATATTTCATCACACTGTTTGGCCATTGCTGTGCTACTCATACTCAAGGCCAGTGCTGAAAGCAGTAGTGTTGTCGGTCCTGGTTTAAAGCTACTCACGTGCAGTACTCCGTCAAAGTTCTGCGCGAGAGCGTACCGTATTAGATTATTAAGTTCCCGGACCTGGTAAGCCTAATAGGATGTAAGGCTGGTTATAGTGTGTAGGGGTCGACAGTTTTTCACGGGCTTAGTTAACGGTTGGGCATTATAACTTCACTATTGATCAGGTGTGCTGACTGTATCAACAACTTTACAAACTAGGTTCGCTACACTGGTCGTTGTTATTGCCATTGATGTAATCAGTGGCTCAAAGAAAAGGAGGCGGTACGGTGAGTAAAGAGTTTTTAAATCGACTTGCCCGCGGTGAGTTGACGGATGTTAATCAATACAAGCGGGTTAAAAGTGCGCTGGAAGAGATAAAGCGTGAAGACCAGGCAATGCTAGATAACGATCAGGAGTGGCAAAGTTGGAGCTTGTCTGATGATTCATCAAGGCCTAAAGCTATCGACGATGGCATGAGTGCCGATAGGCTTATGTAATTAGCTGGTGCCCATCCATAAACAGCGCTATAGCTAGTCGTCTGTAGGCTAGGCTCGATACGCAAAAAGGGTGGCTCATGCCACCCTTTTTGCTTTTACCATTTCTGGAATTACTAAGTGAGTTGTAGCTTAGTTGTTTTTCTTACTTGAAGAAAATTTGCTAACGCTTGACGTTTTTACAACTCTAGACACAGGTGCACTAGATACTTCAGCCACACTTGCTTGTAAGGTTAGTGACTCCACCTTACGGCGTTCAGCTGAAAGCATCGCTTCTATCTCTCTTATTCTAGAGCTCATGCTTTGGCCAGCCAGTAGACGTTGTTCAGCCAGCATAGATTCAAGAACGTCAATTCTATTGCGTAGAGCATCATCCATTTCCTGGTATTCTTCTAAGTTGCTCTGCAGATCATAAAGCTCATTGTCTTTATTTTGCAGCTCTAGTTTTAGCTCTTCCCAGGTCTGGCTCTGACTCGCATAGTCTTTAAGTGAAGTCTCTAGCTCTTTTACACGTGCCTCAGCTGCTTCTTGTGCTGCACGATCAGCTGAATTGTTCTGCGCCGCTTGCAGTTGACTGCGAAGCTGCTCAAGTTCCTTTTCCATTCGCGCGTTGTCTGCTTTCTGAGTCTGTAAAGCGTATTCTAACTCTTGAATCTGTCGGTTCTTTTCAGCGTTGAGCTTAACCAACTCTTGCTTGCGTTCTGACAACTGGCTGGTAGCCAATGCAAGTTCTGTCTTTTGGTGTGCGTACTGCTCTTGCAGTTTTTGCTTGTCTATAGTGCGCTCTGACAGAGTGTCTTGTGCCGATTGCAAAGACTGTGTGGTGGCAGATAGTTCTTGCTTGGCAAGGTTTAGATTGTCATTGGCAGTGCGAAGCTCACGCTCAAGGTCTGCAGCTTTTTTGTGCCCGTCATGAGTTGTTTTTGCAAGTTCGCGTTCTAGTTTGTCTATTTCGCGTGCAAGATCATCTGCGTGTTTGCCAGCTTGATTTTGCAGTGCAGTTTTATCGCTGATCTCTACTTTAAGAGAGGCAATGATATCTTCTAGTTTTTCATTGTTAGTCGCAATACCCTGCATGCGGCTTTCAATTTCAACTACGGCCGCGCGTGCGCGTTGTTGCTCTTCACGGGCATTGGCAAGATCTTGTTTAAGTATCTTACGCTGCTTTTTAGAGGCGCTGCGATAAGCTTTGTTCTTGGCCCGCATAGTATCAATGCGTGCGGCAAGTTCAAGTTCTGCTTCACTGTTTGGCTGGTCACCTTCAAAGTCCTCTTCTCTATACAGCTTTTGCAAAACTGTACGCATGCCATCGAGTGATGCAGCTCGTTTAAACTCTGCTTCATTTTGCGGTATGCCGTTAGCGAAGTCAGACTGTCTGTATTTTCCGTCTGTGTCTTCATCTCGTGATGCAAGGTATTCAATTGCAAGTTTCTTGGCATCATCGCTTAGTGGTATCTTGCCATCAAAATCTGAGTTGCGGAAATTTGAATTGCCGCTGGTTGCACGTGCAATAGCAAGTTCCATTGCGCGTTCAAGTGGTGTTAAACCATTAAGATTCTCAAGGTCGCCGGCGCGGAAATGATTCGGGTCTGTATCGATCTCCTGGATTTTGTTTTCCAGCTCGTCAATACGTTTTTCCCGTACATCAATAACATCTTTAGCATCTGTCAGAGCACGCTCTAGATCTTTTACAGTCTCAGGCTCTGGGCGTGCATCGTGTGCGCGCTGCAAGCGATCTATTTCAGCCTTTGCTTCTGTGAGGTTACCCTCTGCAGTTTCAAGTTGGCGTGCAAGTTCCTGACGACGCTGCTTGTTGGCTTTTCTAGTCGCTTTGTTTTTCGCACGCATGACTTCAATGTGTGCAGCAAGCTTAATTTCTTCCTCGGTCTGGGGCTTTTCACCGTTGAAGTCTGTCTCGCGGTAGTGCTTTTCAAGATCCTCACGCATGGCGTCAATGGCGTTGCTGAGTTCTTTTTCAGCAGGGGTCATTGGTGTGCCGTTAGCGAAGTCACCGTCACGATACTTACCGTCAGTATCTTCGTCACGGTTGTTTAAGTATTCAATCGCAAGGCGCTTTTCTTCTTCAGTGAAAGGTGCACTGTTAGCGAAGTCTGTCACTCTGAAGCTTGAGTTACCACTGGTAGCGCGTTGCTCATGAAAATCACGAGGGTCATTATTTTCAAGATCGCCTTCGCGGAAGTTTTTAGGATTGTTGTCAATCTCTTCTATCTTGGTTTCAAGCTCATCAATGCGTTGCTCACCCGCTTCAATAGCCTGTTTGGCATTAGTGAGTTCGCTTTCCAGATTGCTCACAACTTCCGGTGCTGGGCGAGAATTGAATTCGCCCTGCAAACGTGCGATCTCTGCCTGGGCATCGCTGAGTTTGCTCTCGGAGGCTTCAAGCTGCTTTGCCAGTTCTTGACGACGCTGCTTGTTGGCTTTTCTTTTTGACTTGTTTTTCGCACGCATGACTTCAATGTGTGCAGCAAGTTTAATTTCTTCTTCGGTTTTGGGCTTTTCACCGTTGAAGTCTGTCTCGCGGTAGTGCTTTTCAAGATCCTCACGCATGGAGTCAATGGCGTTACTGAGTTCTTTTTCAGCAGGCGTCATTGGTGTGCCGTTAGCGAAGTCACCGTCACGGTACTTGCCGTCTGTGTCTTCGTCACGGTTGTTTAAGTATTCGATCGCAAGGCGCTTTTCTTCTTCAGTGAAAGGTGCACTGTTAGCGAAGTCTGTCACCCTGAAGCTTGAGTTCCCGCTGGTAGCGCGTTGTTCATGAAAATCACGAGGGTCGTTATTTTCAAGATCGCCTTCGCGGAAATTCTGTGGATCATTATCGATCGCACCGATCTCTGATGTTAGCTCATTGATTTGTTGTTCTTGCTGCTTGATCACACCATGGGCATTTTCAAGAGCGTGCTCAAAAGCTTCAACTTCTACTTGTGTAGCACCGCTTTCATTGACTTGGGCCTGGAGTTCAGCAGCTAATTGCTGCGCATCATGTAATTCATCACTCGCCTTGTTGAGTTCAAGTACCAACAATCTGCGGTGTTCTTTGGCATCTTCTCGCTCTGCTTTGTTATCTTCACGCATTTTGACAAGGTGATTGGCGAAATGCTGTTCCGCAGTGTTTCGAGGTGCTCCGTGTACGAAGTCTCCTTCGCGGAAGAATTTTTCAGGGGCTGAACGTTGTGCATCAAGTAAGTCTGCTGCAATATTTTCTGCATCTGTTGAAGGATAGCCTTTGGCGAAGTCTTCTACTCGATATCGTCCCTCTGTATCTTCGCTACGCGTATTTAGAAACTCTATAGCACGTCGCTTTTCTTCTTCGTTGGTAGGAAGTGCGCCTTCAAAGTCGCTGTCTCTAAACTTTGAATTCCCGCTAACGGCGCGTTCACCGACTAGCTCGTTGGCCAGCTCTTCAGGGTTTCCGCCTTCCAGATCACCTGCACGAAAGCGAGCCGGATCGCTATCGATCTCTGCTATCTTGCGGCGCAAGCGATGAATATCGTTTTCGCGACGATCGATTTCATAGTGAGCTGCTGCAAGTGCTCTTTGCATGGAAGGCACCGCACGTTGCGAGCTCCGTAGGCTTTGTTTGAGAGTCTTTTCAGCTTTATCAGATTGGAAGGCTCGTAGTAGCCAGCCAATGAGTCCGCTGACTATCGAGGCTAATGCCAACAATAATAGAACTTGTGATATCAGGTATAACATTTCTTATCTGCTCCAGGCGGATCAATTATTCGACTAAGGTGGATATCTGGGTGGCGTGGCTTGCGCCGGCTGGGGTTGTATTCACTGGGATAGTGGTCAAGTGTATTTCTGTTCTACGGTTTTGTGATCGGCCGTAGTTTGTTTCATTGCTTGCGATTGGGCGGAATTCACCGTAGCCGAAAGCGGCAATATACTGATAAGCCACACCGCGTTGTTCCAGGTAATCTTGTGCCGCTGCTGCGCGCCTTTCACTAAGGCCTTGGTTGTACCGTTCAGCACCGGTTATATCTGCATGGCCTTCAACCAGTACTTGACTGATTTGGTTGGCACAAACTCCGTTTACAAGGTCTGCGATCGCATCAAGCTTGCCTGCGAATTCCTCTTCCACCTGGTAGTAATTAACTTTGTAGTTAACCGTGTTGTTTTTCATTGTGTTGGCAATTGCGGTACGACAAGCAGAGGTCACTAGGAGGTAGTCATCAATGCTAATGTTTTTGGTTACATTTAGCGGTGCGAGTACGTCTGCTCGAGTTGCTAGTAGTCGGCTGATCGCATCTAGTCTGTCTTGATCGCTAACCGTTCCCGTTAAGATAAAATCTTTGTCGGTAATTTTCAGCGAACCATTGTTCAGTTGTGTGAGTGCGGCAACGCCGGTCTCAACTTTTTCAGCACTATAGATTAGGTCTGCAGCACCAGTTGAAAGTGCGCCTTTTGTGATAACAGTAGTCGGTGGTAGTACTGCTTGGAAATCGTCTACCTGGCTGAGTACGTTGTTATCATCAACAATGCCTGAAAGGTGTAGCCTGCCATTGTTGTAGGTTCCATTGAAATCGAAGCTTGGTAAAACGGCCTCTGCTACTTCAATATTGCTATCGGTTTTACGAACCCCCCATACATTGTCAGCCACTTTGATCAAAGAGGCCTTAGCGTCGTTTGAGCCGACAGACGCTGTAACTGTTACATCGCGCCCGTCTACTTCGACCAGAGCATCTGAGTTATATTTCGCCACAGCTGCTGCTGAGCGATTTGTGATGTCTTGTTCAATGTTGCTTGAATACGTGGTTGCGCCTAACCAAAAGACACAGCCAAGTAGACAAGCAAGAATACAAATTGAAAATAACCGCATGGGATTCAACCAATTGTGCCGATAAAGTTTAGGGTTCTTCTATCGGTTAACGGTTGCTATAAAAATTACTTAACGAGCAAAGGTGGGCGCTTTAGCGGTGGGAAATTGGCACTGGTGAGCTGAATCTGCCAAATATTTGTAGCTCGAGCACTAAAAGACGTTGTTATGATGCCCGGGGCTAATGCATTTGTGCCATCACCTTCGTTCCTAAGGGCACGAAGGTGATGGCTCGCTAGCCGGCAGTGGCGATCATTATCTTTACCATTAAGCCTATGAAAAGCAGGAAAGATAAAGTCAAAAAAATACCTGCAATAATAAAGTGAATTGGTTTGCCTTGTGTGAAGTCCCTCTCTCTATTCTTAGAAGATTGCACACCAAAAGCGGCAGACATCGCACTTTTTAGTACATTGATAAAGCCTGTACCTGTGGGTTTTTGTTTTGACATACTTATCAGGACATCGGTTTGTAAGTTACAAAGTTTAATGTTTTGCATTTCGAAATGCTTACGGTTATTCCTGTTTTTCTTTTTTAGAGCCTGTAACCATTGAGAGTTTATCTTTCATTTTTAAAAGATTAGGTACTGCACTGCCAAGCATCAACAAGCGATCGACTTCTTTCGGAGTTAGCTTTTGTAAATCGTGAGACCACTTCGACACTTGCTCCATTAGGGTGCACATCTGCTGCATTCGATCATGGGCGTGCTCTTCGGCACTGTCTATTGGAGGGTCCATCAGGGTTTGGCGTAGTAGAGTAAGCGTCGGGTCTAGTTCACGTTTGCGTCTTTCTTCGACCAGAGTCAAAGCAATTTCTATGATGTCTTCAGGGGTTGAAAAATACTCTCTTCGATCATTAGGCAGGTGTTGTAGTCGAACCAATCGCCATGACTGCAGTTCCTTTAAACCCATGCTGACGTTGCTTCTTGAGACCTCCAGCGTTTCTGTGATCTGATCTGCATTAAGCGGGTCTTTAGACAAGAAAAGCAGAGCGTAAATTTGCCCGACTGTTCGATTAATTCCCCAGCGGCTGCCCATTTCTCCAAAGTGCAAAACGAAAGATTGAATCGATGGGGCGAGTTTCATAGCGCGCATCCGTGGTTAGTGGGAATGTTCAGGCTGGGTTTACCGTGAGGTTTTAGCATTTTGTGGTATCTGTGGCTGGCGATGTAGTGTTTCGTGTCGAACTGCCGCCCACCTCATAAATACGTTGTAGAATAACGAGGAAAGTACCGACTTTTGCTTGATTCTGCTGTTTTTGACCCCATACAAAGCAAGTATACGCTTCAAATATCTGAGTACTCCAATTATGAGAAAAGCTCTAGCTTCAATCACGCTTGCCAGCAGTATATGCCTCAGCGCGCCTGCGTCTGCTGAAAGCCGTTTTGCAGATTTTCTAAGCGGCAGCTTCTTTGAGGGAGAGAATTGGAGCGCTGAGGTTATGTCAGCGGCAATTTCTGTAGCAACAGAAAAAGCCCTCGCAGGTTTGTTTGAGCAGGATCCAGCGACGGATACGCCAGCTACCGATCCGGCTGACCCGTTAGAAAAATACAACCGCATGATGTTTGAGTTTAATGCAAAGCTTGATGATGCTGCACTTAAGCCGCTAGCTGAATATTATGCTGAATACACACCCGAAATAGTCCGCACTGGAGTCAGAAACTTCTTCAGTAACATTAACGATGTAGGCGTGGCCGCAAACTCCGCTTTGCAAGGCAAAGTTGATCAGGCATTAAGTGATTCCTCACGGTTAGCGCTTAACTCTGTGGTGGGGCTGGGTGGTGTAATAGATGTTGCCAGTGAATTAGACATTGAAAAGAACGACGAAGATTTCGGCCAGACTCTGGGCGTGTGGGGTGTTCCGGAAGGCCCATACATTGTGCTGCCAATACTGGGGCCGCGAACGCTAAGAAGTGCCGTTGGTACCGCACTCGATACGTATCTTCAGGTTGAGACCCTGGGATCTGTAGCGGAACTTGGTGGTGCAGAGTCTGCTGTATCAGAGCTAATGGCATTGAATGTTGTTGATCAGCGTACGCGCTTACTTGGAAAGGAATCATTATTGGATACAGCAGCGCTGGATCCCTACATTTTTGCTCGTGAGTCTTACCTTGCGTACCGGCGTTGCAAAGTCGCAGATTGTGACAAAATTGACTACATACCTGCAGCGCCAGAGGGTGAGTCAGATAGCAATTTATTCGAGGGCAATTCATTTGATGGCAATTCCTACAATGAACTGGAAATGCTAGATGAACTCGACCAGCTAGATGAGCTGGATTTACTCAACGACTAACCTCTGTGTTAAGCCGATTACTCACCAAGCTATAACGCTATTAACAAAGCAAGATCCAATAGATCAACTGCGCCCATAGAAGTGGTTGCTGCTGTTTTTAAACGCCACAATCAATTCCTTGCCTGTAAAAGAAAACAGGGTCTGTCTAATGCAGGCCAATGGGAATTTCCCGGTGGCAAACGAAACACCAATGAAGACTTTGTTAGTGCCTTGGTCCGTGAAATAGATGAAGAGCTACAAGTACAAATTGTTGTCGGTGATTCGTTGGGAAGTGAAACTTATAATTATCCGGATAAAATCATTGAGCTGCATTGCTTCATAGTAGAGCAATGGACCGGTGACTTTGTACCCACTGATCACGATGAACTGCAGTGGTGCAGTATTGCGCAACTGGCAACAGTCAATTTTAGTGCAGCAGATGTGGTGTTTGTAAATAGAATTCGCAAGCATTATCTGCCTGGTTAGAATTTGCAACGCTGCTTTTATTCTGTTGGGTCTTCTATGCCCAAAAAGCCCGAGGTTTGGCGCTTCCATAGACTTGCATACAGGCCATCAAGCTGTAGCAGTTCACTGTGTGAACCCTGTTCGATAATGTTGCCGTTGTCCATTACTATAAGTCTGTCCATAGCAGCAATTGTAGAAAGCCTGTGTGCAATTGCGATCACAGTTTTGTTTTGCATTAAGCTGATAAGGCTCTGCTGAATAGCTGCTTCAACTTCTGAGTCAAGTGCTGCTGTTGCCTCATCAAGAATTAGAATCGGTGCGTTCTTTAATAGTACACGGGCAATCGCCACTCGTTGTCTTTGTCCGCCAGAAAGTTTAACTCCGCGTTCCCCTACCTGAGCGTCATAACCGATATTGCCAAATGGGTCGCTTAGTTTTTCGATGAACTCATGTGCTTCAGCTTTTTGAGTGGCTTCAAGGAGCTGCTCCTGTGTTGCGTTTGGCCTGCCATATAAAATATTTTCCCCGATGGTGCGATGCAACAAAGAGGTGTCTTGGGTCACCATGCCGATTTGTGTGCGCAAGCTATTTTGAGTGATCTTGCTTATATCTTGATTGTCGATTGTGATGCTGCCTTCATCTACATCGTGAAAACGCATTAACAAATTTACAAGGGTTGATTTTCCGGCCCCAGAGCGACCCACCAGACCAACTTTCTCACCTGCTTTGATGGTTAGGTTTAAGTTGTTGATCACCTGTTCATTACCGCCGTAGTTAAAGCCCACAGAATTAAAGTGGATCTCACCGCTAGCAACAAACAAGTCTTGAGCGTCAGGCGCATCTGTAACGGTCAGTGGTTTTGACAATGTGTTTTTGCCATCTATGGTGGTGCCGATATGTTCAAACAAGGCGCTGAGCTCCCACATAATCCAATGTGACATTCCTTGTAGTCTCAATGTTAGGCTTATAGCAATGGCAATAGCTCCAATCGTTATGGCATTGTTTGTCCATAAAAAGATAGACGTTGCGGCAACAGAGAAAATCAGTAGGTAGTTAAGCATGTTGACACATAGCTCAACACCTGTAGATAACCTCATTTGTTGATAGACAGTTTGTAGAAATTCATCCATGCCGTGCTTGGCATAGTCTGTTTCGCGTTGCGTATGGGCAAACAGCTTAACGGTGGTTATGTTGGTATAACTATCGACAATTCTACCTGTCATCAGGGAGCGTGCATCGGCTTGCGCTGTTGATATGCGCTTCATTTTTGGTATGAAGTAACATTGCACGGCCACATACAAACAGGCCCAAACAAAAAGTGGCAACATTAAAATGGAGCTAGACTGAAATATAATAAACAGCATAGAGGCAAAGTACACCACCACGTAGACCAGTACATCGAGTAATTTTAAAACCGCTTCTCGTATTGATAGCGAGGTTTGCATGACTTTAGTTGCAATGCGCCCGGCAAAATCATTCTGATAAAAAGACAGGCTTTGTTTCAATAGATAGCGATGCGCATTCCAGCGAATGGCCATGGGGTAGTTGCCAAGCAATCCCTGGTGAATAATCAGTGCGTGTAATGCGGTTAGTAGCGGCAGGGCGACTAATAACACCAGAGACATAAACCAAAGTGTGCTGCTTTCTTCGCTTATAAAAGTGTCGGGAGATTTATCTGACAGCCAATCGACAAGCTTACCCATAAAGCTGAACAGCATAACTTCAAGGATTGCTACAGAGGCTGTTAGAAAAGCTACCAGCAGTAGCAGAACTTCCATGCCACGGCTGTAGTGTTTTATGAACGCGAACAGGTTGGCGGGCGGCGTCGATGGATCTTCCGCCGGGTATGCAACTGTCAGTTTTTCAAAGAATGAGAACATTGGAGCCAGTCCGCCATATCCTTATGGCCGATTGTAAGTGATTGGGAGAGCCGCAATAATTTACCTACAAACAATGCTTGTATGTAATGGGTCGCCGCGAGGTTAGTTTTCAACGGCCAGCGAGTCGGGCGAAGGATATCACGATTCGGCGCGCCGTATTCCTATCAGGGCTTGAGGGTTTTGGTCCGCGGGAATTACAATTTTAGTCTCTGAATTAGTGCCAACTAGGCGGATTAGACTACACTCAAGGTATGATTTTTCAGTGCTCGGTAGAACAGCACCACTATTGTGTAGAAGGTAAGCAGCTTGACTAGCCAAACTCCAAGTGCCGGGCAGCCGGTAAGATTCTTTGACAGCCGTGAGAAGTATCTTTTGTTCGTAACGACCACGGATGAAAAGTGGGCTATTGCGCAGCGTATCAATGAAGAGCTGGATAAATTAAAACCATCACCACCTGCGTTGCGACTGTTTGATGCGGGCATGGGGGATGCCAGTGTCTTAACCCATGTATTGCGCGCCATGCACGATCGTTTTCCTGAGATTCCATTTCTTGCGGTGGCCAAAGAGATCAGCATGGAAGATGTTCGCCTTGGCCTTGAAAAAATGGCTGATCGATTTGCCGAGCATCCGCAAATGGTATTGGTTATTACCAATATGCGTTATTCGGAAGCCGCTCAGCTATACCCGCAAAAAGCCGCAGAGCAAAGTAACCTCAAGCGTTGGGATATCGCCCTCGAAGGCACAACCGCAAAACACTTTGACAGCCAGCTACGTGATCTCACCGATATTATTCATGAAGGGTGGCAAACCGAGCCTAGCCCAAAAACAGGTAACCCGCTGTATGTTAATCCCGCCATGATCGTCCTTTACCGGCAAGATCAAAAGTTTGCACTTGACGCGGTGATCCCTGATGAAAAGCCACTTGAAGAAGGCTATGACTTAATCATGTGTGCGCAGCCGTATCGTTCGCGAACACCGGCTGAAAAAAAGGTAAAGACGGTTATATCGCCAATGGCAAAATCATTAGCATGGGACGGGCGCATGATAGTGGTGCAATCGACAGGTTATGATCCGGGTATGGAAATAGTCAGAAAGATCTGGCCTGATGAAATGCCTTTTCCAACTCCACGACACGATATTATTGAAGCGCTGAAAAAAGAGCTCGGTGATCATTCGGAATATCATTGTTGTGTCACTGCAGAAGAAAACGCCTTGTTTAAATATCGCTTGCACTCACTACCGGATGAGATTTCAAATATTGGTACTTCGGCGTTGTTAGCGGCATGGAATGCGGCGGTGTATGTGGCGCAAATGCCAGATAATAAAATTGATCAAGCTATGCTTGATCACTCATACCTTGATGCGACCCGTGAAGTGGTCAGCAAGCACGGCGGCTTGTGGTTTTTGAATGAGTCGTTTGTAATAACCCGGGAAAAAAGTGACTAACCCGGTATTTTCTATGCAGTGGCTAGTTGTTGTAAGTCATGTAGTGTGTTTACCAGCAGGGTTGTAAACTCGGGCCACTGTTCTCCGTTGC
Source organism: uncultured Granulosicoccaceae bacterium (assembly GCA_937927895.1). GTDB lineage: Bacteria > Pseudomonadota > Gammaproteobacteria > Granulosicoccales > Granulosicoccaceae. Next base: position 10,321 of record CALGKA010000007.1, on the reverse strand, counting down.
CGACATCAAGGTGAACGGTATGTACGCCTGCATTAAAGCCTGCTTCTAAATCAAACTTATAGTCACCTACCATTACAGTGCTTTGCGCCTCTGCATTCCAACGTGAAAGATGCAGTTTGATTCCTGCAGGGTCTGGCTTAGGCGCGCAGCTTTCCCTGCCAAGAATGCAATCGTTGGGAAAAAATTCATAGAGCCCGGCGGCTTTTAGGGTCTCTATTGCGATCTCACAGCCATTGCGCGTTAAGATGCCGAGTGTATGGTTTTGTTCATGTAAGTGGCTCAATAATTCAGTAGCGCCCATCTGTGGTTTTGCAGCGCCAGCGATTTTCATTTCAATGTCGTCTAGCTGTTGCATAGCGGCCAGCGCTTGCTCTTTAGGCATTTCATCTATTGCTTCAAGTATTGGCTTGCCGTTGGTAATGCCTAATTCTGATCGAATCGCGTCGAAGTCATGCGCTGCAAGGGTGAGGGTGCCATCCATGTCGAAAATCCAATGGGTGCAATCACTAAGTGGCATTTTGTTCCGCCGTGGAAGAGTAGTATGAAGCTGTATCTTAACTGTTTTACTTTAAGGTATAGTGCTTTTACCGTAATATTTTCTAACCGTAGCACTTGCTTAACTATGAGTACGAATATTGGCATTATCGGTACCGGCGGAATCGCCCGCAATCAACTCGCGCCTGCACTGCAGCATGTTAAGGGTGCAAGATTCTGGAGCGTACTAAGCCGCGATAAACAAACAGCTGCATCCTTTGCTAATCAACATGGTGCTGTAGCGCCTAACAATGCGTTTGATTCCTTAGCAGCTTTTCTCGCTGACCCGGCCCTTGAAGCCGTTATTATCGCCACTCCCGATGCGCTGCATGCGCCGCAAGCTATTGCTTGTGCCAGGGCAGGTAAACATGTTCTGTTGGAAAAGCCTATGGCGACCACACTCGAAGATGCGCTAGAGATCAATGCTGTTTGCGCTAGTGAAAGAGTAAGGCTTGCGATTGCTTATCACTTGCGTTGGCATGCAGGGCACCAAAAAGTAGCGCAACTATTGCACTCAGGCGCATTAGGTGATCCACACTATGCGCGTGCACTTTGGACCTGGAAATCCACTGATAATAGTAATTGGCGGGCGCACGATGAACTCGGTAGGTGGTGGGGTTTGGCCGGAGTCGGCACACACTGCATAGATTTATTGCGCTGGATGCTGCTTCCCACCAATGGTGAGGTAACAAAAGTAGCGAGTGTCATAGACAAAAGCACATTCGGTGGCCCTCACGATGAGACAGCATCTCTGTCTCTTCAGTTTGGTGACAGTGTCATTGCTGATGTGACTACTTCGGTGAAATTTAATGCGCTCTCACGTTTTGAATTATATTGCTCTGAAGCAGTCGTAATTTGCGATGGTACATTGACCACTTCGGGCGGTGGAAGTATCAGTATTAACAATGAACCGTTAGAGTTCGAACTGCTGAACCCTTATGTAGGCGAGATTCAAAATTTTATTGACGCAATTGATGGCAAGGCTCGGGTTGCGGTGTCAGGTGCGGAAGGTGCTAAAAATATAGAGATACTACTGCAGGCAGATAGTTAAAAGCCTAAGCGCTTTTGCCTTGAAGCAGAGTTGTTTTGTAGTCTTTTAGCAGGGCGTCACTATTAACATTTGTTGCGATGCTTTTATTGCTTTTATCGGCAGTATTAATCGTGGTTTTGCCTATTGATTCACCCTCGGTAATGACATCCAGGCTGCCGCTCTCAAGGGTATACCACTCAGGGTGGGTAACATAGCTTAGCGCGAGAAGATCGTGCGGGCAGCAGCCATTGAAATTATGTTGGCGTTGATAAAACTCAATATAAAATTGTGCTGCATCGCGTAAGAATCCGCCGATTGTGGGCTGGCTTTGCGCCAACTCATCAAGGTAGTGAGCTGACATTCTGATTTTATAAGTCACATCAAGCCCGTGCACTGTAATAGGCCACTTGGCATTAAATACTTTTTTACCCGCGTGTGGGTCACCCCATAAATTGGCTTCAGCATGTGGTGTGATATTGCCATCACAGTGAAAAGCCCCACCCATTATGACTACTTCGGAAACAAGCTCTGTTATATCGGGTGAAAGCTCTAGCGCAAGCGCAAGGTTTGTTAGTGGGCCTACTGCTACCAGTGTTACTTCATTCGGGTGTTGGTGAATTAAATCAACAATTTTCTCTGCAGCTGTAAGCGTTGAGGCTGAAAGTGAAGGGGCGGGTAGAATGACTTCACCAAAACCGTTTTTACCATGAACAAAGTCTGCAACAGGATTAGGATCAATCTGCAACGGTTGAGCTGCACCGGTAGCGACCGGAATAGAGTGCTGGTTGAGCTCACACAAACGCAATGCGTTTTCAGTGGCCAGTTCTGTAGCAACATTACCGTAGATGGTGGTTAGTGCCAGCACATCAAGGCCAGGGTGAGCAAAGGCATAGCACAAGGCTATCGCGTCATCTATTCCCGGGTCTGTATCTATTATTATTTTTTTCATTAAGCGCGGCTTTTTATAGGTGATTTTTAAAGGCTATAAGAGTTTTAGCTAATAGTCTTTCATTTAAACGACGATATCGCCTTTTTGCAAGCCCATGCTAAGTTTGAGCAGTGCGGCCACTGACATGCAATCAGTGATTTCATCCGTCATTACCATATTGATTGCCTCTTCAATTGGCACACGCCTGATTAAGAGTTCTTCGGTGTCTTCGTGTTCTGTTGGCCCCATGGTGAGGTCTGTAGCTAAATAAATATAACCAATTTCATCGGTGACAGAATTTGAAGGGTGCACTTTCATAAAGTTGGTCCAGGTATCAGCTGTTAGCCCTGTTTCTTCCCGTAGTTCACGCTTTGCGCCTTCTAGTGGTGAATCGTTATGAGGTGAGCCCCCCATTGGTATCTCCCAGGAGTATTCCTCTAGAGCATAGCGGTACTGGCCCACTAGCCAGGTATGGTTGTCTTTATCGAGTGGCAGAATGCCGATGGCAAGGTTTTTAAAATGCACCACTCCGTAGATGCCGTCGCCACCTGCTGGATTAATGACCTTGTCTTCGCGAACACTGATCCATTGATTATCATACACTTGCTTTGTTGATTCAGTATTCCACGGATTCTTTTTTGGTCTTTCTAAAGTCATTGGGTCACTTTCAGTAAATTTGGTAGTTATTTGGCAGTCAGTTCGGGACAGATTCTACGGATGGTTAGTAGTATAGTTGCAACCGCCGTCGACTGTAAAAATAGTAGTTCGATGGTTTTCCAAAGTGGCGGCGTATCCATTTATCTCTTAACTCATGTATGGGCGTTAGCTACGTGCGTGTCTCAAGGCAGCTTTCATTGCGACTATCATGGTTTGGTCTCTATTGCGGTTTGATGCTGAGTATTTCAGCATTTTCAATAGACATTATGTTGCCTGCTTTCCCAGGTTTAAGTGAAAGTTTAGGCGCTACATCTAAGCAAATTCAATTGCTTGTGCCGGTATATCTTTTAGCGCTTGGTCTTGCTCATCCTTTTTATGGTGCGTTATCGGATCGCGTGGGTAGAAAACCCGGGGTCTATCTGGGGTTGTCACTTTTTATGGTAGGCACACTTGTGTGTTTGTTATCGCATTCGCTTGTGTCAATGTTGTGTGGTCGGTTCCTGCAAGGTTTTGGCGCGGCAGCGGGTGCGGTGGTTTGTCGTGCAATGATACGGGATCGGTTTTCAGGTTCCGAATTAGCGCAGAACATGGCAATTGCCAGCATGTTTTTCGCTATAGGGCCGGTGTTAGCGCCTTTGATTGGTTATGTCATTTATGCTGTGGTGGGGTGGCGCGGTATATTTGTTTTTCTTATGTTTTTTGCCATAGCGCTGGCCTATGGTACGTACTTGCAGCCAGAGACTTTAGCGCCTGTCTCAAGGCGAAAAGCAGGTTGGAGCGAGACGATCAATAACTTTTCTCAAGTAGTGCAACTACCGCAATCACGTTATTTTATTTTTGTTGGTATTTTTAGTACTTGTCTTATTGTATCTTTTCTAGAGCATGCGCAAGCGCTATACGCAGAGCTTGGTGCTGACAGTAAACGCTTTGCTTATCTTTTTGCGTTCTCATCGGTGGGTATTGTATTTGGGCAGTTAGTTAATCATCGATTGATTGGTCGTTATGGAGCCATAGGCGCTGCAAGAATAGGCGCTGCAGTGGTCTGTGTAACCAGTTTTATTATATTGTCATGTGTTGTAGGTGGGGTGCTGACTGATCGTTTAATGACTGTGCTCATGTTGGGTTTTCATACCAGCTATCTGGTGATTTATTCGAATGTCGTAAGCCTGGCAATCGATCCGCATAGTCAACGAGCGGGTGCTGCATCTGCAGTGTTTGGTCTTTGTGGCTATGTTGTTGGGTCGCTATTAGCGACGCTTGTAACCGTTGTCGCTGACGAGCGAATGAGTAGGTGGTCGGTGTGTTTCTTTCTAATAACGTTTGCGATAGTGATTGCCACTTATCGTTGGCGTCCGCCTGCACCAGCGGACGCCTAGATGAACTTGCTAGTTAACCTTGTCAGTTGAAATAACAAAATTATCAAAGTTCATTTTTTGATCTGTGGCAGGTGCCCATGAAGCATCGTTTCCACCAAAAAAAGTGCTGAAGTAAAACAGGTTAATGCCAATAGATTCTGTTTTACGGAATTCCAGATTGTTTACTGACATCACTTTAGTGCCGTCAAACCACGCTTCTAATATACCGTTCTTTTGACCAGGCGTATTCATTACCACGCGGTGCTGAACATTGTGCCAAACGCCCGGTGTGGCACTTACATTCCAAAATTCATCATCGCCGTAGTAGTTACGCTGTGATGCGTGGTAAATGTAGTTTTCAAGTTCACCGTTTTCACGCCACATGCCGCGTGCACTCCAGCCATCATAACCGGTTGGGTAACCACCGCCGGTATTACAGCCAGTGCTGGGAGCTGCATTTGTATCGGCGCCACATAGTCCAGGTAGCTTGCCACCTTTTACAAAATCAAAGCCTGCGGCAAACTTAATATCGTACGAAACATAGAGTTCTTCATATGATTTGGGTAAGCCCATGCCAAACTGTACATCGGATAAAAACGCACTCGCACCACCAGCACCGTATCGACCGGCAGGGTAGGTGACTTCCATTGCATTGCCACGGCTGGCTCCAGCATCGACAATTTTTACCCGACCCTGATCAAAGCCAAGGTGCCAAAGAGGAGATTCCCAGTCACTATTGAGTTGGTCTGCCTGGTAGAGCCCGCGGTTGGCAGAATTGAAATTCTGTCTATAGATCTCACCGACCTTCTCGCTATCGCTATTACCACTGGGTGGCACAATGGCTGCGGCGTCAGGGTCTACATAGCCTTCAACCACCTTACAGCTTCTATTGTTTTCATAACCCCAGCCATCACCATCGCTATCAGCCCCGCGGCTTGAACAGATTGGATGCCTGCCTTGGTACAAACCGTTTGAGATTTGAGAGTCGCTTGAGTTGGTACTACTTGTGTTTGCGGCCGTTGTATTTTCAGCAGTCGTATCGGTAGAGGTGCCGGATCCCGCAGTAGCCGCAGCTACCTCAGGCACGGAAGCCGCACCGGATTGAGTATTAACAGTCACAACGCAGCTTTGATTGTTCTCCCAGCCATAACCATCGCCATCCTGATCGGAATCGCGAGAGTTACAGACCGGATGATTAGAAGAATTGGAAGCAGTTGCAGTAGAACTTGCAACGGGTTGGCTAGCAGATGTGCCATTCACAATGCATGACTGGCTGTTTTCCCAACCCCAACCATCATTGTCAGAGTCGCTATCAGCGTACTGGCAGATTGGAGCAGCAATGCCAAGGGTTGAGTGCAGTGATACAAGTGTTACCAGAACAAATGTCAGGGGCAAAACGGGCTTCATATGGTCCATGTCCTTTAGCTTTCTAACTAGAATTATTATCAAGCCGCACATCGTTTCGACGCCCGGCCATGATTAGTTAGTAGGAGCTTAGGACACAAATTTACACATGCTGGCAAAACCTCCCAAGTATGACCGCCGGGTAATGCTAGGAAAAGCGGGAGCGTAAAACCGACCTTCGGTGCTGCGAGCTAAGCATAAATAACCGTCCTACAATTCAACAAGCATTGCGATCCCGCACAGAAAACAGACGTAGAGTGCCGACACACGAAGTGATGCGTTAACTGCACTTTTTTTGTTTTTGAAACCATTCACAGTGGGGTCCAGCGCTAAGGGCGGCGTTTTCAGCGTGGTGCGCATGGGTGTGCAGCGCCAGAGCCGCGCGCAAGGGCAGGTCAAAACGATAGTCGTCAGTAGCGCAATAAAAAAGCGTCAACCGCAAGGTATCAGTGCTGCAGGCCCCAAAAACTGATTTTATCCCCGGCAACCGGCCGCTTACGCTCGTCCGGCTGCTGTTTTTTCTGACCTATATGAATAAACCCCGCAACCTTATCGCGATCAGGGTCACCCCCCAGAGCACTAATTACAGAGGCATCATAAGCCAGCCACTCCGTAATCCATTGCGCTGCATAGTCCAGAGACTGTGCTGCAATAAGTAGATTAGTGCATACAGCACCCGCTGATAACTGTTGCTCCCATAACGGAATTTTATGAGGTACAACGGGTGTGTGCAGTACCGCTATCACCAGCCCGCTGCGTTGCATGCGATTAGATTCGAGCTCTAATTGCATTTCACTTAGTTCGTCTTTTTTGTCGGCCTTATTGGCGGCAATAGCTGCCGGTAGAATGATTTGTTGATCAAACTGTGCCCGGGCCTCACCTTGTACTATTACCAAGCGCCATGGCTGTACATTGGAGTGATCGGGAACTCGCAAGCCACAGGCGATAATATTTTCAAGGTCTGAAGCGGTTGGTTCTTGTGGCAACATTTTCTTAGCCACAACTGATCGTCTTTTGAGTAAAAAGGAAATGACGTCATTTTGCATGCGCGAGAGCTCTTGTTTTTTATTGTCACAGTGTGCCAAGCGCAAGCTGTCGCATCAAGGCTAATAGTGGAAATGGTTTTTTGAAGAAAGTGGTTAACAAGAAAGCTGGTAGGATAAGCAGTTGTGAACGTAACCTTGCAAAGAGTATCGGTGACACAACATGGCCAGTAAATACCTAACGCTAGACTCCATTGATGAAAACTGGGAGGCCGTCGATAAAGCCACTCTCGTGTTTACATTAAAAGACGATGAAGTATTGCTGATTCGAAAAAAGCGAGGTCTTGGTGCGGGTAAAATAAATGGCCCGGGCGGGAAGCTTGAGCAAGGCGAAACACCACGCCAGTGTGCCATGCGTGAAGTACGCGAAGAGCTCTGTATTTCCCTATTAGATACGCAGCCTTGCGGTGAGTTACGTTTTCAGTTTACTGACGGTTACTCGATTCATGTGTATGTGTTTATTAGTACGCGCTTTGAGGGCACACCAACAGAAACTGATGAGGCGGTTCCGCTGTGGTACAAGCGTTCAGAAATACCATATGCTGAAATGTGGGCTGATGACCGTATTTGGTTGCCGCGTGTATTAGATGGAGCAAGCGTTACCGGTAAATTTATTTTTTCAAATGATATTATGATCGGTCACGAGGTGCATTTTGATAGTGAATAAAAGCCTTGCTAGTTGTGGGCACTAGTTGAATTGTTAAGAATAAACTGCTCCAACGAAGCCAGTCTTTCAACGGTACCAACATCAAACCAAGCGTTGTCAATGAGTTGGCCTTGTATTGCTTTGCGGTCAATCGCCTCATTTAAAATTTTTCTTAAAGGCGCTTTTGTATCAACACCCGGTTCTGCAACATTGCGAAATAGCTCGCAACTGAAGATGCCTATACCTGCGTATGTCACTGTGTTGCCAGTGGCTTGCGTGAGTCTATTATCTGTTATTGAAAAATCGCCCTTATCGTTGTGCGTTGGATTTTCAACCATTAGTAGGTGTGCGTCAGCATCACCGAGCTGAATACTTTTAAGTTTTTGGTAGTTAATGTTGCTCCAGATATCGGCGCTGATCAGTAAGAACGGCTGATCACCCAGGGCGGGTAGTGCCTTATGCACGCCACCGGCAGTTTCAAGTGCCACAGGCTCATGGCTTATAGTGAATGTTAAGTTTGCATAGTTTGACTGCTCTATATGTTGTTCTATCTGCGATGCCTGCCAGCAAGTATTGATGATTACCTCGGTAAAGCCCGCAGCGTTTAGCTTCTCTAAGTGATAGTCCAGCAATGTTTTACCAGCCACCTGAATCAAGGGTTTTGGTGTGGTGTCTGTTAAGGGCCGCAATCGTGCACCGCGCCCTGCAGCAAGTACCATTGCCTTCATGCTTTGGTCTTTTCGGTTTTTGCAGTTATGGTTTTGATTAGCTGAAGGAACTTTTTGAGCTCTGGGTATTTGCCAATGGTGCGAACAACATGAAGCAACACCAATGGAAGGTCGTTTAAGTATTGTGCCTTTCCATCACGGTAATTAAGCCTGCAAAAAATACCAAGCACTTTAATGTGTCTTTGCAAACCCATAAGGTCAAACCAACGGGTATATTGTGCAATATCAGGCATTGGTTGCAAGCTTAAGCGGTGCTGGTTGCTAAATTTGGCGATAAATTCCTCTGGCCAATCTAGATAGACATCTTTAAGAAGCGATACCGGATCATAAGTTACCGGCCCAAGTACGGCATCTTGAAAATCTATGATCCCCATTGTGTTTCTTGTTGGCATAAGGTTGCGGCAGTGGTAGTCGCGATGAACAAACGCCTGTGGTTGTTCAATAGCGTTGTTGACACACAGTGTGAAGACTTCCTCAATAGTATTTAGTTCTGCATTGCTTGGGGTGTAGTGTAAATGTTGTTGCAAATACCAGTCAGTGAAAAGCTGCATTTCAGTGCGTAGTAGTTGTTCGTTATAGAGTGGCAGTCCCTTGGTTGCGGCTGTCTGCTGCATGCTGGTGATACTGCTTATGGCGTCTGTATAAAGCCTTACGGTCTGGTTATGGTCTGCTGTTTCCAAGGCTTGTTGTAAAACCTCAGTGCCGAAATCTTCCAGCAACAAGTAGCCATTTTCCAGGCTGTAACGAATGATCTCAGGTGTGTGGATTCCTGCATCCGACAAGCGGGAAGCAATATCAATGAACTGTGGGTTATCGTTGTGCTCAGGTGGTGTGTCTACTGCAATAAGGGAATCTTTGCCTGTGTATACCCTGAAATAGCGTCGAAAACTTGCATCAGCCGATGCGGGCTCTACGTTGCTGTGTTCGATACCGGCTTCATTTAGCCATCGAATCAACATGCAGTAGCGCTTGTCGCTATCTGAATTGTATGGACTTTCTATCATGCAAAAGTTTCAGTTTGTTCGTCTGTCCGGTACGATATGCAGCTTGAGTAGAAAATTTACTACTCACCGCTATCGATGTGAAAAGCGAATGTGGGCGCACCGTTGGAATAGGTTATCCAAGCGCTCAGTTATTGGCGATTCAAATCGAGTCTGTTGAAGATGATATCCAATAAACGGAAGCACCATGCGCAAACTTTTACCAGTCGTCGCCGCGGGTTTGTTGTTCGCAAGTAACACACAAGCTACAGGCCTTGATCTCTCGCTTAGCAATGAATCTGCAAATATTGAAGCTCTTTCTCCTGTACGTACTTTTACGCGAGGTACGCGCGGAGGCCAACTAGAATCAACCGGCTTGGTATCACTGGGCGTTTTCTACAACGAGCTAAATGATGTGATTGGCCATGCCAAGCTAGTTGCCGTCGGTACCCAAACCAACACTAAGGTCCCGTATCAGTTGGAGTTTGGTGTTAAGGCATACGCCGGTAAAGTAAAACAAGACGATACCGATGTGGGTGCGCTAGCAATAGGCGGTGGCATAAAAATTCAAAACCCCAGCCAGTACAACCCGGTAGATTTTAAAGTCGAAGCGTTTTTCACACCTGGTATTACAACGTTTGGTGATACAGACGCCATGCTAGAGATTAGCGCGCGTTTAAGCGTTGAAATTGTACCAGCCGCTAAGGCCTATATTGGGTATCGGTTGCTTGAAGTAAAGAACGATGATCATGTCGCGCTTGAGCTGGATGATAATGTTCATCTTGGTGTTCGCTTACAGTTTTAGTGCGGGGGCCCGCATACTGGCCTTTTTGGCTTTTGCCTTGCAGGCGGCTACGTTTGTGACATGCCCTGCGGGCGGCCCTACTTTTAAAAAGACCAAAAGTAGGCAAAAGTCTTTCTTGCGACTTTGTTGTCCTTTTGATGGCTGTCGCCATTTTTTGAAATCCTCTTCCATGGGGTCGCGCCCATTATTGTCAACTATGGGCACATCCATG
>CALGKA010000006.1 GCA_937927895.1 uncultured Granulosicoccaceae bacterium | reverse complement strand
TTTGAGAGTTTGTCATTTGGTTTGCAACAAGGCGAAGCTTGCAGGCAATAGTTATTGCTTCAACGCAGTTGCGAGCCTAATGCCGAGCTCCCGAAGGGGCGATTGATCAAAGTGCGCTCAGAATTCGTTACAGGCTCATTTTTTAACTACCATCGCGATTTTTCTTATCAAATTAGACACTTTGATTAATCGACTCATATGTACAATCTATTTGTTCCAGTACACTAGCATGTAAGCCCTGACCAGCCAGTGTGCTAGTGGGCTGTTTGGAAAGTTAGGTAACACGCCTCGAAGCCACAGCCGCCATAGCTGCGTTAAAAAAATTCGACGTAGGCCGTGCTATGCCTGCATTTTTTCGCCTTGCTCTGACGACTGTGGCTGTGAAAAGTTTGTTACCGAACTTCCCACACAGCCCACTAGAACAGTGAAACTGTTAGTCTATTCTGCTAATAAAGTTGATCACTGATGATCGACTGCAAAGTGCCCTTTGGTGCCGGTCGACATCACAATTGTAAATTAGTTATCAGGAACTTCGATAGGCACCACCGTTAGTTCTGTGATGCCTAGAAAATCATCCGGGTTAGCTGTGTAGAGCGGCAAATCTTGCGCTATTGCAACAGCGGCGATCAATGCATCGTAGGCACGTGCTTTGTGCTTCCTACCTTCTGACCGAAGATCACTTGCTACTCTTCCAAAGGCTCTTGCCGCGGCAGAATCGAATGGAATCGGGTCAAAGTCAGACTCAGCCTGTTGCAAGTGCGATTGGCGCGCCGCTCTTTCGATTTCGTTGTCAGCTACATGAGGTCCAACTGAAAGTTCTGCAATAGTAATCGTTGTTACAACAGGATACTTGGGCAGAATTGCAGGATCTTTAATTCGAGATAGCAAGATCACCGCATTCGTGTCGAGGATGCCCCGCTCTGTCATATACCGGGCTCCATCAAATCATCAATCTGCCGCTGTAAAGCTTTTCCGTCGATCTTAGGTAGCGCATGCCAATGTTCAAGCAGCGCGCTAACCTCCAATGGTTCGCGTTGTGTCGGTCTGAGTTCGGCTACAGCGTGACCATCGCGAGTAACCATTAAATGCTCGCCAGCTAGTATTCGCTCCACAACTTCACTACCGCGATTGCGAAGCTCTCTGATAGTAATTTTCTTCATGTCTGCAGCGTATCACGCGTGATACACCTCTTCAACTAACTGTTCGATTCTGTAGCGATTTGACAGGAAAGTGCCCTTTGCTGTCAGTCAACTATCCCCACTGACGCTTCTGCAGTGTATGGGGATCGCGAGAAAGCGGAAGCTCGTTTTACGATCAGTCGAACATTACAACTTGCGGGATCTAGATAAGTCTCATATTGCTGGATTTCGATGTTTGAGAGACATTAAAACGTGTTTCGAATCGACATTTCAATATAAATCAGTAACTTAGGGGAAGGTATCCCACAATACATTGTGGGATACCTCAAGATCTACAACGTTTCGTACAGGTTTCGTACACGTTTCGTACACGTTTCCCATGATTTTTTAATCGTGCAATTACATACGAAAAGGAGACCGTAATGATTTTATCTGTTCGACAGAGCAAAGCCCCAAAAGCTAGTATGGGTTCCGGTGTTAAATCCCCAGCTATCAAGAAACATATCCGAAAAAGTGTTCCCTTGAGCCAACCAAAAGCCGCACTGAACAATGACCCAAAAGCTAGTATGGGTTCCGGCGTTAAATCGCCAGCTACCAAGAAACATATCCGAAAAAGTGTGATTTAGCATCTGAATTCAATAAGCTACAATAACCACTCGCAGTGTCGAATACATCGACACTGCTTAAACTCCCCAATAAACAAAGAAATTTGAAAATGCTCCAATCACCAGCTGCAGGTGGCGGACCAAATATATCTTTCGTGCATGCTTATCCGCACGCACTTCCGGCCATGCGTGCAGATCAATCTGCACTAGGAAGTATGCCCACATCAGCTTTTCAATATTGTGAGGCTATGCGTACTGCTTCGGGATTCGGTTGGTACATATTTCCAGCAATGAGTGTCGAGCTATTGTTCGATGGCGTTGACACTTATATAGCCCATGGGTCGGAGTGGGAACGTTTGACATCGGAGGGCCTTCCAGAAATTGAGAGCTGGTGGAATCCCTATTGTCCTGAATACCTAGTGGATATGGCACCGCCATTTATTAGTGCGATTGGCGTTCCAGGTTATATACAAATATGGTCCGGCTTACTCGTACAAACAGCCAAAGATTGGAGTGCGTTGATAAGACCCCTGGCAAATGTAAAAAATACCAGTCAATTTTTCTGCTTTGAAGGCATTGTTGAAACTGATCACTACGCTCCCGCTCCGTTGTTTATCAATCTTCGGCTGCAAACCACAAATGCAGTTATTGAAATTCGCGCAGATGAGCCTTTATTTCAAGTGCAGCCGGTACACCGGGCAAGCTATGACGCCCAAAATTTAAATGCATTTACACACCGCACTCTAAGTGATGAAATGACGGATGAAGATTGGGCAGGCTATCGACGTACTATTCGCACAGCAAATCCTATAGAAGACGATCATTCAGTCGGTCAATACGCTGTTGAGCTCCGAAGACGTTCAAAAAAAAGAGATAAGCCGAAATCATAATTAAATTCATTGCTCTGAATCCCACCGGGATTTGGAGTTTTTATGCATCAGTAGGTTCGGGGACAGGGGAGATTGACACAACACCAAACAACTCCTATTTCTTTATATAAAACGGTAGGAATAGTACTGCTTGCAATATTGATGATGGATATCCAGGCTGCATTGATCAAACATCTCACAGCGTACTACCCCATTGTCAAAATAATATTTTATCGTAGTTAGATTGGCCGTGAGATGTGCCGTAGGTAATCTACCTACGGAGTTATAGAGACAAACAAAGTGCATAGTTAGAGGAGCGTATTGAACGATCAGGCTACAGCCAAAATGTAAATATCTATACCATTCAAAAAGCCGACTACATTGTTCACATATCTAACATTCTATAGGCCCTAGAATAGTGCTACCTGACAATGAACAGTCAGTTTCGTTGGCGGCGTTGATTGTAAAAATCACGAGAGCCGGAATATTTTCAATCCTACAACTATTTCCTTCAGGAGATAAGCTAATGACATCGACCATCAGAAATGCAGTAGCTATTCTGCTATTGGCAATGCTCGGCCATTCTTCAAGCGCGATCGCTGAGTGGTCTGGTGGAATAACCGATGAAACAATTGTTGGACGACCTTTCGGACGCCTGGCAAGTGTCAATAAAACATATGGAAACACCAAACTGAATTTAGTTTGTTTCGAAGAAGATAGCGTGTGGCTTTATCTCGATAAAAGAATAACCAACAATGTGCCCGTGCCGAATATCGTTATGCGTGTAGACCAGCTACCACCGAACAATCTTACTTTTCAACGTAAGGGTGAAAATTACACTATCACCAATAGAGGCCCCGGCTTCTGGAAGCTTATTGCCCAAATGGCTGCAGGTGCAGTATTAAAAATTGATGTTGATGGCATACAACACCAATATAACCTCACCGGATTCAGAAAGGCGTATCAGGAAAATTGTGGCTGGGTGAACTCAGCCAACAACTACCACACCTATCTTGCGTGGTATCAGTGAGTTTAGGCTGACCCGCTTTGATTAACCCGGGTACTGGAATAATAAAACAATGCTGACTAACAGCCAGATTCTTCGAGCCGCTATGATCGATGGTGATATCGATCAAGCGAATAAGCCACGAACTTAAGCGGTTAGCCACTGTAAATGTTGGCCACCTCACGGACGTTATTTTTCACATAATTATAGTTATCTAACGCTCCATTTTTCTGCGCCCGGGATAATAGACAGCTTGAATAAAGTTAAACTCTAAGGTATCAAATGATATTTTTTGTTCTCCGTCTACATCGACATCTAATTCAGGGTACCAACGAAGATTGGTTCTGAGTACCCACGTTTGCAGTCTATTAGGGAGTATGTCCCAGCCAAAGGTAAGGCCAAGTGCTAGCTTAGATGTATCGATATCATGCGTGATCTCATCATTATATTTTTCGGTAAAACTCAGTTTCTCAAGGCTTACAATGGGGCCTACATAAGGCACAAAGCCATTGTAGTCAGCCAGTGTTTTAGTTACTTCGAGTCCTATAGATTGTCGCCTCATGCTTTGCTCGACACTGTACGCATTATTGGTCGCGTTATAAGCTCGATAGTTTAGTGTGAACATCACATCGGGGCTATGTAAGTGGTAACCCATACCAAGATCAGCAAAAGTAGACGGTACCGCATCAGATAGGAATGGCCTTTGTGCAGTATTGTAAGAGTTTTCACCCATTTGAAAAGCAGCTGAAGGCCCGGCGCTTAAGAACAAATTATTGAGCTTACCTTCGTTAGCGTATTTATCTGTTAATTTTTTGGTCTTACCTGACTCCCAGGCTTTTTCAGAAGATAGCGTTGTATCTAGCATGTAGCGGTAGGAAAAATTAAAAAATGTTGGCTCGACGTTAATCTTAGATTTTTGGCTTTCAGACAGATAGTACTCTGACTGATTATTATTAATATACGATACGCCCGCTTCAAGAAGGTGGTTTTTGTGATTAAAAGTCACTCCAGCCATTAATGGAAATACTGCTTTGCTCAATTCAGGGCCTTGACCTAAATTTTTTGAATTGTCTTTCTGTTGATAAAAGTAGCCTGTAAATCCAGCGCCTACATAGGGCGCAAAGCGATTATTTTGTATGCGCCAGGGAAAATATTTAAATGAAGTTTCAACCGTACTACCAAAGTTGACGGTTTGGTTCTGTGTATCAAATTCATTTATTTTTAGTGGAAAAGCTACAGCAAAATCTGCGTGCCCCCAAAAATGGGTTCCGCCAATTATTAGCCGCGGGGTGAACATGCTAGCTGTGGTTAAAGGCTGGCTTAGGCCGTCTGAATCGAGGTAGCTTGTGCTGACGCCTGAATTGCCAAAATAGTCGATACCAAAAGTGCTTTGCGCAAACCGATGTCTAGTTTGCTTAGCGACATAATCTTGTGCTTCAAGAGAACCCATGGGTGCCAATAGAAACAGGAGCCAGATAACTCTGTGGCAACTCGCAACTGCGACGCGGTTGATGTTAATGTCCATTTCAGTATCCCTTTGATGTTGCCCGTTACAAATCTTGTGAAGTGTGGCCTTCAAAGCATACGAATGAGAGATTGCCATTTGGTTCACAGCAAGGCGAAGCTCGCAGGCAATGGTCACTCCCTTTTCAAGAGCTTCAACGCAGAGTGCTGCGCTAGGTTGGGTAGTTCTGTTTTTGTATACGTTTCGTCCAGTAACTGATCGCCATAGAGCCTACAACTGTCGGCATTAGCCATGCGATAAAGGCTGGGTCGGTTTGTACGTTTACTACCAATACAGCAGTGACTGTCGCGATACTCGCGCCACCCATACGGCCTAAATGCTGAACAATACGCTCTTTGCCAGAAGGCCATTGATCGCCACTTTTATAGTCAGTGTATGCAGCAGCTATCGCTAGAACTCCGAATACTGCTAATGCTATTGCCAACGAATCACCTATACTGAAAAATAGGTAAGCGCTGTAGGCGATCATAAGTAAGCCAACGGCCATTAACGTATTGCTGGCTACTTTATCTATAACGCTTCGCGCCCCGTCCTTAGCTACCGCAAGGCGCCAGCCGGTATAGACCAGGTAGGCACTGAATATTCCAATGCTAAGCAAGAATAAATTGCTCGTTAGTACCGCTACCAATGTTGACAAGCTAAGCGCTACTGCCATACCCAGAGCGTAGGTCTTACCGCCGCACTTATGCCACCTACCCCCTTTCCTGGTGGCCAAGGCTATGAGCATGCCGAGCACGGCAATTGCGCCGAACAGTACATGAATTCCTATTAGTACTTTTATCATTCCCTTCTCCGTCGGTCATATGCACTTTTGTGCATATCGTAGCAAGAAGGCAAAATTTATGCAACAATGTGCATATGAGTTTGAAATTTGTCCTATTAACACTTTTAGATCGAAAGCCCGCCACTGGTTATGACATTGTGCGAGAGTTTGACGATGCGATTGGCTATTTTTGGAATGCCAGCCATCAGCAGGTCTACCGCGAACTTGGCTCGATGACCGATAGCAAGCTGTTAAAATTTAAGCAAATCAAGCAAGACGACAAGCCCGATAAAAAATTATATAGCCTGAGCATAACTGGCAAGAAAGCTCTACAAGCGTGGCTTGAAAACCCGGTGAAAATCCAAAAAAACAAAAATCTTTTGCTTGTAAAGTTGCTCAATACAAATAGTAAAAACGTAGCACTTATGCAGGAGGAGCTCGAGCGAAATATTAGTGATAGTGATGCGCTACGCAATACCTACTTAGAGCTTGAAAGGAATTACTACTCACCGCAACAAAGACGCACGCTACCAGCGGAGCAAGTTATGATTTACGCCGCTCTGCGCAAAGGAATTCTCAGTATAGAAGCGCATTTAGCTTGGTTGAAAGAAGTGCGGGACTTGCTGCAACAATCGTTTGGTGGGTAGCCTATGCCGAAAGGCATTGCATTCAATCTAATTGACGGGATCGGCAGAGCAATACTCAATAATAAACGTGGTTCTATACCAATCGACACACCATCGACTATTAAGTCGTCTAAAAATATCCCTGATCGAAAAATTCGCAAGCTTTTGCCCGAGACACCAACTCAGCAAGCTTTTGCACGCAAACATTTTTATCGAGACTGGCTGCGGGGGAGTTAAAGAACCTAGCTGGCAAGACACACCAGACGGGGCGATTATTTATTGGCTTTGAAATAGCTATAACCATCGCTTGGCCGTTATCGTCGATCTATACGGTTCTCCCGCGTCTAAGTAAGAATCGAACGGGCTAACGAACAGACCCCTTCCCGAACTAAACCAACGTAACGACTACAACTTATCGCGCAAGGCATACCATGTCATGCCTAGAGCCAACAAAGGTAGCCGCAGCATGGTACCGCCCGGGAATCTTTGTGATGGGACTCCTTGCATAACATCAAAAGCACCAGCCTGACCATCAATCGCATCTGCCATCAGAGAACCGGCAAGCGTTGCCATCGCTACGCCATGCCCTGAATAACCACCAGTAGATAACACATTCCCTTTGATACGTGAAAAATGGGGCATACGATTCATGGTTATTCCCAGTGTTCCACCCCATGCATAATCAATTCTCGCATCTTTCAATTGCGGATAAACTTTTAACATCGGTTTTGTCACGAGGCTAGCTATATCAGCCGGGAAGCGATATCGATAACTTTCACCGCCACCAAAGAGCATGCGCTTGTCTCTGGAAAGACGAAAATAATTAACAACAAAACGCGAATCAGCAACCGCGTAGTTGTTTTTAATTAATGCTGTAGCATCTGCATCACTTAACGGTTCAGTGGCCACTATGTAGTTATTGATGGGCATCACGTACGGAGCAACATCTTGCTGTAATCCGCCAAGATAACCATTACACGCAAGCACAACATAGCGCGCTTTAATTGTGGCTTGCTCAGTACTGATAACCGCAGGCTCGCCGGGTGAGATTCCGCTTACCCGTGAATTTTCAAACAAACTAACTCCGGCCTGCTTTGCAGCAGCAGCTAAACCCAATGCATAGTTCAGAGGGTGAAGATGAGCCGAACCTTTATCTAAAGTGCCGCCGTAAAAAGTATCCGAGCCTATCTCTTCATGAATCTGATTTTGATCAAGGGTTGAGACCAGATCATAGCCGTAGTTATTTATGAGCTTATTCGCTTCCGTGTGACTATCAGCCACATAGCGCTTACGATGATCAGCGTGAATAATTCCCTGCGTGTAATCGCACTCTATGTTGTGTGTTGCAATAAGATCTTTAACGAGTTTTGTCGACGCCAAAGACAATGACCACAATTCACGCGCACGTTCCTGGCCCACCATACGTTCAAGTTCTGTCTGACCAACACGCTGCCCAGTGCCTACCTGACCGCCATTACGACCAGAAGCACCCCACCCCACACGATGCGCCTCTAGCAATACAACATCAAACCCTTTACGTGCCAAATGCAAAGCTGCCGATAAGCCGGTATAACCACCCCCTACCACACAAACATCGCAGCTTAGATCACCCTTAACCGTATTAAATGGTTGATGGCTATTAGCTGTAGCGGCGTACCAGGATTTTGGATACTCACCTTGCTTATCATTAACCGTTAGTATATCCATCACCATAGACGCTCTATACCTGATTTATTTTTTATTACTTTGGCCAGTACTGTTTCTCTAAACAGTTACGCGGGCTTGAGCATTCCAGCGTTCTTTAATTGTTTATAGGTTTTATCAAGTGCTTGTACTGCACGCTCTATAAAAGTATCTATCTCAGGTTTAGTGATCACCAATGGCGGCGACATAATCATTTTGTCGTCTACTGCACGCATGACTAAACCACTCGCATAGCAGGCCTCTCTGCACATCACCCCGACATCACCTTCTTCTCCGGCAAATGGTGCACGTGAGGATTTGTCTGGTGTTAACTCCAACGCTCCCATCATGCCGCAAATTCTGGCCTCTCCCACCAGTGGATGATCAGCTAATTGGGTCCATTGTGATTCCAGGTAAGGGGCTGTTTCGTCGCGAACGGTCTCGACTACTCGTTCCTCAACTAATAAACGTAAATTCTCACTGGCTACCGCACACGCCACGGGGTGACCGGAATAGGTATAGCCATGGTTAAAAGATCCGGCTGCATTAATCACACTGGCAACTTCGTCTGAAACCATTGAACCGCCAATGGGTTGATAACCAGAACTTAACCCTTTTGCTATGGTTATGATGTCGGGCGTAATATCGAACGTTTGACTGCCAAACCAATTGCCCGTTCGGCCAAAGCCACAGATGACCTCATCAGCAATTAAAAGAATATTGGCATCGTTACATATGCGTTGAATCTCTGGCCAATACGTACTGGGCGGGATAATCACACCACCTGCGCCTTGTACTGGTTCCGCTATAAATGCCGCTACTTTATCAGCACCTAAACGATTAATTTCTGCCTCTAATAGTTTGGCACGTTGCAAGCCAAATTCTTCAGGGCTTAGGTCTCCACCTTCACCGTACCAATAAGGTTGTTCGATATGCGTCACATCAGGAACCGGCAACCCACCCTGAGAGTGCATAGGCTTCATGCCACCTAAGCTTGCCCCCGCCATTGTTGAACCATGGTAAGCATTTTTTCGACTGATTATAATTTTTTTGTTTGGTTGGTCTTTGGCCGCCCAATAGTGGCGCACAAGCCTCATGTTGGTGTCGTTAGCCTCTGACCCTGAACCCGCATAGAACACATGATTCAATGAACCCGGGGCAAGGGCTGCCAATGTGGCAGACAATTCAATCACTGGTGGGTGAGAGGTCTGAAAAAATGTGTTGTAGTAAGGAAGCTGCTCCATTTGTGCAGCGGCCACTCTTGCGAGTTCTTTCCTGCCGTAACCCAAATTCACACACCAAAGCCCCGACATGGCATCAAGGTAGTCTTTACCTTCGGAGTCTTGTAAGAAGACGCCATTAGCACGCGTAATTATAAGCGCACCTTTTTTATTCAGCTCGTCTCCGTGGGTAAATGGATGCAAGTGATGCGCGGCATCTAATTTTTGCAGTGTCGCTGTATCTTGAAAGTTTTTATTCATCTGGTTTTCTACAGTAATTGTTTACGCGCTCACAATAAGAGCATGGCAGTGTTGCCGTTGTATAGATAGGAGAGAAATATATAAGAGCAAAACTGAGTTATACATTAACCATTAATTGCTCACGCTCCCACGTAGTGACCTCGCTATGGAACTCTTCGAGCTCTGCATCTTTTAAGGCCTCATAAACTAAACAAAATTCCTCACCCAGTAGCTCGCGCAGCTCGGCAGCTTGTGCGAACTCTTCTAATGCATCATCAAGGTGGCGCGGTAACAGCGCGACATTCTCAAACGCCTCACCTTTTTTTTCAGCGTATGGTTCAATTTTATTAACCAAACCCAGGTAGCCACAGGCAAGGCTCGAAGCAATAGCAAGATACGGATTACAGTCCATGCCAATAATGCGATTCTCTACACGGCGCGCCTGCGGCGGCGATATAGGAATTCTAAGCCCCACACTACGATTGTCTTCTGCCCACTCAATATTAGTGGGTGCACTTCCACCGCCTTTGAAGCGCCGATAAGAATTTTCATAAGGTGCAAACATTGGCACCGCTGAACGCAGATGCTTCTGGATACCACCAATAAAATGATGGAACGCATCTGCAGGAGTGCCATCCGGCTTAGAGAAAATATTGTCGCCACTTTTAGTATCAACAATGCTTTGATGTATATGCATCGCGCTGCCAGGTTGTTCTTTCATGGGCTTTGCCATGAAGGTAGCAAACTTATGATGCTTAAGGGCGGCCTCTCGAATAGCACGCTTAAAATAGAAAACCTGATCGGCAAGGTTAAGCGCATCACCGTGTTGCAAATTAATTTCTATCTGGCCGGCACCGCCCTCCTGAATAATGGTGTCTAACACAATCCCCTGTGCTTCGGCGTAATCATAAATAGTATCGATAACTGCACCGAACTCTTCCACTGCCACCATGGAATAGGGTTGACGTGAAGCTCCACGTCGACCAGATCGGCCCATCGGCGGCTCGATTGGTTCATTCGGATCAATGTTAGGCTTGGTTAGATAGAACTCAATTTCTGGAGCAATCACTGGTCTCAAGCCTTTATCTTCATATAACTTGAGTACTTTTCTTAAGACATTTCGTGGTGCGAGCTGGATCAGGTCACCGTCACGTGTGTAAAGATCATTAATAATCTGAACCGTCACTTCATCGACCCAGGGCACGGCACAGGCGGTAGACCAATCTGGCTCTAGCACCATGTCTGACTCTGTCCATTGATCCTGGATATCCATATCAACGTAGTTGCCAGTTATTGTTTGGTAGAAGATAGAGGTGGGTAAAAATGAACTCCCGCCCTTGGACCACTTACCGGTTTGCATAGACTTACCGCGCGACATACCGACCATATCGGGCACAATATATTCGACCTCTTCTATCGATCGGCCATTCAGGTAACGCCGAAAAGCCTCAGGCATTTTGGCCTCTAGGGCTGCAACTGGGTCAGTACTCATTGAAGTGATTTGCTCTGATTTCGGTGTGTGCAAGCCCGACTGAGGCAGCGTGGTAATTCTCGTTTTTGCTCGTTCTTGATGCGGTCTGCCAACCCCTGCGCATCATGTCGCTAATCGGTTTGACAGCGCTATATTTGCTCAATAGTATGACCACAGCTTAACCAATAATCAATTTGAGCTAATCATTTTGAGCACCTCATTTTCCAATGCTTCGCAGTCAGACACATACAGGCTGCAATTAAAAACCCATTCCGTTAAACGTAGGATTCCCGGACATGTTTAAGTTTTACATTAACGTTTTTGCTGCTGTATCCATTACTGCTGTATCCATGGCTAGCGTCTCAAGCGCTCATGCTGAAGAAGTCCGAGTATACAACTGGTCAGATTACATCGATGAGTCACTACTGGAGCAATTCACCGGGAAAACCGGCATCAAGGTGATCTACGATGTTTTCGATTCCAACGAAGTACTAGAGACAAAACTACTCGCAGGCAGCACGGGCTACGATGTAGTCGTTCCAAGTGGTTCGTTTATGGCACGCCAGATTCAAGCCGGTGCTTTTATGAAGCTTGATAAATCCAAGCTATCTAACATTGGCAACGTGTGGGAAGACATCGCGCTTCAAACTGCTATTTACGATCCAGACAACGCCTATTCAGTTAACTACATGTGGGGCACCACAGGGGTAGGATACAACGTCAATAAAGTTGCTGAAATACTCGGAGAAGATGCACCAGTAGATTCACTGGATTTGGTTTTTGATCCAGAAAACATGAAAAAACTGAGTGAGTGCGGAGTCTATTTTCTTGATGCACCAACAGAGATTATCCCGGCTGCACTTCGCTACATTGGTGAAGATCCAGATTCACACGATAAAGACGTTATAGCTAAAGCAGAACCAATACTACAAGCCGTTAGACCATACATTCAAAAATTCCATAGCTCTGAGTATATTAATGCACTCGCCAATGGTGATATATGCGTAGCAGTTGGATGGTCTGGTGATGTACTTCAAGCCCGGGATCGCGCCGCTGAAGCGGACAACGGTGTTGAGATCAACTACTCAATACCAAAAGAAGGCGCATTAATGTGGTTTGACCAACTCACTGTACCCGCCGATGCGCCTAATCCAGAAGGCGCACATAAGTTTATCAACTTTATGCTTGAGGCAGAGGTAGCGGCGGCAGCATCAAACTATGTCTACTATGCGAATGGCAACAAAGCATCACAAGAGTTTCTTGTTGAAGATGTTATCGGAGACACCGCCGTGTACCCAAGTGAAGAAACCGTAAAAAACCTATTTATAGTGACCCCTTATGATGCAAAGGCACAACGCGTCGTTACGCGCATGTGGACTAGAATCAAAACCGGTAACTAGATTTTCGTAATATTCTAATGCGTAAGGCTCTGTGCCTTACGCATTTTTATTTTTAATCAGCTAAAAATTAAAGATCCAAAACGGAGTAAGTAATACACCCGGGCTGATGGCGCTGTATTAGAATATCTAAGGCACCTTAGCTAAATGCCCACAACCGATTCAGATGAAATGAATATTGCTAACTCCCACACTTTCGCCCCATGGGACGAAGCCTCTGCGGTGCCACTGATTAGCTTTAAAAATGTGGTTAAAAAATTTGGCGACTTCACAGCCATTGACAATGTCTCTCTGGATATCTACGAAAAAGAATTCTATTCGCTATTAGGGCCATCTGGCTGCGGCAAAACCACTTTAATGCGAATGCTGGCAGGTTTCGAAAAACCCACAGCAGGTCAAATACTGTTTGACGGACAAGATATATCGCCACTGCCGCCCAACAAACGCCCGTTTAATATGATGTTCCAATCCTATGCACTGTTTCCACACCTTTCGGTCGTCGAAAACATAGCATTTGGCTTGAAGCGATCAAACATGCCAAAAGCCGAAATCAACCAACGTGTCGATGAAATGCTGACCATGGTTCAGTTGCAACAGCTTGCAGCGCGAAAACCGGCACAATTATCTGGCGGCCAACGCCAGCGTGTTGCACTGGCACGTTCACTGGCTAAACGCCCTAAGCTACTGCTATTAGATGAACCACTGGGTGCGCTCGATAAAAAACTACGCCAGGAAACACAGTTTGAGCTTATGGATATACAAGAAAAACTAGGCACCACGTTTATTATTGTTACCCATGACCAGGAAGAGGCGATGACAGTCTCCAGCCGTGTGGCAGTCATGAACCACGGCAGAATACAACAAGTAGCAACACCTGCAGAGATCTACGAATTTCCCAACTCCCGCTATGTGGCAGACTTTATTGGTGATATCAATATACTTGAAGGGCACTGCCAAACAGGCGCTGACAACCAGCTACAAATACACTGGGCTGAAGGCATCACTCCCATCAATGCAACCACCAATACAGCTATGCGCGATGACTCAGAATGCTACTTTGCTATAAGACCTGAAAAGATAAGTATCTCAACATCACCACCGGCCGATGCCGAAAATGTTATTCAAGGCAAGGTGCTTGACATAGCCTACCTTGGAAACCTTTCTACCTACCATGTAGAGGTTGCACCCGGGTGCGTAATTAAAGCACAAGCCGCCAATCAAAAGCGCCTGTCGCGAAGAGACATCTCATGGGAACAGACCGTTTGGCTTTCATGGACAAGCACCGCAGGTGTCGTGCTAACTCAATAGTCGTTACTTTGTAAAAACGATAACATTACAACCGGGAGCTCAATAATTAACATTCGTCGCTTTAGCCTTATTGCTACTCCCTATGTGTGGTTACTAGCACTGTTCCTTGTGCCGTTTTTAATTGTTGTGAAAATTTCACTATCAGATGGGGCGGTATCCATACCACCGTACACGCCTAAGTTTGATCTGCAGGCAGGTATAGCTGGCATTAAAGAATTCATTGCCGCTCTCGATTTCGAAAACTATGTGTACTTAACTGAAGATAACCTTTACTGGAAGTCTTATCTGTCGAGTTTAAAGATCGCGTTTATTTCAACCTGCTTATCACTACTGATTGGTTTTCCCATTGCATATGCAATGGCCTGCTCTTCAGAAAGCTGGCGCCCGACTTTATTGATGCTGGTGATCTTGCCTTTCTGGACCAGCTTTCTGATCCGCGTATACAGCTGGGTTGGCATTCTTAGTAACAACGGCCTGCTGAATCAAACGCTACTAAACATAGGCGTTATCAACGAACCACTGGTCATTATGAACACCGATATCGCTGTGTATATCGGTATTGTTTATACCTACGTACCTTTCATGATCCTACCTATTTACGCCACTCTAGAGAAAATGGATAGTTCACTATTAGAAGCTGCTAAAGATCTCGGTTGCTCAAACTTTAAGGCATTTTGGCTGGTCACCGCACCGTTGTCGCGCCCAGGGGTAATAGCGGGCTGTTTTCTAGTGTTTATACCTGCAGTGGGTGAATTTGTTATACCCAGTTTGCTTGGCGGCTCAAGTACATCAATGATTGGCAAAGTTCTATATGACGAATTCTTTTCGAATCGCGATTGGCCATTAGCATCAGCGGTTGCTGTGATTTTATTAATCATACTCATAGTGCCTATTGTGTTATTTCAAAAACAACAGCAGAAGCTACAGCAGGCAGCACAATGAACCAACGGTTCTCGTGGTTTAATGCCACCTCACTGGCACTGGGTTTTGCGTTTCTTTATATCCCCATACTGTCACTTGTGATCTACAGCTTCAATTCATCAAAGCTTGTAACAGTGTGGGCAGGGTTTTCTACTAAATGGTATGGCGCTTTACTCAATAATGAAGCGTTTCTTGATGCGGCATTTATGACTCTTAAGATCGCCTTTGTGTCTTCAACGCTTGCCACCATACTGGGTACGATGGCCGCTTTTGTTTTAGTTAAAGGCATTGCGTTTCCAGGGCGCACACTATTCTCTGCCATGATCTACGCCCCGATAGTGATGCCAGAAGTGATCACCGGGTTGTCATTGCTTTTGCTGTTTATAGCCATAGGGGCTGATCGTGGCATGACCACCATTATTCTTGCGCACGCCACTTTTTCCATGTGCTTTGTGTCAGTGGTGGTGTCATCACGGTTAGTATCAATGGACAACTCCCTGGAAGAAGCAGCACTAGACCTTGGTTGCACCCCGTTAGATGCCTTTAGAAGTGTGATCCTGCCGCTCATTGCACCGGCAGTGATCTCTGGATGGCTATTGGCGTTTACCTTATCACTAGATGACTTAGTCATAGCCTCGTTTGTTTCCGGCCCATCTTCTACAACCTTACCAATGAAAATATTTAGCCAGGTACGCTTAGGTGTTAGTCCCGAGATCAATGCACTTTCCACTATTATGATTGCGATCGTAACTGTGGGTGTAGTTGTAGCTTCGCTTGTAAGCAAACGCTCAGTGATCAATCAGCGCAAGCAAGAGCAATTGGCGGCAAAGTCTACGATCGAATAATTTAATACGCTCTTTTTATCAGACAATTTCAAGGTAGGTGGTAAGCTCAAACGGCGTGACCTCCTGTTCGAATTTTTCAAGTTCCTGCTTCTTACACGATACAAACAGATCACATAGTGTTTGATCAAATATTTTCTTCATTTGTGCACTGTTAGAAAACCCATCGATGGCAGCTTGCCAGTTACGAGGCAATGCAACACCTGGAGAATCATATGCACTATTCTCGATCGGGCCAGCGGGTTGTGTTTGCTGTTCAATGCCTGATAAAGCCGCCCCCAAAATACCCGCTAACACTAAATACGGGTTTGCATCAGCACCGGCAACACGGTGCTCTATTCGCCGTGCTGAATTATCCCCACCCGGTATGCGAATCGCTGCGGTTCGGTTTTCATAACCCCAACTAGCCTTGGTAGGCGCATGTGTACCTGGCAGTAAGCGTCGGTAAGAATTCATATGAGGTGCAAAAATAAGCATCGAATCAGGCATCGCTTTAAGTAAGCCACCGACTGCATATTTTAAAATATCAGAACCTTCTTCACTGCCATTATCAAAAACGTTTTTCCCAGCGCTGTCTAATAAACTGAAGTGCACATGAAAACCATTACCGGATTCAGCCCCGTAGGGCTTCGCCATAAACGATGCAATCATGCCATGCTGCCGAGCGACACTTTTAACTACTCGTTTAAAAAAAAGTGCGTCATCTGCGGCTTTCAATGCATCGTTCACGTGCAGCAGGTTCACTTCAAACTGCCCGCAACCATTTTCTGAAATCGCCGCCTCAGCCGGAATATTCTGTTCCTTGCAAGCTGCATAGACATCATTCAGAAAGCTTTCAAATTCCTGTAGCTCAGATACCGATAAAACGGAATTGCTATCTAAGTGTTTGCCAGTTAGCGGTGACACAGGAGGTTTAGGAGCGCTGGCATTAGCATCCATAAGATAAAACTCTAACTCAGTTGCGACCACCGGGGTTAAGTCTTTTTCCTTTAGCCTTTTAACTATACTTGCTAAAGCATGCCTGGGGTCACCAGGGTATGGAGCCCCATCATCTTTACTCATCCACAACGGCAGCATTGCACTGCTAACCCCGTGCCGGTCAAACGTTAACAATCCGCGCTCTGTCGGCATGCAAGTAGCATCAAGATCACCGGTTACAAAAACACCACCATCGGCTTCTAAGTCAGCGCCCCATATATCCACACTAACACCTGAGAGCGGCATTCGAACACCGCCACTCACAATCCCTTCCAACTTATTAGTAGGTATACGTTTGCCGCGTAACGTACCGTTTAAGTCGCATACACAGACATAGAGGGTTTCAATGTCACCAGCCGTGGTATTAGAGTTCATTATTTGTTCACATACTTATCAACAGCCTGCATTATAGGTTATTTTAAAGTGGCTAGGTGGCACTGGTAGCTCAACTACCTCTGGTGGTAGCGGTAGCATGACAACTTCAACACCAGAAACGACGGCCGCTTTCGAACCGCAACTAATTCAATGTACCTGTTTTTCGCAATTTCTAATCAGTGATAAAACACGAAAGATACCGAGTATTACAAAGCATGCTCATGGCACTTCGCGATTTTTCACTTCTAAAAAAAACAACAGAAAATAGTCTGAAAGGATTTCCATAAAAGCAAGCACAAGACCCACCTTGTTAAGCTCACGAATGTAATCTTCAAACACGGGGCTGGCGTAAGTGCAACCGGTTCACAAAGCAAGCTACGAACCCAAGAACTTAAATACTTTTCAACACCGCGCTCTAAGTGATGAAATGACTGATAGTGATTGGAAAGGCTATCGACGTACAATTCGCACGGCTAACCCTAAAGAAGATGATCATGTGGTAGGTCAATATGGTTCTGAGGTTCGACGGCGTTCAAAAAAAAATAGTTCCTAATTTAATTAGCCGACGGCTATCTTCAGCACTAAATGCGACATAGCCCGTTCTGCCAAGTGACTCAGCGCACATCGCTGGCTTCAAATACCGGCAGTAGACGCCGAATGTTTTACTATTGCCAATAATAGGTCGACCCGACCGACAAGTGTTTTTCGTTTTAACTACCGCAATTGCTTATGCTTATGCCTTATCGATTTAGCCTGCTGAGAATAGCTCCAATCCCGCTTTTGATTCTGTCATTAATGGCTTGTGATTCGGACAAAGCATCGATTAGCGGAGCCACCATTGTCGAACCCACAGGGAGCTCAAGCACGGAGTCTGAAGCTGACAATTCACAAGCACCGGGGGATCAAGACAATGCATCCGCAACCCCCACTAATTACACGGTCGACACTGAAACAGCACCGCAATCAGACAACTGCCCTCAATACGAAAACTCCGCCCTTTACCGGTCGAGAGAAAATGTTCTGATAATTGCTCAAGACGATAATAACTGGGAACAGAAAATAAGAAATGCTCAAGCCGGCACCGAAATCCTTCTTATGGATGGTGAGTACCTGTTCGATAGTGAATCGATTTTTTTGAATAGTCCCGACATAACCATTCGTTCTTTAAGCGGTAACAGAGACGCTGTTGTCATCCGAGGTCTTGGCCTGGATATTGGCAGCAACGAAGGTTTCATGATTGCAGCGGATCGAATCACCATTGCTGACATCACAATGCATAACCTACGCCGGCACGCGATTGCTATGAAACCCGGGTTTGACGATGACGCAATACTGGATCAAAGCTACATCTATAACGTCAACCTCTATGACATTGGAACGCAACAAATAAAAGGAGCGGACTCAGGTGAGAATAGAGATGCCGTTGTCGCCTGTTCCAGAATCGGCTACACACCTGGTGCCGTAAGTGGCGACTATATTGGTGCTATCGGTATCTTTGAAGGCAGTAATGTTATCGTCCGTGATAACTACATTTACAACATCAACGGAGAGGGAACAGGTTGTAACGCAGCAGTTCCTACAGAGCCGTGTAACTACGATACTGTACCAGCAATCTATTTGCGGCTTTCCCGCGATAGCATTGTAGAACGCAATATCATCATAGACAGTTGGCGTGGAATTTCACTGGGACTCACCAACGGTCATACCAGAGGTATCATTCGTAACAACTTCATCTATCGGAGCGGACCGGGTGACATGGGTATCAGTGTAGAAAACTCTATCAATACTATTGTTGAACACAACACGGTTTTCGTTAACGACTACTGGGCCCCGATCCAGGTGCGTGGTGGTAGTGGCCACATATTTCGCAACAATCTTACCAGCGCCCCCATACAAGCCAGAGATGGAGCTATAAACCTTTCAATTGAAGGCAACGGTAATATTGAATTCGCTACTATAGATGAATTAACCGCCCCCACAGACCCACATCTTAAACCGGACTCAATTGCGATAGGCGCAGGTGTCGCACCCACCACCGTCAATACTGACATTGATGGTGAGCTGAGATCAGGTGGCTGGGATGTAGGTGCAGATCAATATAGTGATTAAAAAACACTAGTGTGTCAGGTTAGTTTTTTGAGTTTCTATTCAATCGTATCCCCGAAAAACTACTACTATCGGTGTCTGTGTATTTGCCGTGCAAGCCTATTGACTATGAGCGCTACTGCTAGTACATAGCAAAACATTCATTTTTGAATTTCAGGTTATACCCACGCTATCACTATCAAAACGATGAAGTCGCGTATGGGGATGATCTAGCGCCCACCTGCCACTACCACCACATTGTTTAGCAGGTGTAGTAGCGGGATCTCCATCAAGCGGCTCTTGCGCGCTGACTATAGCACTCAGGTGATTTCTATCGGCCTCAGCCCCGGCGGCTAATAAGTCGGCTACTTCCCTTGCGACTCTGGGGGCCGCGACACTCGTGCCACTAAAATACATTACCGATCCACTTCTGGTTCCCGCTCCAGGGATACCGGCATGCACTTTGGAATCATCAGAAACCGTTAGTAGATCAGGCCCTTCTCTCGTGGCAACCGCAGATCCAAACCGGGCACTTGCCGGGCCGCATGCGCTGTAATTTGTTAACGACTTTTCCTTTCTATACATGCCACCAACAACAATAACTTTATCGCCGGTGGCTATGCCATTCAACGTACCGGAACGCTTTGTCGTGCTATCGGTGCCTGTATCAACTTCAACCGGAGCAGTGTAATCGTCATAGCGCTGGTAATCGGGATCATCAAAATACGATTGCCTTCCTTGTGATTGGTACCCATAGGCAGTGTCGTCTCTTTCAACCCAACAATTGATCTCTGTAGTTTCAGTAACGTTGATATCTTTTATAACAACTTTCCAAACACCCGCCGGGGCCGTTGGCTTCACGTCAGCCATGCTACTAATATTGTAGTTTCTTGCTGTGGGCATCATTGATAAGGTAAATAAACTTCTGTTAGTGTCACCATCAACAAACGTATTTCCGACTCTGCATACAGTTTGACCACCAACGCTATATACCAGATCATTTTGATTCAGCACCTCACCCAGCTCCGCTGATTGTTCACCGTTTGGTGCAACCACCGATATTTTTATTCGATCAGAAGCAGGCGGATTAAAGTTTGTGTCCGCAGGCATCCAAATGTGCATATAACTGTGTGTTTTGTCATCGGGCTGTACACGCCAATTAAGCGTAACTTCACCCTGCTGCTGTGTAAAATCTGACTTCGTAATGACACTGTGGCATCTGGCCTGTCGGTTATTGCCAGCGGGCAGCACTATCCGAGTGTTATCTCGGGAATTGACTATCGAATCCAAATACAGCTCTAGCGCACTGGTGCCATCATGCGGCCCGGAGTATTGGCCAAAACTTAAATTAATAACTAACGGTAGCGGTTCATTCGGTGACATAAGCTCCGCACGCTGCAGAATGTAGTCGATCGCATCAATAGCATGCTGATCCAACTCACTACCACTTGTGTTTTCCACCACATTGGCCGGAAGTTGTACCGCAATTATGGGGCGGTTTTTAACATCTTGCTCCTTGGCAAATCCAGTGGCAATATCCATCACATGTGCCCCGTGTGAGGCACGCCATGCAACACTTTTATGCGCGGCACCAGGTTCATTATACGAAGCAAGTCCAGCTTGTGCATAGAAAGTATCTTCGTCTACAACACCTGCCACTTCACTGGATAACAGCAAGTTGTTAATATCTTGCTTTGTCAGTTCTGTACCGTTGGGTACTGTAGAACTGGGGGTTGGCCCATCTTGTCGCCAGAAGTATTCGATTCTTGTTCCAGCACTGTTTTGAAACTGTGTGTTCGCAATCGGAATGCCGTCATCAATGACAGCCATTATCACCGTGCCACGTGGCCAACTGGTGGATTGTGAGTCAAGAGTTTCTAGCTGATTAATGCCAGCGTTAGTTCTCAACGCACGCCTTGAGTTATCCGTTGATAACCATGCAGGCTGTGCCGTTAATAACGGCGTACGAAGGTCAATAGACTTAGCTGCCACGCGGAGTGAATCGACACCCAATGAAATCAGTGCGCTTTTATCATCTTTTGCGTTGGCGAGTAATTCAAAAAATCTTCTGCCAGCGTATGCCACAAAAGGCGTACCGGGCTTTGGATAACGGACTGCCTTATTTTGAATTTCTGTCTCTTGCGTTAAGTACCAGCTTGATACATAGATCTGATCCGCTTGCACTAACTCACCCACCACCTGTGAAGGTAAGTCGTCTTTTATTTGCACAATAAACGGAATTAAAAAATCTTCGTTTTTAGCAAAATCCGATTGACTGTCTGTTAACAACCAGTCAGCACGCGGATCTATTCCAACTATGTTTGTTGTAAAGTTAGATTGCTCTGTATCCCAACTCATCATACTGCTCCTTAATCTATTTTATTCCCACTCGGAAACTGCTTTTTCCCATAGCCAGCTAAGCGGCGACTCTTTACCCTGCACTGCTTGCGGCCCAAGTGATACAAAGTGATTGTTGTTTGCTACATCTAAGCTGATATCGTTATTTGGTGTAACGTTAAAAACTTGTGTCCATAAAAAATCTAAATCAGGAGCGTAGTTTGATCCGTCAAAATGCATCGCATCATAAGCACCACCCGCACACCTTATTACAAAATATGAGGCCAGTGTGCTGCCCAACATAGCGCCCGCTACACTATCAACCGGGAAATGAACGCCCGCCACCGTTCGGTTAATCGCAATTCTAGCTGCCTGCTTTAACAGCTGATTGCTGTGCAGGGCATGGGTATGAACCGGATTCGAGCTTTTATCAAGAAGTGCCTTTAACACCAGCGCACATACAAACGCCTCTGTTGCATGCCCGCTAGGCAAACTTCCATGTCCAGGCGTAGTAATGATAGGTTGAATCTGTGGCGAATATTCAATTGGTCTTTTAACCGCCAATGCATGTTTGATTCTCATCTCTACAAAATGAGCTAGCCTGAGGGCAGCTGCTAGCAGTTCAAGTGTCCATGGTGTTCTGTCAGGCCTAAGAAAATCGATTGTCGCTAGAAAAGGTATAGGCACACCGAGCTGCGAAACAATTTCTTCTGCACGATCCGGTCGAAGATCAATGTAATTAGCAACAATATCCAGCTGATCAAGTTCATCTTCTGAAGGGTCTTGAAAAATATCATCAGACGGTCTGGTAAATTGAACAAGCTCGTTATAGCTCGCTGTTGGTGTGCCACCGTTAAGGCTTGAATCAACATGCCAAGCACTAACGGCAGGAGTAGCGCCATCAGTGTCTACAAAAAAAGCCAGGTTAGTATGCAACTCAAAATCTACCAATGAGGTTCTAACCGCTGGATCCCAAAACTCTATCAATGCTAAATCATCGATGGAGTTAGCTGTGGGTCGCAACGTGTTTCCGGCACCATCTGTAGGTTGAGCCCATGGGCCGGCGATACCGTCTCGGTTGGTTATAAGAGAGAAGGGACCGATACCTCCAATACCTCCGATACCTCCGATACCTCCAATACCTCCAATACCTCCAATACCTCCGATACCTCCGATACCTCCAATACCTCCAATACCTCCAATACCTCCAATACCTCCAATACCTCCAATACCTCCAATACCTCCAATACCTCCGATACCCCCTATACCTCCGATACCCCCTGAATAAGATGTTGGTAATAATTTACTCATAGTAGTAATACTCCTTTTTATGTTACCCAGCTTTATTTAGGAATTCCCGCCTCAATGAGAACTGAAGCAATATCGCTTGCCAGCGGATCAGTGACCGGCGTATTTTTCAGCCAAAAAGAAACGGTAAATTTTGACTGGACACGTATAAGCTCACAGGCGGTCTTTTTCGATTCATCGAATCTGCCTGTTTTCCACAGGCTTACTATTAGCACCCTAAGGGTCGAGGCATGTTCTCTGTTAAGAGTTAGAGATTTTTGCGCTAAATCTATTGCATCATCGTATTTCTCTGCAGATATTGCAGCAGTCCCAGCTAATGAGTAATAAAAATATCTATGCGGATCAAATGGCGAAATGGCCATCGCCTTAGAGGTGTAAGAAACAGCTTTTTCTCCCTGGCAATTAAAAGCAGAAAGAGCCCCACGTAACAACCAAGCAAGTGAATCACTTTGATTGTGCTCCAACGCCGTGCAGTAACAAGATTCCCCTAGCTCCAAATCTCTTCTCAAATTTGTATTCACGAAACCGTGTAAAGTATGAGCCAAGCTTAAAAAAGGGTCTAGATCCAACGCTGTAGTTGACAACCTTGCAGCTATCTCACCATCCTTTTCTGGTTCATCAGACCAACCTTGGACCACTCGAAGTACATACCACATTGACAAATAAGCATAGGGTAGAGCGTGCTTTGGATTACGCTTTAATAGAGTTTCGAACAACTTTTTTGATCTTTTAAATGACTCTATAGTGAGGCGATGCATCTGTGCTATTGCACCAACAAGCAACGTATAATCATCTAGTCGATCTAAAGGATGAAATGTTGTTTTCCTGAGCTCGTTTGCCATAACACTAATGCCCATACCATGCAAAGCATCTTCAACAAACGGATGATTTTCTTGTAAGAACTCATTAAAACTTCCAGTAAAGCGTTTCTGCCACAGAATCGATGAAGTCTTCGCACAAGAAAATTCCACATCAAGCACTATTTTGTCGGACTGAACCCGGTACGAGCCAGTCATTAAATACTGCACTTGAAGCAATTGCATCGCCTGCTGGTTACCGGTTATGCCTGAGAAAACCGAGGACGATAATCTTGAGATAACACTTATCGTATTGCACTTGGAAAATATGTTAATTAAATCATCGGCAAGCACCTCACCAATAAATTTCTGCTCTGTTGTTACACCACGCCCTACAAAAGGAACTACCGCTACTCTAGGTACAATCGATTGATCCGGTTCTTGCGGTGGTTGAGTTGGCTCGCTATCGTCGTTTTGTTGGCTAGGTGGTGCCTCTTTATGTTCTTCCTCACTTTTTTCTGATAAAAGGTGCGTACTCAAATTGAAATTTTCTAAATTCGTTTGACCAAGCTTTATCGCAACAGCAAGCTCTTGGGTATCGTTCGAGGGTTCAATGTCATACTGTTCTTCCAGTTGCCTCCAAAGGTGTGAGTAACACTCAAGTGCTTTACCTTTTTCACCACTAGCATGGTATGCCAACATTTTTGATCTGCACGCCAATTCATTGCAGGGATCAATCGCACAAAGTAACTTTGCATATTGTAGGTTGAGCTCGATCGTGTCAGATGATTCAATCGACGTTTGAAGGGCGTTCTTTAGTTCATCAACAATTGAACTTTCACAAGAGGCTATCCACTCTGAATATAAATCACTACCTGTGGAAATTTCTGAAAGCAGCCCATCAGTGATGCGCTTTTTTACACTTTGATAATTTTCAAGCAGCTTCTTGCTCTTAATATCGTTAATAGTTTCTTTGATATCAAAATCAATAGAACAATTAACTAATGAAATTCTGTTGGCATCCGCTTTAATCAGAGCGCTATCGCCACACACCGCTGCAACACTTTTTTTAAGTTGAAAAATAGTCTGACGCAAACTGGCCAGAGAATTACTGCGTGTAGAGTCTGGCCATAGGGTTCCCGCGATAGTTTCTCTTTCGCAGGTATGCTCCTCCGAAAAAACCAGCATCGCTAGCACTTTGTGTGAAGCGTCGTGGTGTAATTCCAGCTGCTCGTTAGCTATGTTGACCCTAAAGGAACCCAGGGTCGATACTCGCACTTCCATGATCTGCTGAGACAAGGACCGCTCTTCCATATTGGAGAACACTGTCTTTTTACGATACCAGCGAAACCCCACACGACCAAGCGCTCCACGGCCAGCAGTCGCTAATTGATCAATCGGGCATATAAATGTCGTTTCTAGAGTGGAATCTAACATAGGTTACCCGACCAATCCCGCGACTACCGACACTCTCGCAGCCTCCGCTGAGGTTGTTATGTCAAGCTTTGAGTAAATTTTGGCTATGTGTTTTGCTGCGGTGTTGGCACTGATTTGCAGCGTCTTACCAATCTCACGCCGTGTGTACCCATTCGCTACCAGCACAAGAACTTCCTGTTCACGCGCAGTCAATCCCTGCACCAAATTCGGACGCCTGATTTCAATTGGCGCGCCACCTGCAATCCGTAAGAAGCTACTCATCAATACGCGTTGCTCAGGCTCCGGCAATATTGAGAATATCCGGATAACCTCACTCATTAGATGTTGGTTTTTCTGTGGTTTTCCATAATGTCCGACTGAATTTCCCATCGTCTCTCCCTCTCGATTCGGAACAGCTGGGGGAAAGACTAATTCAACGGCTTTGACCAAACGTTATAGCGGTGTTATTCGTCCGTTAACGCAGTGTTATTCATAGCCCAGCCTATTGGACCACTTGCTAATGACCCGCTTGTTAATCCAGAGCCTTTGAATACGTTTATATGTAAATACATAAAAAACGTTTCTTTTGATATTTTTGAGAAGTCAAGCAATTGGCAGGGCACTCTTGTTGCTGTGAGTCCTTGTCACAGGGGCTTATAATTTTCTATGGAGTTAGCCGTGCGCAGTATAAAGGGCAGTCAGTCTTTACGAATTGGTACAAAACTTAAGTTCTCAGTAGTAGCTACTATCATTGCATCATGTGCGGCATGTGGTGGTGGTACCAGTGACAACAACGCCCTCGACATAGGACAGGCGCTTGAAGAAACGGAGGCTCCTGATAGCGATCTCCTCGCTGGTGTTTTCTTTGACAGTCCGGTCACCAACATTGGTTTTCGAACATCGAGTGGTGAAGGAAAAACAAATGAAAATGGTGAGTTTTATTATCTGCAAGGCGAGCAAATCACTTTCACAATAGGTGATATTGAGCTACCGGCTATTACCGCTAAAGACATTATTACGCCATTAGATATCTTTAGAACTTCAATAGTTAAAAACACGGAAGTAATCAATTTAGCCAGGCTTCTTCAAACACTTGATACAGACAACAACCCCGAAAATGGTATTAGGTTGCCGGATAGCATTGAGCTTATCAGTGCGGATGTGGGGGTTGCATTTTATAACAGTGATACTTTCGATGATGTTGCATCAAACGCGCTGCAACAGGCCGGTATTGATGCCACAATGGTGGACAGTGGCATCGCTGCAACGCACTTGTCAAACTCATTATTGGCAAGAGGCTTAGTAGAAGTCTCGCAGATCGATCCTTCGCTTGCATTGGTCGACTTACAACCAAACCGTCAACTGGCAGACCTTGATACAGATAGCGTTGCAGATATATTCGATCTTGATATTGATGGCGATGAAGTAGTAAACCTGCTGGATCAATTTCCTGAAGATGCAACCGAACATCGCGACAGTGATGAAGACGGTATCGGCGACAACACAGACACCGATGACGATAACGACGGCACACCCGATCAGTTCGATTACTATCCGTTCGATCCAATCGAACAGCTTGACTCAGACAACGACGGAATTGGCAACAATACTGACGACGATGATGATAACGATGGCACTCTCGACCTCGAAGATCACTTCCCGATCGATCCAACTGAACAGACCGATGCCGACAACGACGGTATAGGAAATAACGCGGACAATGACGACGACAACGACGGTGTACTGGACATCAAAGACCAATTCCCTTTTAAGCACAGCGAACAGCTCGATACTGACAATGACGGAATAGGAAATAACGCAGACGATGATGACGATAACGACGGTGTAGCAGACTACTTTGATATATTTCCGTTTGATCCAACAGAACAGTACGACAATGACTTCGATGGATTTGGAAACAACTCCGACAACGACGACGATAACGACGGTACGCTCGATTCAGACGATCGCTTCCCATTCAATCCAACCGAACAACTTGATGCAGACAAAGATGGTCTAGGTGACAACATAGATCATGATGATGACAACGACGGAACACCCGACGACAAAGATCAGTATCCGACCGATCCAACTGAACAGATAGACACAGATAACGATGGCATTGGCGACAACGCAGATAACGATGATGACAACGACGGCACTTTAGATTCTGACGATGCCTTACCGCTTGATCCAACAGAATCATCAGACATTGATAACGACGGCATTGGCGACAACACGGATGATGATAACGACAATGACGGAACGATTAATATTCTCGACGTATTTCCACTGAACCCGGACGAGACCGCAGACAGCGATGAAGACGGCATAGGAGATAATGCTGATCTTGATGACGACAACGACCAGGTACCGGATACCGAAGACGCGTTCCCGTTTGACGCAAGCGAATCAGCGGATTCAGACAACGACGGTCTTGGCGACAATGTAGATTTTGATCGTGATAACGACGGCGTAGACGACGTTGATGACGCCTTCCCTGACGATCCTAAAGAGCAGTACGATCACGACTCTGATGGTTATGGTGATAACGAAGACCCGGATGATGATAACGATGGCGTATGGGACACAGACGATGCGTTACCGAAAGATTCAACAGAATCAGCAGATATCGATAGAGACGGAATCGGTAACAACGCTGATGACGACGATGACAACGACGGTGTTTTAGATGCCGACGACTTGTACCCGCTAAATAGAAGCTGCAGTACTGCTGAGCATAGTGCAAGTGATTTTTGTGATCCTCAGTTCACAGCTAACGTAGCGTTTATAGAAAATATCGGGGAAACCGCATTTCTATTTAACCGATACTCACCCATCGCTCAACGGGTGGTGATGTCTACTGGTGAAGCGCTTGCCCCAATCGATTTTAGTAGTTTTGCAAACCCCGGTGATATTATCACTGCAGTTAAATACCATAGTAATCATGATCGCCTATACGTGGCTTTGAGCAGTGGTGTCATAGTATTTATCACTGCAGACAATGATGAAGCGACTTATTACTATACTGCGCCAGAAAGGATTAACGGCCTGGCAGCTATAGAACACTTACTGCTTGCAAGTCAGTATATTTATGGTGAGGACTACACGACCAATGTTCTTAAAGAAAGCGGCTTTCTACTCCACACTAACCTTTGGAGTCTAGCGGACCTAAATGAGTCAGCCTGGAATAGTACTGAAGGGCACATTTACATTCTTGAGTCATACAACGGCCTGGAACGACGCTCGATCAATCTTGAGACCGGCAATATTGGCCCTGACACACATGGAACCTACTATCTGACACCCGGTGTGTTTATAAAAGCTCCTTTTGCATTCTCTCCCGATGATAGCCAACTCGTATCTGCCGATGGCAAAATCTACTACTCCGACCAACAGGCGTTAATTGAAGAAAGCGTTATCAGTACTGAGAACTTCTCTGACCTGATGTGGACTACCGAAGGCTTGATAACTACGAGAACAACAAATTTTGCCACAACAGTAGAATATTACAACGACACTTTGACCCTACAAGATTCACAGCTACTTCCCGGTGATCCCATGGAATTGCTTTACGATCAAGGTACGTTTTACATTGTTAGTGGCAACCCGGTGATCGGGTTGTTGTTTAACGCTTATGTACCTTCCGACCAAGGAGCTATAGAGCGAAACACAATTGCACCCGAACCGTTCATAGACGATATTACTAGTGACACATCCACGATAGACAGTAACGGCGATGGTGTCGTAGACAGTACCGACATTGAATACACCAGCTTTAAGAATGCAGCTCAAGGAAAATGGGAAACACCATGTTCCGCTGTACCTGAATCGAATGGAACAATGTATGCCCTACATGGCATTTATATTTCTGATCCAGAAGTTCTATCAGCACTGACCTTTTACAACGATAGTGAATGCCAGACATACTTCAGCAGTTATCTAATCAACTCACACGCCTTGCATAGAAGTATTACTAGCTATGGAAATATTATTACGTCTGTAAGTGGATTACCGACCACGGAGCTTACATTTGATACTACAGATTTGTTAAATAGCGCACCGTTTCCAATTCACTTTCCTCGCAATCAGATCTTCACTATAGAAGAATCTATCCTGTATTTTGGTGCAGTAGGTTTGACCAACATAGAATCCCTAAAACTGGATATTGACAGACCCTTCCACAAAGTTGAATCCTTCACACACGAAGGCTTGTTTGAAACCATAGAACAAAAGATAGTAACCGGCTACAGCACAAGTTCCGACCCCGACAGAGATGGTATAGTAAACGCGTATGATGAGTTCCCTAATGATCCCTATGAGTTCATAGACTTAGACAATGATGGAATCGGTGATAACGCAGACCCCGATGATGATAATGACGGCATTCCTGATCTGGAGGATCCCGACCCTTTCAACCCTTAGCAAAAGAACAGCAGCTAAGAACAGCGACTAAGAACAGGTCACGGCTCTAAATAAACCTTAACAGCACTGAGGAGACCAAAGGCTTGTTTGATATCTGTTAGTTTATGAAAGAACTCAATTAGTGCATTGCCAGCCAAGGCAACAACAATAACCGCTAATCACACCAGTATTAAAATGCGTAATCATTGGAAGAAAGGCTAGACTGCAAGCTAATAAGGGCAACCCTCTGCTCACGTTACCCGCCTGCTGATACAGGTTTACTCGGGCAACGCTCCACAGAACCCACCACTACTGGCAGCCCCTGAACCTAACGCAATCATAGACGGTTGTTTATACGGATTGGGAGGTGCCGCTATGATGTCGGCTATCACCAGCATAAAGAGCAATGCCATACTAAGCCAAGCTGTAGTGCGGCGTGTCATGGGCGCGCCTCCAGACCTAGCATCGGTCGCAACTTGACGCCTTGTATTGATCCGAAAAATGCTGCAACGAACCATGCCCAGCCATGCAGACTGCCGGTGGAAATACCCGAAAAGAACGCACCGACGTTGCAACCGAATGCCAGACGTGACGAGTAGCCGAGCAGGAATCCTGCAACCACTGTAGCCACCCAGGCTTTGATCGGTAAGTTCGGTAACTTCTGTG
>CALGKA010000005.1 GCA_937927895.1 uncultured Granulosicoccaceae bacterium | reverse complement strand
GATCGATTCACACGAGGATTACAGGAACGCGGTTTGCGTCCGTTGCTGGTAAATCTCAGTGACGAAACAGATCCGCAGCACTCAGTTAACATGCTGAAGCAATATTCTGTAGATGGTGTGGTAGTCGCATCCTCTACGCTCACCCCTGCATTTTCTCAAGCATTTAGAGATGCAAACATTCCCGTTGTCCATTCTTTTGGCAGGCACTCAAGTGCACCGCAAGTTCATGTGGTGGGAATAGATAACGTAGAGTGTGGACAAATAGCAGCGCGTGAGCTTGTGAAGCGTGGCTATAAGAGCGTTGGGTTTCTGGGTGGGCCTGCGAATGCAACCTCTACTCAAGATCGACTCGAGGGTTTTAAAAAAGAGATGAAAAAGCATTCATCTATTACCGTCAGCTGCTCTTATGCTGAGGCATATTCGTTTAATGCCGGCCGGGCAGAGATGCAAAGGCTGTTAAGTGAAAAGCCCGCAGATGCCTACTTTTGCGGCGACGATGTATTATCGATCGGTGCACTCAGTGCAATTCAAGATGCCAACTTACGCGTTCCAGATGATATTGGAATTATCGGTTTAAATGATATGGAAATGGCAGGCTGGGAAAATATTAACCTTACAACTATTCGTCAACCAATTGAACAAATCATTAGTGCTTCAATAGAATTGATTGTCGCGATGCTTGATGATCCGGATCGTTGCCCGGAGGCCAGGTTGTTTCCGAGCAATGTGGTTGAGCGCGGTACACTTAGGCCGGTGTAGCTTCAGTATGGTTTGTGGGATCAAGAAGCTTGATCCCATAAAAGTGCTGTAACGAATTAGATCTTTTTATACTCAACCTTCGATGTGCAGCCGTTATTGGCAAATTCAGCGATACCATAAGTCATAGAGCCAGCACCTTTATCAAGTGAGCCGTACAGTATAATGGTGATGTTGCCGTTTGAAATGGTAGCGTCTGAAGTGCCGGCTGCTGCTGCGACTTCCTGCAGAGGTATTTCAAAGCGGAATTTTCCGTTTTTGCTAACGAAGGCTGTTGGGGTTCCTTCTTCTTCGCCTAGCGTGGCAATACCATCAACTACAGAAATAACACCTACGTTTTTCCCTGTTATATCATGGCAATTGAACTGCCAGTTGCCCTGCGCTTGTTGTACTAGTGCGGTATTCGTAACGATGCCTTGATAGCTTCCGTTAAAACTACCGGCTACATCTCTGTTGGACTCCGCAACGGGTTTTAAAACAGTGCTAGCGCATCCTTGTAGGGCTAGAACGAATGCTAAGCTCGCGAACACGGTTGAAATCTTTTTATTGTTCATACTTCTCTTCTTATCCTTATACTAATAACTGTTGATATCCTTTGGAACGGGAGGGCTAGCGGCAGGTAGCAGAGAAGGTGTACCGATGTAGGTGTAGAGATTATTGGGAATGTATTGTGGTTCATGCAATGGCCTAAGCAGAGAAATTCTACTATTGAGTGAACCCGGGTCGAAAAAGCGTAGAATTTTCATGTGAGTTAATAGCAAAACGCTTTATTGTGAAAGGCTTTGCCGGTGATTCTGTGGCTTTGATTGGGAGCCTGCCTGCTTTGTGTCAAAAGCGCGGTGAAAACTCTGTGTAAATAAATTAGACTGAAAGGCAGTAGGAGTGTTATGTCTTAAGCTGCGAGGTAACAGAACCCTGCGGTTTTCAGTCTATTGGAGGAAACTGTGAAATTAGAAACTAAAGCGATCCACTCTGGCTATAAACCAGACCCCACCACCAATGCAGTAGCGGTGCCGATTTATCAAACTGCTGCGTTCGCGTTTGACGATACCCAACATGGCGCTGATTTATTCGATCTAAAAGTCTTGGGGAATATTTATTCCCGCATTATGAACCCAACGAATGATGTTCTAGAGCAGCGCGTAGCTGATATGGAAGGTGGGGTCGCGGGTCTTGCGTTGGCATCGGGGCAAGCCGCTACAACAAATGCTATTTTGACTATCGCAGAAGCTGGTGACAACATAGTTAGTACATCAACTCTGTATGGTGGAACCTATAATTTGCTCGCACATACACTGCCGCAACTGGGTATAGAAACACGGTTTATTAACCCTGAAAACCCTGAAGAGATAAATGCATTAGTAGATGATAAAACCAAAGCCGTATTTTGCGAATCAATTGGTAACCCGGCCGGAAACATCGTAGATCTACAAGCAGTCGCAGATATTGCACACAACCATGGTGTGCCATTAATTGTCGATAACACAGTAGCGTCTCCTTACCTTTGCAGACCTTTCGAATTTGGTGCAGACATTGTTACTCACTCATTGACTAAATATATAGCCGGTCATGGTTCAATCGTTGGCGGAATGATTGTTGATTCGAACCAGTTTGATTGGGCCGCAAACGCTAAGCGGTTTAGAAGGCTTAATGAGCCTGATGTTTCCTACCACGGTGTTGTCTACACAGAAACGGGTTTGCCACCGTTCATTTTACGAGCGCGTGTGGTGCCGCTGAGAAATATGGGCGCCGCCTTAGCTCCAATGACATCGTTCCTTACGTTGCAAGGTTTAGAAACGCTGCCTTTGCGTATGGATAGAATTTGTGAAAACACCTTAAAGGTGGCCAATCACTTAAAAGATCATTCTCAAGTAGAGTGGGTTCGTTATGCCGGTATGGAATCCAGTCCGCATTATGCATTGGCGCAAAAATACACTGATGGTAAAGCATCGGGTGTCATGAGTTTTGGAATTAAAGGTGGCATACCAGCAGCTACCAAGTTCATAGATGCATTGCAGCTTATTACTCGACTGGTAAATATCGGTGATGCAAAGTCACTTGCGTGTCACCCGGCATCTACTACTCACAGGCAATTGTCACCTGATGAGTTGGCAAGTTCTGGAGTAACTGAAGATCTGGTGCGTCTGTCTATTGGTATTGAACACAGCGACGATATCATTGCAGATATTGACCAGGCGCTTTCGGCTGTAGGTACTTAAGAGTTAATTGGCTCTATCAGCACCACGAAGCCAGGTTAACTTGGCTTCGTGGTGCTGCGCTAATTGATGTGCTAACTGTAGCGTGATAATAAAGTCGGCAACTTTACAATAAAGTTGGAGACAATTTTCCGTAGATCGCAGCCTGTCGGACCAGCTGCTCTCGGGTACAACCAGCCGTTCGCTCATGTGTGGTTTAACTGATTTAAACCATCGGTCCTACAGACAAGTTCCCAGACATTAACGAGCTTTGTTGAATTATTATTGTAGTAAAGAATGCTAATTCTTACCCAAAGGGCACTACTTAATATTCCCAAATTGCGTAATTATCATTACCTAAATTTTTCAACATCAATCTGGGTGCAGACTTTTTCCACTTTATATGTTTCCTCGTCCACACGAGATTGGCAGATCTCTATAGCGTTTCCAACTTGCCCAACTGAATAGAAATAAGCACTCGCCCCAGCGATCTCCTTAGCATCTTTCTGAACTTTAGCTGGCTGTACCACCTTGTCAATCTCAGCGCGTAGAGACATGACCACTCTATATTGCTTTTTGGTCCAAGCCCCAGACTCAAGGTAAAAACGATGCAATAAATCAAGCCTGTCTGATGCTACTGACTCGGTATCGTTTGATATCTTAACGTAACTCCTGCTGTTACCTCTTAGTGCCGCCCAAGCAAGTTGCTTGTAGTAGTTATACCATTCGTACTTTTCTAACTGACTATGTGGCAGCATTTCTCTTGATAACGCTGGCTCGCCTCGTGCTATAGCCGTCGCATTCAGAGCGTTCTGTACGTATTCGGGCGTTATATTGGGAGGTGCAAGCGATAGTTGAATCTGCGCCCATATACTAATCTCAGGTATGTCCTCTTCTGCTACACCCTCTTGCACTAGCCACGCTAGAAACTCCGCATGTCTATCTTTGTCTATCTGCTGACGTTCAACGATCCAAGCTTCATATTCTGGCGCTTGCTGGGCTGCGAATTCTTCTGTTTGTGCTTCGTAAGGTTCGTTGCGCCAATCTAAATCAAAATAAACAGTAGCTCTAAAATCACCGTCGCCATCTGATCTTTGATATCTGTTCTGCTCCTCCGGGTCCAGCCTCAAAGCGGCCTGTTCCATCAAATCTAATACTGAGCTTGCAACCACACTTAGATGGGCTACATCGGCACCATGCTCTACAACCTGACCCGGAGAACCACCGTAAGTGGGTGTCATATCGATAGAATAAATGTCAGCATTTGAATGTGCGAACGGAAACCACTTTGGATTCCAGCCCAATGGGTCGACTGGGTCACCATCTCTTACATCTGAAATATTCGGATGGCGTGTTTTGGCAGGGTTGGTGTTGTTATGTTTTTCGTTACGCTCCTTTTCATCTTCGTACATATCGAGTAGAAACTGGTATTCAGCAAAGGCTCTATCAATTGTTAAGAATTCGTAGAAGCCAAAAAGTGGAGCCCAGGGTTTTTCAGAATCGAGACGCTTTAACAACTCTTGCTCATCGTCGTAAGGATTTAGCTGGCCGTTGGCAATCTTATAGAGATCCCGAAGGTCATCAGGCAACCTAAATCCAATCTGACTTTCAACAGCCTGAATTTTTGCTTCATCCACCGGCGGCAAAAGAGTTGGTTCAATATCGACACCAAGTTTGGTGTGAAAGGCGACTAGAG
This sequence comes from uncultured Granulosicoccaceae bacterium, assembly GCA_937927895.1. Taxonomy (GTDB): domain Bacteria; phylum Pseudomonadota; class Gammaproteobacteria; order Granulosicoccales; family Granulosicoccaceae. The sequence continues at coordinate 494 of CALGKA010000005.1, read as the reverse complement.
CTGCCAGCGCTACTTCTAGCTCAGACATGGAAAAACCCTACAAAAAATACACAGTTTACCTTATTTGATTTAATGACCGCTTCATGCACACTCTGACTTGTACAACCGTGTAGCTGATCTGGGCAGATGCGTAATCGTCGAACGACTGCTGTGGGCACGAAACCGGCACACAGCTCGCAGCAGTACTACAAGCGAACTCGCAATCTTCGGGCAGTACAGCTATTGCTCGGACATACTAAGCTGGAAAGTACAAGTGCGCTATCTTGGCGTTGAGGTAGACAATGCTTTGGAATAGCGGAACAAACTGAGATATGACCGCATCAGCGCCTCGGAGGCTTCTTGGGGCGCTGTCTGGCAAGCTCATGCTGGAAGACACAACAGCCAGACCGTCAGATTTCACTGATGTGTTGTGTTATTCGATATTTAGCACTTACGCACACAAAGTTACTATTGATTTTTCAGTGTAGGGATATACTATTGGTATATCCCTAATT
>CALGKA010000004.1 GCA_937927895.1 uncultured Granulosicoccaceae bacterium | reverse complement strand
AATACATCATTCTTCATTATGAATACCCTTAACAGCGAAAAATTAACCGCTCAATTATAATATTTAAATACCGAGCCAACGCTAACTGTGTCATAAAAAGCTCAGCTTACTGAATTAGTGACCACCACCCAAAGAACAACTAACTCTGCTTTAGGCAACGTCATCCGCATCAAACGTGCAAGCACCCTGCTCTGCATCGCCTGCGCCTTTCCTAAAGGCAGAAAATAACTCTCGTCCAAACCCGAATACTTCTGTGGGTGCGGGATTCTTTTGCTCTTCGCGAGCGGCCCATACATCTGCATCAACTATGGCGTTAACTTCACCCTTGCCACAATCCAAACGAACGATATCGCCATCACGCAGTTTTGATAAACCACCACCAACCATGCATTCTGGCGTTAGGTGGATGGCCGTTGGAACTTTGCCAGACGCGCCTGATAAACGTCCATCAGTTACCAAAGCAACATGGTGACCACGATCTTGCAGTACCCCTAAGACAGGCATTAACTTATGCAGCTCTGGCATACCGTTAGCACGTGGGCCTTGGTTAACCAGTACTGCGACAAAATCCATATTGAGCTGGTCGCGCTCAAAGGCTTGTAAAAATTCTTTTTGGCTTTGAAATACTTTTGCTGGTGCTTCAACATCATAGTGTTTAGGGTCTACTGCTGATGTTTTTATAATCGCACGGCCAATATTTCCTTCAAGAAGTGCTAGCCCGCCAGTGTTGTCGAACGGCTTATCAACGCTTGCGATGATTTCACTGTTGGCACTTTCAGTCGGCGCTGGTGTCCATTCAATTTTGCCGTTATTAAGAATAGGGTCGCTGCTGCATCGGTGTAAGCCATCACCCAGAATAGTTTTTACATCGTCGTGCAGTAGGCCGCGAGATAATAACTGCGATATGACTAGTGCCATACCGCCCGCTGCATGAAACTGGTTTACATCAGCGGAACCGTTCGGGTAGATCTGAGTTAACGTCGGCACCACTGATGACAACTCGCTAAAATCACTCCAATCAACAATAAAGCCTGCACATCTGGCAATGGCTATAAGGTGTATGGTGTGATTACTTGAGCCACCTGTTGCGAGTAGGCCGACAATAGCGTTGCAAATGACTTTTGCATCAACCATTTCACCGATAGGTGTGTACTCATCTGCGGTTGCACTAATTTTTATCGCCCTGAGGGTCGACTCACGAGTTACTTCATCGCGAATCTCATTGCCGGGATTAATGAATCCGCTGCCAGGTAGCTGTAGGCCCATGATTTCGAGCAGCATTTGGTTGCTGTTTGCAGTGCCGTAAAAAGTACAAGTGCCGGGTCCGTGATAAGAGGCACACTCTGATTCCATGAGCTCTTTGCGAGTGATTTTCCCTTGCGCGAATTTTTGTCTGGCAATAGCCTTTTCAGAGTTTGGAATGCCAGAGGTCATTGGGCCTGCTGGAATAAACACCGTTGGCAAGTGACCAAAGGCAAGTGCACCCATTAACAGTCCGGGGACGATTTTATCGCATGTACCGAGCGCCACCACAGAGTCGAAAGTGTCGTGAGAGAGGGCGACGGCTGTGGCTTGGGCAATAACATCGCGACTAAATAGCGATAATTCCATTCCAGATCTGCCCTGTGTAACACCATCACACATGGCTGGAACGCCGCCTGCGAATTGAGCAGTAGCGCCGTTGTCGCGGGCGGTCTGTTTTATTATTTCCGGGAATCGGTCAAACGGCTGGTGGGCGGACAACATATCGTTGTAGGCTGACACAATGCCGAGATTGATGGCACGCTCATGGTGAAGCGTGATCTTGTCATTAGAAGAAGCAGCCGCGACCGCATGAGCAAAGTTCGTGCAGGAGAGCTGTGCACGGCGCGGCTGATTCTGTTTGGTGCGTTCCAGTCGATCCAGATAATCTGAGCGAAATGGTTGACTGCGAGCGCTTATTCTTTCAGTCACGGATTGCAGGGTTTGATTTGTTTTGGTCATTTCACAATCCAGTGTTGTGTAACAATACTACATTTTTGCACTAAATAGAACCCTAAATAGCAATAGCGGCTCTATCAGAGAATTCTTTCATTAAAGCAGGAGACAATAAATTAAGGTGTTATAAAAGTATAGAGCAGGCAACAAATAATGTAGTAATATTACGAATTTATGTAGGTTCTCATCCAGATAGCCTCGCAACCGGAAAATGATTCATGTTAAACACTTCCGATACCCAGCTGCCACCTTTTGATCTGGTGCTTTTTGGTGGGACCGGTGATCTTTCTTTACGTAAATTATTACCAGCGCTTTACTTTCGACATCATGAAGCGCAGTTGCCGAAGCAGGGCAGAATTATCGCCGTCGCACGCTCAGACCTTTCGCGTCAACAGTTTATAGAAAAAATGGAGGCGGCTGCACAAGAGCACATAAAACCTGAAGAATTCCACCGCGACACATGGGGCACCTTCTGTGAGAGAGTCAATTACTTGAGGGTAGATATCACTCAACAGGAAGACTATGAAAAACTTTCTGAAGTACTAGGTGATCACCCTGATCGTGTAAGAGTGTTTTATCTTTCAACTGCACCGAGCCTGTTTAAAAGGATTTGCCAAGGCGTAAATGAAGCAGGGTTGGTTTCGGAGAAAAGTCGTGTCGCACTGGAAAAACCATTGGGCCGTGATTTAGAAAGTGCGTTGGAAATTAACGACGAGCTAGCGGAGGTGTTTGACGAAAAGCAAATTTATCGCATTGATCATTACCTGGGTAAAGAGACCGTTCAAAATCTAATGGCACTTCGATTTGGCAACGCGCTATTTGAGCCGCTTTGGAGGCGTGAGCACGTTAGGGATATTCAGATCACTATTGCTGAAAGCCTTGGGCTTGAAGGTCGCGCCGGATACTATGATCAAATCGGTGCACTAAGAGACATGGTCCAGAATCACTTATTGCAACTGCTAGTGATACTAACAATGGAGCCGCCGATCAGTATTGATCCTGATGCGATCCGAGATGAAAAAATCAAAGTGTTGCGCGCGCTCAAACCTATTGCTGGTAAAGATGTCATTAAAAGTACAGTGCGTGGTCAATATAAAGAGGGCGTACTTGATGGTAAGTCGGTAGTCGCTTACCGCAATGCAGATGGAGTACCACCCTCGAGTAGCACAGAAACGTATGTGGCCATAAAGGCTGAGATTGACTCATGGCGTTGGAAAGGCGTGCCGTTTTTTCTAAGAACCGGTAAATCTATGCCTGAAAAACGTACCGAAATTATTATTAACTTTCGATCTGTACCGCATTCGATATTCGAAATGCCTGACTCTACCAACAGGCTGATTATCCGCCTGCAGCCAGAAGAAATTATCAAGCTTCAGATTTTCGCAAAAGGCCGTGGTGATGCTATGCGGTTATTGCCGGTGAATCTTGATTTAGATTTTAACCAGGCATTTAAAAAGCGCCAGATGATCGCTTATGAAAGACTTTTGTCCGACATGATACGTGGCAACCAAACGTTGTTTAATCACCGTGATGAAGTAGCGGCAGCCTGGAAATGGATTGATCCCATTATCGCGGGCTGGGAAGCCGAGGGTGGCACACCGCATCAGTATGCGGCTGGTACGTGGGGACCAGCAGCGGCTTCTGCATTAATAGCTAGAGACGGCTGTGTTTGGGCAGAGGAGAACGCACATGTTGAGTGAATCATTTGCAGGTCAGTTGGTCACCGAGGTATCCACGGATGCGTTGGCTGAGCTATTAGCAAAAGATGTAGCGCAATGGCTTAGTGATGCTATCTCACAGCGTGATGAAGCGACTCTTGTAGTGTCTGGTGGTTCTACACCTGCGCCGTTTTTTAAAGCGCTTTCCGTCATTGAATTGGACTGGAGCAAGGTTAAGGTAACGTTAGCAGATGAACGTTGGGTAGCGCCTACAGACCCACTAAGCAATGAAACATTTGTGCGTGAGCGGCTGCTTATTAATGCTGCGGCGGCAGCTCATTTTGTCTCTATCTATAACGATGCAAAAACACCTGATGACGGTTGGTCTGCTTGTGAAGAAAGCATTGCTGAGTTAACGCAGCCATTTGATGTGGTCATTTTGGGGATGGGTGGTGATGGTCACACTGCTTCTTTGTTTCCGAATACCAAAGGCTTGCAAGAGGCCTGTGATCTATCCACTGAGCATAAGTGTTGGCCGATGTATCCAGATCATTTAGATGAGGCACGAATGACACTCACACTTGCAGCCTTGATCAACTGTCGTCAGTTGGTTTTGCATATGACTGGTGACAGTAAAGCGGATGTTTTTAATCAGGCTATTGAAGGGGTTGATTACCCAATAGCGTCTGTAGTTAATGCGGCCAAAGCGCGACTACAAGTGTATTGGGCTGCGTAAAAAAAAGCCGTTATGATTATTTTCAGCAGTCAGCACATAAAAGCAGTGAGGCTTTAAACGCAATGTTAGGTACGGTTCGCTCTGCAAAAATGACACTCAGTAAGTCTGAAGACAAGGTCGCTAGCTTTGTTTTGCAAGAGCCAGATGTAGTCGTGCAAACGTCAATTCAGTCGCTAGCAAAAAAGTGTGGCGTTAGTGAGCCAACAGTTGTGAGGTTTTGCAAAGCAATTGGTTGTACCGGTTACCACGACTTCAAAATAAAATTAGCGCGCTCAATGGCTAGCCAGGAAAAGTTCTTTTTCCGTGATGTAGCCTCTACTGATAACAGCCAGTTGTTATCTGAGAAATTAATCGACTCTACTATTGCGTCAATGCAAGATCTTCGCAATCAGTTAGATTTTACAGCGGTTGATACTGCTATAGAGCTTTACAGCACTGCTGAGCGCGTTGAATTTTATGGGTCTGGTGGGTCGGCGTTGGTTGCCGAAGATGCCCAGTTGAAGTTTTTTCGGTTGGGTAAGCCTGCTATATCGTATGCTGATCCGCATATTCAGTTAGCCGCCGCTGCCTTACTTGATAAGAATTCTCTTGCCATTGCTATTTCATATTCTGGTCGTAACAAAGATATGCTAGATGCTGCGGCTATTGCACAGCAGTCGGGGGCGAAAGTGTTGTCAGTGACCAGCACTGGTACCCCACTGGCATCGTTGGCTGATGTTAATTTGAATGTAGATGTCGCAGAAGATAGCGATGTTTTTTCACCGCTTAAGTCACGCCTTGCTCAAATGCTGGTGCTGGATATACTAGCTGTGGGTGTGGCGCTGAAGGGTGGTCAGGAGATGATGAGCAAGCTTAGCCAGGCAACGCTTGCCATTGAAGATCGCTTTTTAACTGAGTAATTTACGTTAAAAATAGATTGATCGCATTAGCGACTGGATCGGCGTTGTCTATATGTAGATGGTGGTGTCCTGCAAGTGTGACTACTTTACCGTTATTTATTATGTTTAGTCTTGCTGTGGTTTCATCGCGATCTGTGAAGTAGCCATTGTCTGCGAGTATGCAAAGTACCGGGCACTCCACCGCAGCAAGTACAGACCGAACTTGTTCTTCTGTAAAGTAACTAGGTGATGCAATTCGAAGCTTGGGGTCGAATCGCCAAGTCCATTTGATTTGTTTATCTTTTGTTATTTTCTGTAGTTGTCGCTCGACAATTAAGCGTGCAGACTGTGGTGTCATTTTGTTTGCACGTAGGCGTGAAGCAATGGCTTGATCGATTGAATCGTATGTTCTTGATTGGTATTTTTGCGGTGCTTGCATATCGTTGTGAAAGTTAACTAACCGCGTTGGTAGTTCATTAGGTAGTTCGGATTTTGGCCCGGCGGCTTCGATGAGTATGAGTTTTTCAATTTTACCTGGTGCAGCAACGACAGAGAAGGGTGCAATGCAACCACCAAGACTATGGCCCATTAACGTGAATGTATTCCAGCCGAGTGCGGCAGCTGTCGTTAACACAATGTGGGCAAATTCTGCCACTGTGTAAATAGAACTTAGGTGGTCTGAGTGACCGTGGCCCGGTAGATCTATGGCCACAACGTCAGCGTTTTTGATGAGCGGTAGCAGGGGATAAAAGCTGTTGGCATTATCTAGCCAGCCGTGAATACACAGTATGCGTTGCTTTTTTTCCGTAGGTGAATGGTTTATTGCTCGCAGTGCGGCTATTTTAATGCCCGCTAGATCCAGATCGAATTCTGTAATCGTCATTATTTTTTTCGACTTATAACTAAGTTAAGCCCAAGTAACAAAGCGCTACCAATGCTTGAGAAAAGTAAACTGTCTACCAAATTGCCAACGAGACGAATATCAGTAATGTCTGGAATCCAAAGGCCAGCGAACGCTCCCAATATGCCGATGATCAGGCACATTGGCAGAGTTAGTTTGTCATTGCCAAATTTTCTATAAAACAGACCACCAATTACCGCTCCAACCACTATAAATACACTCATCGCCAGTAGTTTTATCATCGAAAACGCTCCTCTGCTGCTAAGACTTTGATGCTCATACTAAGGTAGTGTCGCGCTTGACACGTAAACAAGCGAGAATTAATCGACAATACTCTGTCATTGTATTTCATTAAGAGGCTTCATTGTCCGTCTGATAGCAATCTGTGTTGCCATGCTTACACCCCTTTTACGGGTTGGTACTTGCTTTGCGATCCTAAGCCTGCCTCTTTTACAGACTCGGCGTCAGAGATTTGGCGAGAGTACTAAGGCTGATTAAGACATATGGAATCAGATGTGGATATTAAAAAACCTTCTCAGTTGTTAGCTACTGCACCTTATGCATTGCAAGGTAGGCATCGATTAGTCTGTGCTGTGCTTGTGGTGGGCGCCCTTTCATTGGCTGCTGTGCACGCGACAACCGAACCAGATTTAGACTCAGATGGTGTTCCTGATGTGCGTGATCTTGATCAGGATAACGATGGTATTGTTAATTTACTAGAAGGAGTTTCAAGGCTTCAACAGCTATCAGAATCACCCGCGCCACACTATGAGGTTTTAACGGCCGGTGACGTATCACACCAAGGAGCGTCGTACACCTACACGTTGCTTGATACTGATAGCAATGCGCAGATGCTATTGCGAGGTAAAGTACTTAGTAGCGATACTGATGTTGAATGGACTATGCATGAGTCGAAGCCAAAGATTCGCAACTTAGGTTCTGGGCAGTCGGCAGTTGAATGGTCTTTCGGGGTGGGGCGCACAGAACAAAATATTGATCTTACTATCAGTGATTTAGATGGTATTCGACAAGAGGCTATTATAGTTTCGTTGGGCACTTTGGTCGGCTACTCTCTATCATTAAACTCACATGTGCGTGTTACCCAAGGCGCTGGTGAAATTTCGTTTGTAGGTACAGGAATCGGTGGTGATTCCGTCAGTGATTCAGTCGCGCTGCACATTCGTGACACGAGTAAGTTAGTGTTGAGCTATAGCAATAGTCTCAGCGATGGTGCAAGTGCCGATAGTGAGATTGCAGGCTTTAGGCATAGCTTTGCGGCTGCATACTCTGTGCGCCAGGGACTTAATCGTTTTTATCCGTTAACTCAAGCGCGAGATACTGACGCTGATGGTATTGCTGATTACCGTGATCTAGACAGCGATAATGATGGCATAGGGGATGTCATTGAGTCGGGTGGGCAAGATGCTAACGGCGACAATATCATGGATGGCTCGGTGACCTTTCAAGGTGTACCGGTAAACGTCGATTCAAATCTAACATCGGCATCTATTGCAGACGTATACTTGGCCGAGCTAAATGTTGAAGGTGATGATCCCGATAAAGATGGCATTCTTTCTACCGTCGATGATATGCCCGATCGCTTTGGTGGTTCCAGAGCGGGTCTCGATAGCGATAGTGACGGTTTATATGATCTAGATGAGATTCGCGTTCATCATACAGACCCTTATCAACCCGATACTGATCAGGATGGTTTAACTGATCTATCTGAATTGCAGCGTTACTTTACGGATCCTCTGCTTGTAGATACCGATGGTGACGGTCTCACTGATGGTGATGAACTACTGGTATTCAACACCACACCACTTAGCGTGGACACCGATCTAGATGGAATCACCGATAGCGCGGAACTGGCAGCGGGTACTGATCCGCTGCAGGCAGTAATAGTGATGCCTGAAGCTAGCGATAATCAGGCTAGCGAATCTGATTTAGTTACTCCTATAGAAAATGCTGATGGCTCTGATATATCTAGCGTAATTGCTGATGATCCCATGCAGCCAACGGGTTTCCTGGCTACAGGTGTAGGCGGTGCAGCTGGTTGTAGTATTATGTCAACCTCTAGAGACCCGTCATTGCCACTGTGGCTATTCGTGGCGTCTCTTTATCTAACGGTAAGAAAACGTAATGTGTAAATGGGTTTCGATTGCGTGGCTGTTGTTGCTATTGCAGGCATGTGATTCTGAAGTAACACAGCCGTCGGTAGCGCCAGCCCTTAATGATGGGCAGAACCACCGATCCGTTACAGTGTATTTGCAGGCAGAACCTGCTACTGGTTTTAGCCCAGCACTATTTGAGCGAATTGTTGTTGCACAACCTATGAGCTTGCAGCCTACTACTCGTGCTGAAGGTAAGGCGATTGTGCAAAATGTTAATACCATCTTTGTTGGATCAAGCTGTGCGAAACTTCGCTCTGAATACGAAGAGCTTGTTAGCTGTAAAGAAGTTAATGCAGTTGATTTTGTCTACGGCGAAAATGAATCTACGGCCGCCACAGACTCAGAGGGCTATGCGACGCTTAATTTGGGATCGCATGAAAAATATAGAATTAGTGTTCAGAGCTGGCCCACCAGCGAAGATAACAAGTGTTATTGGGGCGGGTCAGAAATACTCGAGCAGAATGATAGTACGCTGGCAATACCGGTGCTTGTTTTCTGTGAATGAAGAATTGTGCAGAACTAAGTTCTGCATGCAGCATAAGGGATCTTATGCTGCTTTCTGATTAGGGTAGTCTGCCAGTAGCAGTTCTTCAAATGCATCTGCCACCACAGGTTTGCTGCGATAGTAGCCTTGGTAGACTTCACACTTGAGCATCTGCATGTGCTTGAGCTGCTCTTCGTTTTCAATCCCTTCAGCGACTACTGACATTTCAAGATCGTGTGCTAGTGAAACCATCGCTCGTACGATTGGGGCGCGATGATTTGTCGATTGAATCTCTTCTATAAATGAGCGGTCAATTTTGAGCTCATCTAATGGAAAACGCTGCAAGTAGGAAAGTGATGAATAACCGGTACCAAAATCATCTATTGATAACTTGATTCCCAGGCCTTTCAATTCCCGTAGCAGTTCGATATTAGATTCTGCATTTTCCATGACCATGTTTTCGGTCAATTCAAGCGTTAAGCAATTAGCAGGGAGGTTAGATGCTTTCAGTGCCTCCTCAGTGGTGGCGCGCATGTCTGAATCATGGATTTGTTTTATCGACATGTTAACTGCCATCTTAAAATCAAAACCAAACTGTTCACGCCAGGCAGCGGCTTGTCCACATGCTTGATCTAGAATCCACTTACCGATCGGGATGATTTGTCCGGTGCGTTCAGCAATCGCAATAAAGGCATCTGGACCGACAAACCCGAGATCACCGCTTATCCAGCGGATAAGTGCCTCGGCACCAATAATTTTTCCCGTTTCAACATCTACTTTGGGTTGGTAGGTTACGCGTAGCTCACCCTTTTCTATTGCTGTTTGCAAGCCAGTTTCAATGGCGAGTACTCGAGCGGACTCTTCATTCATACTGCCAGAATAGAATGTATAGCTGTCACTGCTGCCTTGATCACGGATGTAGGTCATGGCGGTTTCTGCACTGCTTAAAAGCGTGTTAACGGTATCACCGTCTTCAGGGAAGACTGCAATCCCGATTTTTGCAGAAGTAAACAGATCGCGGCCATCTAGTTGAATGGCTTGGCTGGTATCAGAGGCAATCTTTCTAGCGAGTACTGCTGCCTGTTGGGGGTTGTCTATCGGCCCCATGAAAACAGTAAATTTATCACCACCAGTACGAGCAATGCTAACTTTGAAGTCGAAAGCGTTTTGCACGCTGCTAATCGAGCGTACAGATGCTTCCAGCCGCCTGGCAAACGTCTGAATCATCTTATTGCCGTGTTCGCGACCCATTGTAGAATTGATATTCTTTAAGTTATCAATATAGATGTGTAGTGCAGCACCTTTTTCGTCGTTGGCCTTCATTTGAATAGTAGTGATATCCAGCGATTCAATAAAGGTGTCAAGCTTGGGCAGGCCAGTTAGTTGATCAAAATTGATCAGCTGGTGCTGATACGCTTTTGCTGCTAGAGTATTGCGTAGGCGTAGCGCAAGTTCACTGGCATCTACAGGCTTAGCAAGAAAGTCCATAGCGCCGAGCTGCAGTGCTTTTAGTTTGGTCTCTGCATCATCTGATGAGGTAAGAATTACTACCGGGATGTGTTGCAGAACTTTATCCGCGCGCATGCTAGTTAGAATGTCGAAGCCAGATACCTCAGGCATCATTAGATCAAGCAAAACCACATCTGGCTTTTTACGCTGCATTATCTCCAGCGCTTTAACCGACTCAGAAGTAGTGATGAAGTTACGATAACCTTCACCTTCAAGGTATGTTTGCAACACGTCGGTATTGATGGGTTCATCATCGACAAGCATAATTTTGGCTTCGGTAATCAATGATTCGTATTGATCCGATTCCTCTTCGTTAAATGCTTTGTCAATTTTATTATTCATTATTGTGCGCCGATCCGTGATGCCTGTTTACGCTTGTACTTTGTTGTTGGATGCGTCATCGTCATTCCCTGGAATGACAATCTTTGCAGCGTATTCTTTTATCTCGTTTAACGACTTGGTGACATCGCCCATGTTATTGGACTTCGCGCTGGTTTCCATAGCCGCAGCAGGTTTTGTAAATATGTCAAATCCCACTGTTCCACCTGATCCCTTAAGCCAATGTGCTAATGCAGCAATTTCTTCAAAATTGTTGTCGCTAATTGCCTGGTCCATTGCCTCTAATTGTGAATTCAATCTTGGTAGGAATTTCATCACAATGGGTCGGAAAGACGGGTTTTTCGCAAGTAGCGAACTCTCTACATGTACAACGGCCTCTAAGGAGGAATCTTGAATATTCGCAACTGGGGCGGTTTGCGGATCAATTGTTCCGGTGCCAGCCCGGAGGCGATCAATAATTGATTTTATTTGAACTAAGTCGCCTTTACAGGCCTCAGCATTGCCGGCTTTCGCATTGTCTTCCAGCATTTTTGCGGGCTTTGAAAGTTGATCAAAGCCAATGGTGCCACCGGAACCTTTTAGCCAGTGTGCTAGCGCTGCTAGTTCATCAAGGTCGTTTTTATTAAGGGTGTCTTCCATCTCAACAAATTGGTCTTTGACCCGGCTAAGAAATTTCTCAACCACCGGGGCTAGTTTTTCGGAGCCTGCAAGCCGACTGTATATAAAAGATTGATCGGTCGCAGTCTCGTCCGTAGTTGCCTCGTTTGCGGGCTTCAGGTCCGGTTGTGTTGACTCTACCCGCTTGCCGCCGAGTAACTCAGCCAGCAATTTTGATAGGCCGTCTATATCAATTGGTTTGGTCATGTAGTGCGAGAAGCCAGCGGCTAAGATTCGGTCTTCATAGCCTTTCATCGCGTTTGCTGTGAGTGCGATGATTGGCTGCTCTAAACCGTTTTTGCGCATCGCAGCGACAGCTTCATAACCGTCCATCACAGGCATCTGAATATCAGACAAAATTACATCGTAATGACTGCTAGTAGCTTTCTCTACGCCGATAGCGCCATCTTCTGCGGTCTCTGAGTTTATACCTAAGTCACCAAGTACAAGGGTGAGTAGTTCGCGGTTTTCTGGAGCATCATCTATCACTAGTACACGGCACTCAGGGAATTCCCAGCTAGCGTGTGACTCAAGTTCAGCCTCTTCTAATTGTGCGAATAGCTCGTCTGGTTGTAACACGTTAGTGTCACTTTCAGTCACTAGATCAATAATGGCTGAGAAGGTGGTGCCGACACCTGCTTCACTTGTGACTACAATATCGCCGCCTAGCGCACGCGCTAGCTTACGACTAATGGCAAGGCCAAGGCCGGTACCGCCAAAGCGTCTTGTGATTGATGAATCCGCTTGAACAAACGGTTTAAATACCGCTTGCTGTTGCTGTTCATTCATACCGATACCGCTGTCGATCACATCGACTGCAAATTTCTCTTTGCCGTTTTCTTCGAATGTACGTAAGACAACTTCAACGCCGCCGTTCTCGGTAAATTTGATGGCATTACCGACAAGATTGGTAATAATCTGGCGAAGTCTTCCTGCGTCCGTCCTGATAACTTCTGGCAACGGGCCAGGTATTTTAATATCAAGCGAAATGTCTTTGTCTTCTGCGCGTACCCGCAATACTTGTGCAACATCATGTGCAACCGCATGAGGCTTGCAATCTATCGATTCAACTTCAAGCGCACCTGACTCTACTTTAGATAGATCAAGTACGTCGTTTATCAGCTCTAGTAGGTGTTTACCACTACTGGAAATAGTATTCAGGTGCTTTACTCTATCAGTCTCTGAAGGAGTTCCGCGCTTAAGGACTTCAGTGAAACCAAGGATCGCGGTCATTGGTGTTCGAATCTCGTGACTCATGTTCGACAAGAAATCACTTTTTGCACGGTTCGCACCTTCGGCTGCGTCGCGAGCGATACGTAGTTCTTTCTCTTTTTCCTCAAGGTCGGTTACATCATCCAGACTGATCAATACGCCACTGGCTTTTTTGCCGGATAGAATAGGCGAGCAGTTAACTAGAAATTTGTGCCAGCTGCCATCCACAGCCTCCAGCCAGACGCCAGCGCCACGAATAGTTTCAGAGGTTTCCAGTGCTTCAACCCATGGGTAATTTCTATCTGTATCACTGTCGGGCTGCTCACTGCCGCCTTCTTCAGGATGTAAGTCGCCTAGGTGCCATTTGAAGTCATCGGCTTTTTTACCAAGTACGCTTTCTGATGATTCACCGGTGATGGTTTGAAATGCTTTATTGGCTAGTACTACGTTGGACTTGCCGTCCATCACAATTAAGGCTTCGGCTAGTGTGTCCAGCGCAGAACGAACACGACCCGGCACAGCTTGCGAAGGGTTTAAAGCTTTTAGCATTTTTCCAAGATAAAAATAGAACAATAGAAAGCCCGCTAAAACACAAAAAGCAATCAGTGAGTATTTGGAGCGTTGTATTTTTTGTACCCAGCCAGTACCGTTAGCATCACTAAAGAAAAGTGTGATTTCACCCCAGGCATTATCGCCTTGAATAATAGGCAATATCATGGTTGAGGCAGTCGACTCTGTTAGCCCTTCTGAAGCGGTGCTGACCAATTCCAATAAAGCTGCTGATTCAGCTTCATTGTCTAAGCTAGGAAAAATGAGAGGTTCAGGATCTTGTGTGCGTTTAATTGTTGCGGCGAGTAGATCGTTATTGCGTGACAGTACGAATTCAAGGTTAGTGGTAATGCTTGTGTAGTCTTTTTTACCAAGAAACAACGTGCTCGCGGAAGCGATTGATTCAGCCAGTGCAAAGCGGCCTGTTATCATGCCCTCTTTGTGATCTGGAATCAGTTTTAGCATGGTCGCTGACAGTAGCAAGGTCATAACGATAGACGTTAGACCCAAGCTTAAGTGAAATTTTGCCGAAAGTTTTTTCATTTTTTGTTACTTTCCGAATGTCCGGCGAAAGCAGATAAAGACAGCGATGGGTGGATTATTCAATTTTCCTGCCCTTTATCTTGTTGGTGTTCATGTTTTTCTGAATCACTTTCATCATCTGTATCAACTAGTTCTTCAAGTGACTCGTCATCTTCGTTATCTGAATCGCCATCCATACTCGACAGCACTGGTAGCGGATCTATATTTCGCCATGCTGGCATCGCCGACATGACGCTGCCTAGTAGCAATCCGCCTCGGACCAACCAGATGACATAACCAATCGACAAGCCAGTCGACACGCTTACAGCGTTTGTAAGGACCTGGGCATCCAGGGTGATATCTTGCTTTATCTGTTCACGTTCCTGGCTCAATTTTTTCAATAAGTTCGAGCTTGTCAGGGAATTTCTTTCTTCTGTATAAAACAGATCGGCCAGATTGGAACTTTCCTGTACATCTATTACTGCACCAGCATCAGTCAGGCTCTCCACCTTGAAAGTCCGATGGTTTTCAATTGATGCGGAAAGGAGATCGAAGTCACGGAAAATGGTCGCCTTTGCCTCCGTTGCCTGCAATGTTATTGGGTCGCCTGTTAATCCATTTGTTAACGAGGCAGTTGGAGGATTGTCGAAACTTGTGTCCAAGTTGGCATTTGCCTCGCCGTTTTCATTGATAGCCTGGGCACTTGCCTCTTCACTAATGACCGTTTCGGTAGGTTCTTCTATTTCTTGTTTCTTTTCCACTGCTGGTGCTTCGATTGACAATACTGAGGCTTCCAGGGCAGGTGAAAATTGTGGTATCGCTTGACTAATTTCGAATGCCATTTCATTTGCATCGATGGCAGTATTTTGACCGTTGTTTTGGGTGCTGCCTGAATCGATTAAGGAATAAGTAAATGACGATTGTTCTGCTTGATCGTCAAATTCGGCTGGTATGAAAACTAACTTGCCGTTATCAATATCAGCGATATCGATAATGATTCCAGTACTCACAGGTTTGTTTGACAGTAGAAGCTGACCAGCGCCTTCAGGCGGTACAGAATCAATACGAATAGCGGCAAGTGCATCATTATCAATATCGGTAAAATCAAAATCTATGCGGCTTAGCGTGTATTGTTGATCGTCGGTAATTCCAACCGAAGAATCTAATCCTACCGGTGGGTCACTTTGCGCTATTACATCAATAGTGATCGTGTTGGCTGAATTATCCAGGTCCCGTCCACCGTGGTCTGTGCCGCCATCGTCTTGAACTTGAAAGGTAAAGTTATCGTAGCTAATTCCATTGGCATTGGCTGATGGTACAAATACCAATGAAGGAATTGATGATGAAGCGATCACCTGGCCTGGCACAAGCGCTTCGTTATCTAGTAGCAGTTGGCCATTGCCAGGTAGGGTGCTAATAGACACCGATAACAAATTATTGTTGTCGGCTGCGTCTGTAAAGCCAAAGTCAAATGCTGTGAATGATCTTGGAGTATCCTCGATCATTGTAATGGTAGTGTCTGAGCCGCTTGGCGCGTCATTAACAGCGGTTATATCTATGGTGATATTGTTTTCTGTAGCGCTTTCATCGATACCACCGTTTGTAGTTCCACCGTCGTCTCTTACGGTGAAAGTAAAACTAGTGTACGCAGCACCTGCGTGATTCTTTTGCGGTGTAAAGCCTAGGTCATTGATTGATGCATAGGGAATTTCATCACCTATGGTCACTTGATTGCCCACGATTGTTAGTTGTCCGCGGGTAGGTAAGGACTCTATAATTATTGAGTTAAAGTGGTTGTTGTCCAGGTCTGAAAACGCAAAATCATCCACGCTAAAATTATACAGTGTGTCTTCAAAACCCAGAACTGTGTTGTCAGTGCTACTTGGTGCATCGTTAATACTAAGTACATCTATGATAACGGCATTGCTAGTGGTCGCGGTATTGTTTCCGCTGTTAGCTAGTCCGCCATTATCTTGCACAGAAAACGAAAAGGTATCGTAGCCATTGCCACTAATGTCTGGCTCCGGTGTGAACACAAGGTTTGCAATTTGTGTTTTATGAATGACTTGTTGTAAGGCGACAGGTACACCCGCTAGTGCAAGTTGACCGTTGCCTGGCAGAGTGTCAATTCGAATCGACTCAAGACTATTGCCGTCTATATCATTGAAGCCAAAATCATTTATACTGAAAGTAAGGGCGGTATCTTCAGTAGTAGAGACTATTTTATCCGTTCCTTGCGGTGCGTCATTTACGCTTATAATATCGAATGCAATTGAATTTGGTGTTGGGTCTGTGTTGCTCCCGTTATTAAGTAGTCCGCCATTGTCTTGCACGGCGAATTCGAACTGACTTAGCGCGCTGCCAAAAGCATTAGCAGGTGCTACAAACTCCAATGAAGCAACAGAATTGGCTGCAATAACATGGCCTGTAGTCACTGCTACATTTTCGAGTAATAATTGCCCAACATCCGGTAGAGCGGTGATCATTATTGACTGTAGCTTATGACCATCTGAATCACTAAAGCCGAAATCAGTTACCGTGAACTGATGGCGGGTGTCTTCATTTAAGGTTATTGTGTTGTCTGTGCCAGCAGGGGAATCATTAGCGCTATTGACATTAATAGTGATTGTGTTTGGTGTGGGGTCAGAGTCAATTCCGTTGTTAGCCACACCACCATCGTCGTGCACAATAAATTTGAATTCATCCAGCCCAATGCCGAAACCATCAGCGGGTGGGGTATATAACAAGTTAGCTATCGATGATGCGTTGATTACCTGTCCTGCAGTAACCGCAATGTCGTTCAGTGACAATTGCCCGTATGTTGGCAGAGAAGTAATTTCCAGGCTTGAAAATTGGTGTTCATCAGGGTCGCTAAAGCCAAAGACCATTTCTGAAAATTGGTAAGGGGTGTCTTCAATGGTGCTAATAGTGCCGTCAGTTCCGGCGGGTGCATTGTTGACCGGGGTAACGTTGAAGGTGATGGTGTTTTTTGACGGATCAGTGTTAATGCCATTGTTTAACTCGCCACCATTGTCTTGCACTTGAAACGCGAAATTGTCGTAATTTACTACGCTTATATTTGCCTCTGGTACGAATTGCAAAGCAGGTATTAGCGAGGCATCAATAATTTGTCCAGCCGTAACCGCCACACCAGATAGTTCAAGCTTTCCCTTTACCGGTAAGTCTGAAATTACCAGTGCAGAAAAATTATCGTTGTCTTCGGGATCTGAAAAGCCAAAATCTAATGTGCTAAACGTGTGTGCGGTATCTTCTAGTATGTCAATTGTATTGTTTTGACCGACCGGTGCATCGTTAACATGGATAATATCAACCGTCATTACATTTGTGGTGACGCTTTTATCTATCCCGCCGTTGTTTATCCCGCCATTGTCTCTGACGCTAAATTCAAATGTGCTATACGCCGGGTCGTTTTGATGGGCTAGTGGTAAAAAAGTAAGATCAGAGAGTGACTCAAATGCGATTTCCTGTCTGGCGAATACTGGCTCGTTTGCAAGCGTTAACTGGCCTTTCTCTGGCAATGTTTCGATAAAAACTGACATTAATCCATTGTTGTCAGGGTCATTGAATGCGAAGTCTGCGGGTTCAAAGCGATAAGGGGTGTCTTCTAAGCCCGTGACTGTTGTATCAGTACTTGTTGGTGCATCGTTTGCGCTTGAGACATTAACGCTAATTGTGCTTACTTTAGTGCTGGTATCTGCTCCCCCGTGGAGCGTACCGCCTTTATCTCGTACTAAGAAAGTAAACGAATCTATGTTTGCACCGTTTACGTCTTCCAGGGGCCTATAGGTCAGATCTTCAATTGCAGCGGATTCTATGGTTTGACCAATGCTGACTGCTGAGCCCGATAGCAGTAATTGCCCTGCGGGCAGTGTAGTGATTTCAATGGAATGCAGTTCATCTGTATTGTCGATGTTATCAATAAAGCCAAAATCTAGTGCTGTAAAAGTAAACGCTGTGTCTTCTGCAGTGATAATAGTAGAGTCGCTGCCGTTAGGAGCATCATTCACCGATAGTACGTTAAAAGTTATTGTTTTAGCACTTTGGTCTGTGTCTATCCCGCCGTTCCCTGCACCACCGTTATCTTGTACTGTAAATGTGAAATTATCGTATCCGCTACCGTGAGCATTGTTTGCCGGGGTAAATACTAGATTTGATATTTGTGATGCATCTAGTCTCTGATTTATAACGACTACACTGTTGTCCGTAAGGTTGAGCGTTCCGTTGCCAGGTAAAGTGTTGATCGTTACTGAAGATAAGTCGTGGCCATCAACAGGATCGCTGAATCCGAAGTCTACTGGTGTAAAAACGTATGTAGAATCTTCATGTAGCGTGATGGTGTTATTTTTGCCTGACGGTGCATCGTTAACGCTGCCGATATTTAGCGTCATTACATTTGTAGTCGCGCTAGTATCTTCACCGCCGTTGCTTACACCGCCGTTATCTCTTACAGCAAAATCAAATGCACTATACGCTACGCCAAACTGATCGGTCTGTGGTGTAAACTGCAGGCTCGAAATATCTGCGTATAGTATTTCAGTGCTGCTAGATAATGGTAATCCCGAAAGAGTCAGTTGTCCGTTAACTGGTGGTTCAATCAATACAGACATAAAGCTATTGTTGTCACTATCAGTAAAGCCAAAGTCAGCTGGGCTAAACTGGTAGGTGGAATCTTCTAGAGTTGATACCGTGCTGTCTGTGCCCGCAGGCGCATCATTAACACTCGTGACATTAATCTTTATAATACTACTGGCGAGCGCGGTATCGAAACCACCGTTAGTTGTGCCGCCGTTATCTTGTACGGAAAAACTGAATGCGTCGTAGCCTGCTTGGTTTACGTTTGGTGCTGGAATGAATTTAAGCAGGCTAATGTTCGCAATGCTAATGACTTGTCCGGAAGTAACCGGTGCGCCGGAAAGTATAAGTTGGCCATTGGCCGGCAGTGTATCTATGCGTACTGCCTGAAAAATGTTGCTATCCAGATCTGAGTAGCCGAAGTCATTTGCAGTGAATAGGAGCTCGGTATCTTCAGGAGTAGTTAGGGTGTTATTGCGGCCCTCTGGTGGGTCGTTAACACTCATGAGATCGAATGATATCTGGTTCGGGGTAGTATCTGTATCAATGCCGTTGTTCTCAACGCCACCGTCATCCTGGACTGCAAAAGTGAAGTGGTCAGCGATATTGCCATGTGAGTCGCTGATTGGTGTAAAAATTAGCGCTGTAACGTCTGATGCCGTAATTACTTGTCCCGCTGATACGGGAAGGTTATTTAGTTTTAATTCGCCGTTGCCTGGTAGTGTCTTAATATGAACAGCTTTAAGGCTGTTATTGTCATTAAGGTCTGTAAACCCAAAATCAGTAGCGGTAAATACGTATGTGTTATCTTCAAGTAGCTGTATAGTTTTATTGGTGCCGGAAGGCTCATCGTTAACGCTTTTAATGTCGATCGTCATTACACTCGCGTTAGTGCTGGTATTTAGTCCGCCATTGTCAACACCGCCGTTATCTCTTACTAAAAATTCAAACGAGTCATAAGCCACACCGGACTGTTCGGCTTGTGCACTAAGGCTGAGTTTAGTGATCTCTGAAAACTGTATTTTCTCGGCGAGTGATACCGGTCTGTTGTCAATTGTCAGCTGACCATTGGTTGGCAGGGTTTCAATAATAACGGCATCGAAACTATTGTTGTCACTGTCAGAGAATCCAAAGTCTGCAGGGTTGAATGTATAGGGTGTATCTTCTGAGCCTGATACAGTATTGTCTGTGCCCGTTGGTGCATCATTGATACTGGTCACATCGATGGTTATGTTGTTGCTGCTGATAGCTGTGGCAGTGCCACCGTTGGCAGTGCCACCGTCATCTTGAACAGTAAATGAAAAGGTGTCGTATCCTAAGCCATTGGCGTTGGCCTCCGGTATAAATTCAAGGTCGCTAATATCTGCGCTGCTAATGGTTTGAGTGGATACTACTTCAGTGTTAGGCAGCATTAGTGTGCCTTTACTGGGTAAGCTATCAATTCGTACTGCCAGTAAAGTGTTGTTGTCTATATCTGTGTATCCAAAATCACTGACCGCGAATGTCAAGGTAGTGTCTTCCGGGGTGGTAAGGGTGTTGTCGCTACCCATTGGTGCATCGTTCACGCTAGCGATATTGAATGTGAATTGATTGGTAGCAGTGCTCGTGTTTTGACCACCGTTAAACTGCTCGCCGTCATCTTGAACATGAAAAGTAAAAGAGTCGTTGGCGGTACCGTAACTGTGAAGCGATGGTATATAGCGCAGGTTAGGTATTGAATTTACATTGATAGATTGATTGGCAACCACTGTACTGCCAGACAAAAGTAGCTGGCCATATGTCGGTGGCGTAATTATTACTACTGAATTAAAGCTGTCAGCATCTATATCGTAAAAGTCGAAGTCTGTGTCTGAGAATTCGTACTCAGTATCTTCGTTAAGGTTAACGGTTTTATCGTTGCTACTAGGTGCCTCGTTGATTGATGTGAGCGCAACCGGAGTAATCGTACTTACAGTAGATGATTCATCGCTAAATTGCCATTGAAAAAATACGGTTTCGGTATCGTTTGATAGCGGTGTTGGATTGTTGCTTGTATTTGAGTAAGTAATCGAACGCAATACGCTATTAGCAATAGTGCTGTTGGCTGTTGCATTGAATTCGAGCTCCAGAGTGCCAAACGTATTAGTGTAGGTGCCAACATTATTCCCTGCGTATATTATGTTGCCGTTATCAAGATCTAGATTGCCACCGCTGTTAGTGTTACCGTCAATTTGATCATCAGCGTTAGGTATCGCAAGGTTGTTAATATTGTCATATCTACTAATCGATAGAGTGGCGCCTTCGTAGTTGCCTACATCTAACTCGGCATCAGTAACTGTGATTCCAGAATCCAGGATAACCGGAGCTGTCAATTCGGTATAGGTAGCTAGGCCAGGCCCAGGTGTTAGTATCGGCGGATCAGTTAATATGTCTGTTTCAATAGTTAAAGCGGTTTGTATGTTAGATCCTTTTCCATCTCGAACGCTAAATTGGAATATATCCGTTTGCGGACTACTGTTGTCCTCTATTGATACGTAGCGTATAAAGCTTGAGTTTATGTCTGCCTGGGTGAAAGCATTGTCTGGACTCAGCCTCTGCGGCTCAGGCTGGGGCGAGCCGGGAATGTATTTTTCTAGATAGCCGATATTGCTCTGAGAGTTCAGTTTATAGACAATTTCTGACGGATCGCTCTCTGGATCAATTGTCTCCAAAGTGCTAGTCAGAATATTAGTAGTGGTGTCGAAACCCACTGTAAGTGGAATATTCGTTTTAACTTCCAACGGATGATTGACAGTCGCAATGTTTACAAAAGACAAAGATGTAGAGACTTCTTCGGCGTTGGGGTCAGCTATGTTGTAAATATCAAGCCCGGCATCATTAAATGTCCATAAGAGCTCTAATATCTGCGGTGGTGCGTCACTAATATTTCTGTAAGTAATAGTCTGTAGAAATTCGCTTACATTTTGAGTTGTCGCGTTGTTATTAAACTCAAGTGATAGTAGGCCTTCAGAATTGGATGTAACGGTGGCGAAGTCTACACCAATGATTGCCTGGCCGGGTACTAGCGAGTTATCCAGGGTGGCTTCATTGTTTAGATCTACGGTTTTATAAAAAAAGCTATCGAACGGGCTTTTAAGTGGAGCAGTGTTGTCAGCTGGATCTGCTCTTTGTATTGTCACGGATGCGCCGTTTAAGCCGCCGCCAGGGAATTCAGACTCTATATCCGTGATTTCTATGTTACTAGAAATGACAACGGGTATAGAGTCATTTGGGTTTATCGTTTCGGAAAACGTTACGCTACTTGATTCTGGTTGAATAGCAGGGGCGTCATTAACGGCATTAATATCTACATTTATATTTTTACTCGCACCGCTTGGTTGTCCGTTAGCTGGATCAGCAAGAGTTGCTATTTCGTCTTCTGATAGGAGTCTGCTGTGCAAACGGGCGTCATCTATTTTTCCGTTAAAATCGAAATTATGGTTCTGGTTGTCGGCATGGACTCCAATGAAAGTGCCCGCCCGTTCTTGTGGTCCACCGAACCAGATTATGTCCTTATCTTGACTTGCAGTGATGCTACTCTGCGCGACTATAGCTCCGTCAAGATAAAGCCTTTGATAACCGTCTGCTACAGAGTAGGCCACGTGGTGCCAGCCAGATCCTTGCAGGTCAATATCGTGCGAAAGAGACACCCAATCATTTTCATCTTCGTTATGAAAGAAGCCCGTTAAGCCTTTAAAAACTTGCTGGTTGGAATCTTCGAAGTTTTGCGTGTAATTGAGTCGCAGGCCGGCCTTGTCAGCGACGCTTAGGACCTCAGCGCCACGTGCGCTTGCTTGATCGAGATTTACCCATGCGCTGAAGGTTAACTCCTGTGCGCCAGCGAACGAATCTATAGCTCTTGCATATTCTCCATTTTCGAGATTAAGCACTTCACCCCGATCTGGATCATTTACAAAGAGTTCTTTTGTGTTGTTCGCAGAATCGCTTTGGTGGACTGTAGTTGCGTCTAATTGAAACTCAAGGTCGAGGTCGACCTGTATTTCGATAGTATCACTGCCGTGGTAATTGGCTATCGGTGTATATACTATGGAGTTCAGTATGTCTTCCACTTGAGCTTTCGTGCCAGAGACAGACAATTGATTGCTATCTTGAGAAACTGCCGTAGCGCCAGGTGGAATAGGATTTAAACCATTGGTGAGCGAGCCGTGTTTTGCCACTACGTTTGCAGTAAGCTGGTCTGTAGCTTCACCCGTATAGTCTATACTTATTGTCGGGCTATGACTTGAATCTTCATCTAATTCAATAGCAGGTGCGCGAATGTTAATACTTGGGCCGACATGCTTTTGTAAATCAAGTGTAACTGTATCTATATCAAATGATTTTACCCCATCGTAAATACGAACGTTTTGCATGTCGTGCTTTTCAAGGTTGAAAATGCCGCCTATTAGAGTTTCAGTCATGCCCAGGATAGTGCTTCTTGAAACGTTAAATCCACCTGCGCCGTTGTTGAAAAGGTTGTCCGATTTAAGATTACCATCTATGTATACTGAAGATATTGGGGAGCTACCGCTGTTGTCTACTGTCAGCGTGTAGCTGTGCCAGTTTTCGTCATTCCATTGGCTGGCGTTTTCTATAATATTACTTTCTATTGCGGTATCGTCCATGCCCCGAAGCGAGGTAACCAGTTCGCCGTCTATGATACCAATCCAAATAACAGTAGAAGTTGATACCACACTAGTGCCGTTGTAAGCGAATAAGCCTAGATTAAAAAATGTCTCAAGGTCGGCAATAGATGGTATCGACCCCACTTTAAATTCAAACGATAGAGTAAATGAATCCGGGTAGTTTATTGATTGCAGGTCAATGTGGCCGTTGTTACCAAATTCCCCATAAAGTGTCCCGTTATTGTTGCCTGTTTCATCGATTGCGGTGTTGTCGAGTGACCAATGGTTTTCCAAAGTACCGTGATCATCAGTGACAATATAATCAAAGCTCGCAAGGCCTTGGTGGTCTGTGTCTGGTGTAAAGGTAAAGGTGTTGTTCGGGTTCGCATTAACACTGCCGTTTTTTTCGTTTAGCACGTTAACAAGATTAATGGTGCCGCCGTCAATGCTGTCATTGCCGGTTACATCTATTGGTATTCCATTATGTGAACCATCGAATGTAGTGCTATCTGTGACGATGAATGGCGTATTGTAGTGCTGCTGTCCGAGATCATCTGCAGCAGCTGCTAGTACGGCAGCCAGTTCATTTTCCCAGGATAATTGCGCTTCAACAGTAAGTGCAATGTCACTGTCTATAGAGCCATTTGAGTATTCAAGGCTCCAGTTTGCCCCTAGATTGTCATGGCCGGTACTATCGATACTGGCGGCTATATCGGTGTTGGTCTCGGCTGCCAAGGCATCAAGAAGTGCTATGCCATCTGCGGAAGCTGCTAGATTACAACCGTAGATAAGCATGTCAGCATCTTCGGTGAGTGAGCTCTGCCACTGATTCAGCTGATTTTTATACTGCGCTATTGCATCAATATTAAGCCATGTGTCGCCAAGCTGTACGCCTTCGTTTGTACCATGGGAAATAATATGTATTGAGCTGACGTTTGACTTGCCTGTTAGCGCGTTACTAATGGTATCCAAGCCGTTAGTGTCGCTTGACAAAATTACTACCTCTAGATTGCGACCTTCAGACTTCTGTTTAGTGAGATCGTCAAGAATCAAATCGCTTTGCGGCAGGGTTGGGTCTAGAAAAATTAATTCCAGCGGAGCAACGGCAACTATGGAGTTACCCATGTGATCATTGATGCCGGTGTCGTATAGCGATGCGTCATTTTCGACAAGACCTAAAACCGGCAGTCCAAAGGCGTCTGCGGAAAACAGTACGCGAGGCTCTAGCACTTCTATTAGAGGGCTTATTTTACTGTTGCGTACGGTCGCATGCTGCCGGGGCTCAAGTCCAACAGCGTGTTGCTTAGATTTTTGGGGCTTGTGTTCAGCCATTTAATGCTATACGTCAGTTTTTGGGCGCCAGGGTCGAGGTCCCTTAACTAGGCAATCGGCTAGATGAGTGCGGGGCTGAAGTATTAGTTGAGATTTCTACTAAGAAGAAGGCCTGTCTTGAGGGCCCGGCCATAGATTAAGTTGGTTATGCTTTCCGCACGCTATAGAGTGCGATGCCCGTCACGCTTTCATAGCGTAAAGAAAAGATTGGCAATGGTGTAAGACTACAGCCGAGAATTGGCTGTGCAGTCAATATTTTTACACTAGATTAAGCGAATGTTAATTTGTGTTAAGCGGTAGCTAAGAACGTGTCTATAGCTGATTGCACAGCACTTGCAGTTGCCGCTACCGACACAAACGATTCTTTTTTATTCATCATATCTGATGCAAGTACTGGAATGGTTGGTTTTACACCTGTGGCTTTTTCAACGGCGGCACTGAATTTTGCCGGGTGTGCAGTTTCAACCAAAATGGTTTCAGCGTCGGCTTTGCTTGCATCTGTATCGGATAGTAGTTGGCGTATAGCGTGTACCGCAGTGGCAGTATGTGGACAGACCGTTTTGTTAAAGCGCGTTTGCATATAGAGCATGGCATCATTGGCTTCAGCCTCTGAACACTTGACCGCTGAAAAATCTTGCATCAGTGATAGCATTTCAATGCCGGATAGCTCATAACCGTTATCAGATTCAAGTGATTGTTGTGCGGCTTGTACGGCTGAGCCATCGCCGCTTTTTATATGCCACAGTAATCTTTCGAAGTTGCTTGATACTTGAATATCCATAGAGGGCGAGATAGTTTTAATGGTTTGTTGCCCTTGCATGCTACTACTATCAAATAGTCGTGGTAGTACGTCGTTATCGTTTGAAGTAATAATCAATCGATTAACGGGGGCGCCCATTTGTTTGGCAATGTACGCTGCATATATATTACCGAAGTTACCAGTGGGTACGACAAAGTTACTCGGCTTGCCCGTTTTAGCTTTAACAATTCCACTGCTACGAAAATAATAAGCTGTTTGCAGCAAGATGCGAATCATATTAATTGAGTTTACGGCCGTATAGCTATACTGCGTTGCAGCTTCGGTTTGGTACAATGCTTTTACTATGTTTTGGCAGGTATCGAAGTCACCATCTACACACAGAGTTAATACGTTCTTAGCGCCAGTGGTGGTCATTTGTTTACGCTGAAAATCTGAAACGCCACCTGCGGGAAATAACACCACTGCGTTTAAATTCTCGCGGTTCGCAAAAGCTGAAACGGTGGCGGCACCGGTATCACCGGATGTGGCACACAGTACTGTGGCTTGACGATTCTGGTGCTTAAGCGTTTGGGCAATAATTTCGGCCAATGGCGCCAGGGCGAAATCTTTAAAAGCAAGGGTTGGCCCGTGGATAAGTTCAAGTGCCCAGAGGCCTTCTTCCAGTGCGGTCACTGGTGGGCCAACGGGTGCTGCGAATGATTGCATGGCAGCGTGAATTGCATTGGTGGCCACATTACCAGGTAGTGTATCGCCACCAAAATGCGCCAGAACGCGACCCGCAATCTCTGCGTATTCGCCTTCTAGCAGTTCATCGAGCTGTTGTTGATTGATTGCCGGCCAGCTTTCAGGTACAAACAAACCGCCATCTTTTGCAGTGCCGCGAGTGAGAATTTGCGCGAGGGTAAGTGATTCGCCACCGCGTGTGCTTATATAGTTCAACTGTGATGTGCTCTGATGTACTTGAATATTCGCTTGGTCGGCAATTCTATCAAGTTTCGGCGACCCCATAAAATATTTCCCAAGAGTTTTTACCAAACTCAGACGTTTATCTGGCAGGCAGCAAAAGTTAATGACAAATGATTCTGGTAAATCTAAAGGTCGTCGGCCACGCAGGCGAAAGACAAGCGGCACTGCGGTTAAAAATGCAGTGCCGCAAAAGCCTTTTCGTCAGCCAGTGCGGCATTTCCCACCGGTCGATTTAGCCTCGGTAGAAGCGCTTGATCAGATTCATTGCGCTTCGTTGCAATTATTATCTGAAACCGGGATCAAGGTTCTGCATGAGGGTGCAAGAAAAATAATGCGGCAGGCAGGGGCTGAAATTGATGACTCTACCTTGCACGTGCGTTTTGATGAGCACTTGATCGAACAGTCTTTATCTACTGTGCCTGCGAAATTCACACTGCATGCTAGAAACCCGGCGCATAATCTAAAAGTAGGTGGCGACCAACTGCTGTTTGGTTTAATGGCCAGTGCGCCAAACAGTTCTTGCCTTGATCATGGCAGGCGCTCCGGCAATCAAGAAGACTATAGAAATTTCCTACGGCTTGGTCAAATGCACAATATTCTGCATTTCAGTGGTGGGTACCCTGTTGAACCGACAGATATACATGCATCCGTTAGGCACCTGGAGTGTATTTCTGACTTTATTACCCTTACTGATAAAACCTATTGTATTTATTCCCTTGGTCACCAGCGAGTAACAGATGCAATAGAAATGACCCGCATCGGCCGTGGTGTGAGTCGTGAGCAATTAGCGGCTGAGCCTTCGGTTTTTACTATTATTAATACTAATTCACCGCTGCAATTAGATATACCGATGATGCAAGGTATTATCGATATGGCGTCAATGAATCAACCTGTGGTTATTACGCCATTTACTTTATCGGGTGCCATGGCGCCTGTCACCATAGCAGGCGCACTAGTGCTACAAAACGCTGAGGCCCTAGCAGGGATAGCGTTTTCTCAAATGGTAAATCCAGGTGCGCCCGCCATGTATGGTGGCTTTACTTCCAACGTTGATATGCAATCGGGCGCACCTGCGTTTGGTACACCGGAATACATGAAGGCACAGCACATTGGTGGGCAACTGGCGCGACGTTACAAGATTCCGTACCGTACTTCGAATGTATGTGCGGCTAATACGGTTGATGCACAGGCAGCTTATGAATCGGTGTTTTCTTTATGGGGTGGAATCAATAGTGGCGGCCATTTACTAAAGCATGGTGCTGGCTGGATGGAAGGCGGTTTGTGTTGTTCTTTTGAGAAATTAATTCTGGATATCGACCTGCTGCAAATGGTGGCAGAATTTCTAGAGCCATTAGATTTTTCAGAAGACGCGCTTGGCCTAAGAGCCATTAATGATGTAGGGCCGGGCGGCCACTTCTTTGGTACCGCACATACTCAAGAGCGTTTCAGGGATGCGTTTTACAGTCCAATCTTAAGCGATTGGCGAAACTTTGAATCCTGGGAGGAGGCAGGAAGTCCTAATGCCATGCAAAAAGCGAATAAAGTCTGGAAGGAGCGAATAGCTACCTATTCAGAGCCTGCGCTTGATGCTGCTATTAAGGAAGAGCTAGAGCAATTTGTAGAAAAGCGCAAAGCAGAAGGTGGTGTTGCTACCGACTTTTAAGCGTTTGGGTATTTGGCGCTATGTAGCTTGGTCGAGTCGGTACATTTTCTCTTCTAGAGTGCGGCCATTAATCAAACGTTTATAGCGTATGTTGTCATCGGCGAGTTGCTGTAATAGTGTGATATGAAAGTGTTGGTGTGTGACAGCATCAAATTCAACAATGTAGTCGCTCATTTGGTTCTGATTGACACTGATTAAGCCACTAAGCTTATTGATACTTTGCAATGCATCTGAATCGGTAACAAGGGTGAGAAAACCCTGCTCAGAGGCTTCATCTGATATTGGGCCTTGTGAGACAAGTTTACCGTCTACTAACTGAATGACGGTTTCGCAGACCTTTTCGAGTTCATCTAAGTTATGCGAGCTAACAATAAAAGTAGTGTTATTAGATTCTGCTGTAATTAAATCGCGAATTAACTTGGCATTCGGTGGGTCAATACCTGCAGTGGGTTCGTCTAACAAGATCAGTTCAGGTTGACCAAGCAGGGCTTGTGCAATTAACAAACGCTTGCGCATGCCGTGACTTAAATCAGTTGGCTTGCTGTTTATTTTATCTTGCAGTTGCACCAGTGCTAAAACCCTCTGTACTTCCTTTTTTGCATTGGCTATTCCACGTAATTTTGCGTACAACTTAAGCTGTGAGCCTACAGTGAAGTTTGGATCAAATAAGGCATCTTGTGGTAGCGTCGAAAGTTTGCTTTTTAAACTGGCATGGCCGGGTTGTTTGCCACAGACAGTAGCACTGCCATTTGAGGCTTTGATAAAACCACTTAAAACGCTCATTAGTGTGGTTTTACCAGCGCCATTAGGCCCGATTAAAGCAATTGGTTTTCCCGCTTGAACGTTTAAGGTAACGTTGTCGAGCGCGCGCAATTTGCCATAGCGTTTTGTTACGTTAGTGCAGCGAATGATATCCACTATAGGTCAATCCTATGGATCAATATTAATCCGCAAGTTAAAAACGCCAGTGTTTGAAGCGCTGGTGCTAAAGCGGTGCTTAGTGAATCCCATGTATAGTGTTGTGCTAACTCACTAATTTGTGAGCCTGGAATAAATCCTTTTAAGAGGGCGGCTTCTGGAAATCGGCTAGAGAGCCAATAGACTGCAACCATAAATAATATCCACAAAATGGCCGCATAGTTGACCGCTTGCATGCCGGACTTAGCCACTAATGAAATTAACGCCATAAGTGCAGTATATGGTGCTATCACAATAAGCAGGTTAATCCATACATAAAAAGAGTTGTTTAGTGATGCGCTTAGGAGTGATGGTTCTCTAATGGTTGCAAGTACAAGGGTACTTAAAAGTGCAACTGCAATGATTAGGCTTTGAACTAACATAAGCCCGATAAAACGACCGAAAAAAATACTGGTTCTACTGGTGTGCAAAGTTAATAGTTTAAGTGTTCCGCGTGTTTTATCCGAGGCCGTTTGATCGGCTGCAAATACAAGGCAGAACATAGGGAACAAATAGAGAGCAATAATCCAAAATATACCAAACTCGGGTACATGCCATTTGGCAAGAGATAAAATTGACTCAGACTTAAACATTGAACCAAAAGCCGTACCGTTGGCGATAAGCATGGGTGCACGACGTATCACAACCGCTAGCAATAGCAGCCACACGAGAGCAAATGCGGTAAGTGAAATTAGCCCTCGGCGGGTAATCAAGGTGCGTTTG
Organism: uncultured Granulosicoccaceae bacterium; assembly: GCA_937927895.1. Taxonomy (GTDB): domain Bacteria; phylum Pseudomonadota; class Gammaproteobacteria; order Granulosicoccales; family Granulosicoccaceae. The sequence goes on along the minus strand of CALGKA010000004.1, from coordinate 23,747 downwards.
AGTTCCGTGATAGCGATATGGCAGATATTGCGCAGCGTTTGTGTCATTTGAGATCGAATGTCTTAAAGCGTAAGGGGAATATAGAGAAATCTGTTCACAATGGCGAGCCGTGAAGTGCTCATTTTTGATTGCTGTATCGCATGACTTTGCAATAAATCTGCACATTAGAGTATGGTGTTGCGTCAGGTTTCCTATAATCAAGGGGTGGTCAAAGGCACTGATCACATAATCTACAACATATAGCGCATTATACTAAGAGAGTTCACAAGAGCTCCGAATATCTCATGGCCAGTCATTACGAAATAGTTGCAGAAGAATGGAAATCGCGCTCGCGCGAACTTGCAGAGTGGGCAATGGAAAAGCTCGTTAATCGCAAAGATGTGTGGGGACAGTATGCATCCCTGACGGAAGGCGAACAGAAAAAGCTTGGTCGTACCTATAAGGCCATGACTTTACCTGTAGCCACCAAGCGTGGTCCGGATATGGTCACTCTAGACAAACTTAGCCGCCACTTTGCTAGCCAGCATCGCAGACGTCCGCAGATTATCGGTTTGCATGCGAAAAGCAAAGAGAATACTAGTCGTTGGCTTGGTATTGATATCGATATGCACGACGATCATAAAGCGGATGCAGAAGAACACTCACGGCGAAACCTGGTAGGTGTATTGAAGTGGTGGCGTAAACTTCAAAACATGGGCTATGACCCACTGCTATTTGATTCGAATAACAACGGTGGTTACCACTTATGGGTATTGTTTGAAGAGCCGGCACCAACCGAACACGTGTTTGCGTTTGCATGGGATATTGTCTCTACCTGGGAAGAGACCAACTTAAGCGAAGAACCCGAAACCTTCCCTAAAAAACCAAAAGTTCAAAAAGAGGGTGAAGATACACTGGGCGCGTGGTTTAGATTGCCGGGCTTGCACCATACCCGAGACCACTACGCCACTGTTTGGAGCGGCGATGAGTGGCTAGATGATCCATGGTTATCAGGGCACGCAGCGATTGATGCAATGTTGCAATGTGTTGGGGGGCCACCACCGCCAGCGGCTACTGCCCCTGACAATCATAGTCGGATTACTATTCGTGGTGTTCAAGGTAAGCGAGGTGAGCAACTGCGTGCTGAAAAACCCAAACGTGCAGCAGATAGAAAACGCAGCTTTAAACGCACAAGCCGTGCAACAGTATGTGTTGATCTAGACGGTGTGTTGGCGCAAAACCACGGTGCCACCAATTTGTCTGAAATTGGTGATCCAGTCGATGGTGCAGTTGAGTTCACTAGAAAGCTAGCTAAATTTTCAGATGTCGTAGTACTTACGTCCAGGCTTGCGCAAGAGGCAACCGCGTCAGCTGAGTACCGTAAAGCAGTCTCACGCATTGAAGATTGGTTAAACACACATGGCTTTGCGTTTGATCGTGTGCATACCGGAGTCGGCAAGCCTGCTGCTAGTGCCTATATAGATGATCGAGGGGTTGCATGCCGACCTATGGATGAAGGGGTAGCGGCCTTTAGTTCAGCATTGGAAAAAACTGAACAGCTCTGTAGTTAGTTGAAAGATTAGCAAAAATATTAGATTAACCATTAAAAGGGGGCTCTATGCCAAGAGCATTGAAGTTTAAATACGGTAGCTCTGAATTTGATTGTGAGCTTAATAAAATCGATCGACGTAAGCTTTATGGATCGGTCGATATAGAGACCCGTGATATTGATGGTAATCGCTGTAGTCTTGCTACACTAGCAAATGATGGTAAAACGCTTATACCGTACGGTGGTACTGCACTGGGTTATGTAAATAGCGAAGGTGAATGGGTTGAGCGCAATGAGCTTAAGCCTGTAAATTTATCAGGTGAAGATCTACCCATGCTGCCCTCAAGCTTTGATGTGACGATTCCGCTCGAGCAAACAGTATCTATAGATGAGTTTCTAAATTACAGCTCAAGATTAGTGTACTTGCTCGGCACAAATGATGAGTTTGATCCCGCGCTGGGCAAAGAGTTAGCAGCCGGGAAAATATTTCGCTTTGATTTTTTATACCGAGATGGAATATCAGCGGACCCCGCATTTTTAATGGGAACTCCCGATGGCATGATTTGGATGATGGTTGGTAAGCCATCGGCCATTGAATTTGTCGGGCTTGATCAAGCTGCTGTGTGTTTTGTCGGTGACGATGAAGACGAAAGCGAAGAAATAGGGGAATTTGATTTTGAAATGCTCTAGAAATATCAAGCGACTGGGGGAGATGCGCAATGCCTAATGTGAATCTTACTGATAGTAGAAGCCGTGATGCTGTAGTTAAGGCCGAGACTACTGGTGTGCCTGAAGAGATTCGTTATGTAGATGATGAAGGCCAATCTGCTCAAACGCGAAAGATTCTTAAAGCAACAGTTGACCATGACTACGACACGTTACTTGAAAAGTATGATGGAGAGTCAGAAGCGTTAGTAAAGGCTTTAATCGAAAGCGACCCAGAAGTTGATATGGAGATCTGTGGCCTCTATCTGTGGGGTGTATCGAAGGTATTTGTTAATTCCGAAGATGGCATTGTTTACCGCATTGAACAGTCAGAGATAGTACGAGACCCTGAAGGAAAAGTAAGGGAAAAAAGGCCTCGTAACCGTGCTGAAGCAAACGTCGATATGGAAATTCCATTGACATGGACTGGCAGAAAAATAGACAAAGAAGAAGCAGTCAGGCGTTTTGTTTTTGCATCAAAACTGCAAATTGTACATATCAATGGTCTTACTTACGATTTCCTGTATGGCATGGCTAAAGAATTGTCCGAGTCAAATTCATTAATGATGATCGGAGGTGGAAGTAAAGGTCGTGATCCATTGATCTTTCGTAGTGGCAGCATTCCGTATCGTGGGTTTCTTGAAGGTCGAGTTGATGGCGACAAATACATACTGTTACTACATCTTTCTAATCTTGAATTAAAAGTGCCCTCAGTAAGTAAGAAAGTGGATACTACTGAATCATCGGAAAAATCTTCAGTAGGTAAAGAGCCGAAAGCCAAGAAGGTCGCTAAAAAATCCGCAGTGCCTCAAAAGCCTGTAGAAGCGGAAGAAAAGTCTGCTGAAAAAACCGCTGCAGAGAAGAAAACAGCGCCTAAGAAAGAAGCAACTAAGAAAGAAGCACTTAAAAAACCAGTAGCAGATAAAAAAGCTGCTGTTGAGAAAGATGCAGCTGACAAAAAGCCTATAAAAGCCGCGAAAGCTAGAACTGAGTTGGAAGAGCAAGCGCCGGTTGTCGATGCAAGTGCCATCACTAATGATGATCTAGGCGTTTGGTTAAAAAGCGTTCGGATGGGCAAATATTTGCCACTCTTTATTGAAAACGAGATTGATGTTGATGTGCTGACTGAACTGACTGACGCTGATCTAAAAGAGTTAGAAATTCCTCTTGGATCAAGGCGCAGACTGTTAAAGGCGGTCGCAGAAAGTGACAACCTTCGAGCAGAAGTGGCAATGGCGGTGAATGCGATGTCAGGTGGGAAACAAAAAAGTGCTTCCGGTAAACCGGCTAAGCAGAAAAAATAAGGGGTTTGTGCAAGTGGGGCTTATAAATCAAGATGCACTTAAAAAGCGGGTAGCCAACTACTACACCGGTAAAGCGGACGCCTTGTCGGATAACACTATTTTGCAGCGTGTACGAATGCGCCGCCGCCAGCTGGGTCAGATGACAATGGCACTTGATAGGGATTTGGCCAAACGGCGTATTCCATCGGGTGATTATCATATTAGTCGTAAAATAGACGGTGAGTTTACTTGTTTGGTGTACAACGAGGGTGAGGTGTTCACTATTAACCCGGGTGGCACTATCCGGATGGGGGCAGCGTTTCATGAGGAAGCAAAAGAGGCGTTAGATAAAACGGGTGTGCGTTTTGCGATATTCGGTGGTGAACTCTATGTCCGTCGTCCAGATGGTAACCGTCCGCGCGTACACGATGTTGTGCGCGTAGCGCGTGCTCCAAAATCAGTCGAAGATGTAGAAAGTTTGTGCTTCGGTGTTTTTAATATCTACGAATGGAACGACGAACAGCGCAGTGGACACTATGCTGAGCGCTTTGATCGGATGACTGAAATATTCGGTGATGGAGATCGCGTGCACCCGGTAGAGACAGTAATTGGTGACGGCAGCAAAGCGGTCTTAAAGCAGTTTAAAAAGTGGGTAGATGGTGAAAGCGCGGAAGGTGTTGTGGCCCGAAGTGATACCGCTGGTGTGTTTAAAGTTAAGCTGCGCCACACTATTGATCTTGTCGCTATCGGTTTTACCGAAGGTTTGGATGATAGGTCTGGTATGTTGCACGACGTAATGCTCGCCTCTATTCGACAAGACGATACCTTTCATGTGATTGGTCGTGTCGGCGGTGGTTTTAGTGACGATCAACGAACCGAACTGCTTAAAATGTTAGAAGAACATGTAGTGGAAAGTGAGTATGCCGAAGTTAATTCTGATCGCGTGGCGTATCGCATGATAGCGCCTGGCATTGTCTTTGAGATATCGTGTCTTGATATCATTGCCAGAACATCACGTGGCAACACTATTGATAAAATGGTGCTTGAATGGAATGAAGCAGAAAAACTATGGGAAGGTATTAGGCGCTTGCCGCTGTGCAGTATTATATCGCCGCAATTTATAAGAATTCGCGACGATAAAAAAGCCACTAAAGACGATATTCGATTCACACAGTTAACTGACATAGTAGAAATACCCTCGGCTAACGTAATTAGTGAAGAGCTAAAATTACCTGTCAGTGAATTATTAAAGCGATCGGTTGCTACCAAGGAGCTACGTGGCGCCACTATGGTACGCAAGCTAATGTTATGGAAGACAAACAAAGAAGAAAAATCCAAAGACTATCCAGCCTTTGTTTTGCATCTCACGGATTTTAGCCCGAATCGCAAAGATCCACTTAAACATGAGGTACGTGTGAGTAGTTCAGTAGAGCAAATGGAACAGTATTGGAAAGAGTGGGAGAAGAAATATTTTGTCTCTGGGTGGTCTACTCTTTGATCGGGTTTAAAGGGCGGCTGATTAGCCCGCTGGTGCATGGTCTGGGCTCAAAATCTTGAGGCCTTTGCGAATACTAAGTTGGAATATTCTGCATGGTGGTGGCACGCGCTGTGAGCAAATATTGGCAACAATAGAACGACATGATCCAGACATTGTCACTCTTCAAGAATTCCGCCACGGTAAAAGTAAGCCTATATTAATGGCAGGTTTAAAAGCCTTGGGTTTGGATACTATATATGCTCCAGAGACTGCAACAGCGCGTGATAACAGCCTGCTTATAGCGACACGACTACCCTTGAAGGCAAAACAATTCCCCGACGGCAGTGCAGTTCCGGCCAGAGCAATCTCTGCGACCATCGCGGTGTCGCCAACTGTCGAGATTAATATGGTGGCGGTGCACTTTCCACAAAAGAAAGAGCAGATGCCGTTGTTTAATGCTCTGTTGGAATTGCCGAAGTCGTGGCTTGAGGGGCATTCTTTACTGATCGGTGACTTCAATTGTGGAATACCGTTTGTTGATTCCGAGACAAAAACGTTTTATGCCACCCAACTGTTTCAACAGTTGCTGTCAGATGGGTGGAGGGACAGCTGGAGAGAAAGGCATCCGGAGGCGCGTGAATTTACCTGGGTCAGTAGCAGAAAAGCGAATGGTTTTCGTTATGATCATGCGCTAGCATCAAAAGCGCTCAACGACATGATAGTAGATGTTCGTTATGATCATATGGTGCGCGAGCAAAAGGCATCTGATCATTCTTTGATAATCATGGAAATCGATTGTTAACGCGTACGTTTTTACCATGGGTTTGCCGCGAGTGTGCGACAAATTATTTCGAGAAGGCTGGTAAGCTCAGGCTTTTCAACTACCAAGAATGGAGTTTGACTTGAAATTACTGGCTGTATTGTTCATTCCTTTATTACTGGCGGCCTTTTTTCTTTTTCAAGGTGTTAAGTCAGCTCGGATGGTGGCGCCTAAAATTACGGCGGGAAAATTGCCACTGTGTGGCACGAAGCCCAATTGTGTTTGTAGTGAGCAGTCACCAACCGATGCCGGTCACTACATAACACCACTTGCGCTGAATTCGCACACCATCAGCTCTATTGCGACAGTTGTCGAGTCACTAGGCGGTAAAGTTGTCAGCCAGGATACCAATACTTTACATGCCACCTTTACGAGCCGTGTATTTCGATTCGTTGACGACCTTTTGCTGCGCATAGATAGCGAACAGATTCATATTCGTTCATCGTCACGTGTAGGCCACAGTGATATAGGGGCTAACAGAAAGCGGCTTGAGCGAATGCGTGCTGAGCTTAATTGATTTGAGGTCGCATTGGTTCTGCTAAATTGCCAATCTAGGTCTATAATTTAATATTGGTTTATGGCTTGGTTTACGCCCGCAGTCGGCGTCAATAGTTAACGCTTAAGTTCAGGTCAAAACCGCACATACAACTAACTGGAAATTGTAAATGAGTAAAAGTAAGCCCTGGACTAAATCAATGCCCGAATCACAGTTCAAAGTGATGCGGGATATCATTGCTGCTCCGAGCCCTGTGGGGCTTGAAAGTGCAATGACTGACGGGGTACTAAATCCTTACATCAAGAAATTTGCGCCAAAGAGCTGGGGCATGCATCGCTTCCAAGGCAATGCTGGAGTGGTCTGGGATACTCATCCGGGTAAGGACGATATGTTCACGGTAATGATTGTTGGCCACGCCGATAAAATTCGCATGCAGGTGCGTAAGATAGCGCCGGACGGAAAAATCTGGATCAACAGCGATGCGTTTCTACCTTGCACACTGATTGGCCATGAGGTCACGTTGTACAGCGATGATCCAAAAAAACCAGGTAACTACCGTGCTATAAAAGGCGGCACGATAGAGGCGATGGGAGCTATTCACTTTTCTACGCCGGCACAGCGTTCAGGTGATAAAGGTATCACGCCCAAACAACTCTACTTAGAGTTACAAATTCACGGTGCAGATAAGGCTGGCCAAATCGAGGCGTTGGGTATTCGCGCTGGCGATACCATTTTACTTGATCGACCAATAAAGCGTGCCTTTAGCCCCGATACTTTTTATGGCGCCTATTTAGACAATGGGTTGGGTTGCTTTGTCGCTGCTGAAGTAGCCAAGCTCGTGGCAGGAGTAACTGCTATGAAGAAGGTTCGTTGTCAGTTTGCTTTTGCTTCACATGAAGAGATTGGTCGATTTGGTAGCCGCGTGATGGCGGGTGAGTTAAAGCCAAATGCAATCATTGCAGTCGATGTTAATCACGACTATGTAGCGGCACCTGGTATTGGCGATCGCAATATGGCGCCACTAGAGATGGGTAAAGGGTTTACCGTATCAACGGGCGCTATTGTTACCGAGCATCTCAATCAATACATAAAGAAGGCAGCATTAAAGCACGATGTTCCAATGCAGCTTGATGTTTGCGGCAACGATACTGGAACCGATGGTATGGCGGGTGTGTTAGCGAGTGTTGATTGTGCCGCCACCTCTATTGGTTTTCCCATCAGGAACATGCACACGATCTCGGAGTGCGGTAACACCAGTGATGTTCTCGCGGCGATTCATGTGATCTTTGAGACCATCCGATCTATGGAACAGGTTAAAGATCTTAGTGTGCAGTTCAAGAATAGTCACCCAAGGCTTGATAAGGCAGTTGAATTGAAGCATAAAAAGGCTAAGTCATTAAAGTCGCGCTAATACTTTAGCTACTTTCAATTGCACGGCCGCAGGTGCGGCTCACTGTAATGACACCAAAATTTTGTGACTTCAGAAGCCACCTTTTGCAGGTGGCTTTTTTGTTCCTGTTTCACATGGCTGCTGCAATTAACAGCGCAGCACCGAGATCGGGGCGGGCGTGGATTGTTTTCGCAAATCATTGTTTTCTAAAGCTTATTATTTACGTTATGCGTCTAGGATTTAAGTCTGAGGGTAGTTGGCCGATATTTTATGAGTTAGAGCCCACGCTAAGCTGTGCGAACAGGTAATCGAAATTATTGTCGTCGATTAAATCTAAGCGAATTGCTCTTGAATAGTATTTTCAGTCCGTTAAATTGTAAGTGCATAGATTATATGTTGATTTCCCGATTTAAAAGATCGTACACGGTGGGCTTGCTATCGTTGTTGCTGGCAGCTTGCAGTGCAGACAAAGATCCAGTGGCTAGCCCTTTGCCAGCAGGTGATCTTGAGCCGATTGCCCAATACCTTTTGCCTGGTATCGCCGATACAATGCTACTCGGTGATGGCTTGAGCCCAATAACAGACGGAGACTGGGCGCGCTTTGATGTGAATACTACCTGGGCGTGGCAGCTAAAAGGCGAACTCAATACAAGCTATGAAGCTGATGTCTACGTGATAGACATGTTCGAGCAGCTGACGGAAAAGAATATCCAGCCGCTGCAAGAGCTTGGGCGTCAGGTGATTTGTTACTTCTCTGCAGGGACTTATGAGCCATGGCGACCAGATGCTGAATTGTTTGCGGCAGTAGGTTCTGGTGAAGCGCACATTGGATTTCCCGATGAGTTTTGGCTGGATATTAGAAACCCCACTATTGCTAAACTCATGGTCAACAGAATGGATATGGCTGTAGCTCTTGGTTGTGATGGTGTTGAGCTCGATAACGTCGATGCGTTTGTTAACAGTACGGGCTTCGATATCACTCAAGAAGATGCACTTGTGTATACAAAAATACTCGCGAATGAGGCGCACAAGCGTGGTCTTGCAGTGGCATTGAAGAACAATGTTGAGCTTGTACCTGACGTAGTAGATTACTTTGATTTACTAATCAATGAAGAGTGCTTTGAGTGGAATGAGTGCGAAGGTTACTTTCCAATCATTGAAGCGGGTAAGCCCGTGTTTAATGTTGAATACACGACCATTCATGTAGAAGATGAAGTAGAGCGTGAGAAGCTATGCCAGATATCTCGTTCATATCAGTTTCAAACTTTGATCTTGCCTTTGAGTCTCGATGGTAGTTTTCGATACAGTTGCCAATAGAGCTTAACTATATGCATAAACACTCTATTTTCGCAGCGATTGTGCTTGCTTTGGGTTTGCAGGGCTGTGACAGTTCCGGGCCTACTATTGTTATTGATACAGACCAAGGCCCAGCGGATGTCACTCCAGCTGTGACTGTGCCTGCGACAGATCGCAATAATCCGGATGATCTTGGTACAGGACAAGGCTTGATCCCTGATACGACGGATAATGGTATAGATGACGGCACAGGCAGCAGTGCAGAAGGCAGCACGACGCCTGAAGCGCAAGAGCCGATTGCGGTCACCGGTGATGACTGGTGGAAGCCTAAAGCCAGTGAAAATTTAAAATGGCAATGGCAGCTTCAAGGCAAGATCGATACAACCTTGCCGGTGCAGGTTTATAATATTGATATAGAGGTACCGCAGGTTGCGATAAATGAGTTAAAAGCTCGAGGCATAAAATTAATTTGTTACTTCAGCGCTGGAACGGTTGAATACTTTAGAGACGACAGTGTTCTGTTCCCGCTGGAGTTTATTGGCGAGCGCTATGAGGACCTTCCCGATGAGCAGTGGGTGGACTATGGCAACATAGAGGCGCTAGCACCAATCATGCGGGCCAGAATGGATAAGTGTAAAGCCAAAGGCTTTGATGCGATTGAAATTGATAACGTTGATGCTCACAACTATGAGACTCGCGACGATACCGGTGAAGTTGTTGGTATAGGAACTAACTTCAAAATGACCTTAGATGAAAGCATAGCGTATGTGCGCTGGCTTACCAACGAAGCACATAGTCGTGGGTTGGGTATAGGCTTAAAGAATGCTGAAGAGATGGTGCCAGACGTTGTTAATGAAGTAGACTGGATGCTAGTTGAAGATTGCTATTTCGATTCGTGGTGTATGGCGGCCACCGCCTTTATAGACGCTGATAAGCCCGTGTTTATGGCTGAGTATGATGAGCTAGTACCCGATTTCACGCCTGCTTGTGAGTTGGCCAAATCTTTAGGCTACTCCGCTATTTGGCGAGATACATCTCTGTCTGATGGTCTCTACTTAGCGTGCGAATAACGGCGTAATGCCGTTAATTCGTATACCCTATTGAATACGTGTTTGCTTATGCTGACGCGTATTGACGGGTTTGTAGTTCACGTCTGGCTTGTGCTTCAGCGGTGTATTTCGACGTAGGTCGAATCAATAGTCGTTTGATCCCTATCTCTTCACCTGTATCATCGCAAAAGCCATAATCACCGGTACGAATTCTGTGAATCGCTTTGTCGATATCTCGAATAAGACTGGTTTCACGTTCTTTCATATGAACCTGAATCCAGTACTGTTCTTCTTGTGTGGCACGGTCTGATTCGTCGGCAGAGCGCTCTGTCTCAAGGTCGCCAATCTGTTCGCTCTCACCCGCTGTGACCAGTGACTGACGCATGTCTAGTAAACGCTGCTTAAAGAAAGCGAGCTGCTCACCATTCATGTAGTCGTCTTCGGATGCTTTTAGTATTTGTTCTTCTGTCAACATATGACAATCTCATGGTATTTCATGGAACCGGTGGAACCGTGAGGTTCACATTCGATGCCAGTTAATTCTGATTTCAAAGCTCGAGCGTTGTACTCGAACTCCTCGGCTTGCACATAACGACTGCGCTAATGAAGGATCGTATTGAGCATAATTCGCGCCCAAAACGTTCTGGCCACTGTGCTTAAACCTCAAAAGTTCTACTGGTTCGGATTACAATGTCGGTTCATACTCTGTAGTCTGGCTAATCAAGAATAGGGCCTGGAATTGGTGACACGATGAACTCGATAGTGCAGAACCGGTTGCGCCTTAAGTGCGCTATTGTGCAAGCGCCGATGGCGGGTGGTCCTACTACGCCGGAATTGGTTGCGTCGGTGGCTGCTGCTGGTGCATTGGGGTCATTTGGCTTTGCCTATTCGACTGTTGAACAGATCCATGGCCAATGCCGAGCTCTGCAGAAAGAGTGTGCTAAACGAAAGCTCGCAACTGATTGCGGGTGGAATGCCAACTTCTTTGTATTCCCGGAAGTTGTCGAGCCGCAAGCTAAGCTTGTTGATCAAGCGAAAAAACAGTTAGAGTCATTAGGTCGACGTGTATCAATTGACGCGCAGGCAATGCAGCATCGTACTGAACTGCCTGATTTAAGAGAGCAAGTAAAAGCGGCTTTGGGTTATGAGCCGTCGTTAGTGAGTCTGCATTTGGGTATACCGCCGGCGGCAATCATAGAGTTAATCCATGCAGCAGGGGTTGCTGTCGCGTTGTCTGCAACCAGTTTAGACGAAGCAAAAGAAGTAGAGAGTGCGGGTGCAGATTTTATTGTGGCGCAAGGCATAGAGGCTGGAGGCCATAGAGGTGTTTTTGATCCTTTTAGCGCTGATGAAAAGCTACCGCTTGCGGAATTAGTCTCTGAGATTACATCGCATTGTGCACTGCCAGTGATAGCCAGTGGTGGAATCATGAATGGTGCTGATATTGTTGCACTTCGAAAGCGTGGTGCAGATGCGGTGCAAATGGGCACGGCTTTTTTAACGGTTGATGAGTGTGGTAGTCGGGATATTTACCGGGCAGCCAGCAGTCAGTTGGCTGACCGTGGTACACAATTAACGCGGTGTTTTTCAGGTCGGCCAGCGCGTGGTATTGCCAACCTTTTTATGCAAGTCACAGAGAATAGTAATGCGACACTTGCGTTTCCGTTACAAAACTCATTGACGGCATCTATACGTAAAGCGGCAAGCCTTGAAAACGATTTTGAACTAATGTCGTTATGGGCTGGTGTAAATTACCACCAATCGCGGCATTGTTCGGCGGCACAATTGATTGATGACCTGCAAAGAGAAATGCATAGTGCTTTGCTCTAGAGTTGGGCGGCGAGATATTAGCTCATGTCACCTATATGCGATTGAGCAATAGCAATTGCTGCAAAACCCGCTGTTTCTGTGCGCAGCACCCTGGGCCCCAGCCGTACTGTATTCACATTGGTGTCAGCGGCCAGCGCTAGCTCGTTCTTGCTAAAGCCACCTTCAGGGCCAACCAGAATATTCATTGTAGGTTGTTGGCCTAGATCTTTAAATGACTGCTTTGCGAGCGGATCAATAAGCACACTGTATTCGTTTTCATGATCTTTAAACCACTGTGCAAGATCCGTTACCGGATCGATGGTTGGTACTACACTGCGATTGCATTGAGCACATGCACTACTGGCAACTTTTTTCCAGTGATCTAGCTTGCGAACCGAGCGCTTTTGGTCAATCTGTAACACGCTGTGTTCGGTGTTTACAGGTGTTATGTGGCTGACACCAAGTTCTGTAGCTTTTTGAATGACTAGATCAAGCTTTGTGCCTTTCGCAAGCGCTTGAACCAATGTAATTTTTAAGGGTGATTCAGTCGGGTTTCCACAGCTTGATTCAACTTGTAATTGTGCCGCTTTTCCAGCGCTTACTAAGGTTGCGGTGTAGTCGTTACCGTCACCGTTGAACAGTACTACTTGATCTCCCTCTTTGTAACGCATGACTTTGCAGAGGTAGCGTGAGGCATCTGCATCTAACGTTATAACGGGGTTGTTGTTAGATGTCAGTGAGTCTGAAAAAAAGAGGCGTGTGGTTCTCACGGTTTTTTAAGCTGCTGCAATCGCTCGCGCAGTTCATTTTTTTGTTGATCACTCATTTCAGACGGTTTGTTGAGGTTGGCTTTTTTAAGCTGAGCTCTGAGCGATTCTTTGTTTAATTGTTCAATCGCATGTTGCAATACACTCAAAGGGGTATTGATCCCTGATTCAACAGTGGAAGCCATGCCCACTTGTACCAGCTTTAACAGTGCATCAGAATGTTGTGTTTCTCTATAACGCTCAAGTATGCCGCTGGTGGTAATGTCGGGTTTACTTTCAATTAATGAAATAACATCTAGCAGTAACGTGGCACCTGGAATATCAATTGAAAATTCATATGCTTCCGGGTCTATTTCTAGCACCACTTCAGGTGAATCCAAAATAGCTATTAATGCTTTGCGAACGGGTGACATATTGGGCTGTGATGGTTGTTTCTGTGTTTGGTGGTAAGTTTTTTGTGATTGTTGTTTTTCCGATCCGAACACATTGACTCCTACTTTTTCAAACAATTGATCTTCCACCAGAGTTCTGTAAACCCCTGTTGGGATATTCGATATTAATGGCTTGGCGATTTCAGCTAAGCGTGCTTTGTATCCGGTGCCGCTGCGATCAGCGCCTTTTTGCGCCTGTTGTTCAAGTTCTTGAAACAGGAAGCTTGAAGCCTCAATAGCTTCTTCGATTAGCAACTGCATAAACGCTTCAGTGCCGATCGATTTAACTAATGAGTCTGGATCTTCACCGTCTGGTAAAAACAAAAAACGTGCATCGCGGCCTGCTTTGAGCGATGGCAAAGCGGAATTTAGTGCTCGCCATGCGGCTTTTTTACCGGCGTTATCACCATCAAAACAAAAGACTATTTCATCCGTCTCTCTAAATAGCTGTGCAACCTGCTCACTTGAAGTGGCGGTGCCCAATGTTGCTACGGCGTGTTCAATACCCGCTTCGGCCAGTGCGATAACATCCATATAGCCCTCGACCACAATAATTCGTTCAGGGCTGCCACGTGTGGCGCGACGCAACTCGTAAAGCCCGTAGAGTTCACGGCCTTTTTGAAATAGCGGGGTTTCCGGGGAATTAAGATATTTGGGCTCTGAGTTGTCCATCACTCGGCCACCAAAGCCTATAACGCGTCCGCGGCGATCACGAATAGGGTACATAATGCGATTGCGAAATCGGTCGTGAGACTTGCCGGAGTCTTTGCGTATTTGCATTCCGGATTGAACCAATAATGCATCGTTGGAATCGGTATTTTCTTCCAGTGCGTGCCACGCGTCCGGGGCAAAACCTATTTCATAGCGTTGGGCTATGTCGCCGGAGATACCGCGATTTTTTAAATAATCGATAGCCGCCGGTGTTGTCCTTAGTTGTTGTTGGTAATACAGATTGCACTCATTGAGTGCATCGTAAAGGCCTTGTTGCGAAGGTGTGATGGTAGCTATTGCATCACGTGGCACTTCAAGGCCGACTCGATCTGCCAGGTATTCAACCGCATCAACAAAATGCATGTGATCGAATTCCATTAGAAAACTGATGGCGTTGCCTGACATACCACAGCCAAAGCAGTGGTAAAACTGCTTTGGTTGGCTGACATTGAAGGACGGTGTTTTTTCACCGTGGAATGGGCAGCAGGCCTTGTGGTTAGCGCCGGCTTTTTTTAGCGGCACGTAACGATCAATTACCTCAACGATATCGACTCGGGTGAGTAGATCATCGATAAAAGATTGGGGAATGCGACCGGCCATTGGAGCATTATCGCAGATGCGAAGGCGGGATAGTAAGCCTGTTTGCTGAAAGGTTGGCGAATATCCCACCAGGCCTTAGAGGGCCGGGCGGGAGGAGCGCCTTATGCGGCTTTTTTAAGCGTCGAAAGCAGTGCTGATAGCTCAGCGGCTTTTGGCGTGATGAGCCAAAATCTTGAGCTTAAGCTGTAGAAGTTCTCAAGCAGCTCTCGACCCCATTCACTGTTGGTTTCTGCAACATGGGTTTCAAGCATTTCTTGCAAGACATGGCGATACGCTTCCATTGATTCAGGGTGGATACGCTGTATATCGATCAGCTCGTGATTGTAGCGATCAACAAAAAGGTTATGTCGATCAAACACGAATGCAAAACCACCTGTCATGCCGGCGCCGAAATTAACGCCTGTTTCACCGAGCACTGCTACGCAGCCACCGGTCATGTATTCACATGCGTGATCTCCAACACCTTCAATAACGGCTGTGGCACCTGAGTTTCTAACGGCAAAGCGTTCACCGCCCAGGCCAGATACATACATCTGACCACCAGTGGCCCCGTATAAGCAGGTGTTACCTACAATAGTATTTTCATTGCTTATGAAGCGTGAGCCTACTGGTGGCTTGATAACGATTTTACCGCCCGCCATACCTTTGCCGACATAGTCATTGGCATCGCCTTCAAGCATTAGGTTTAATCCGCCTGCGTTCCAAACACCAAAACTTTGCCCGGCAGTGCCTTTCATGTGGACATTGATGGGTGATTCAGACATACCTAAGTTGCCATGTAATTTGGCGATCTCACCGGATAAACGCGCACCAATAGAGCGGTTAACGTTCTTTATTTTAAAGTTAAAGTCGCCACCGCTTTTCGATTGAATAGCGGGCAAGCACTCTGCCACCATTTGAGTTGCGAGTTCGGCTTTATCAAAAGGTCGGTTGCGCTTTTGCGTACAGTAACGAGGTGCTTCCAATGGAACGCCGCCATCTGAAAGTAGCTGACTGTAGTCAACACGTTTATGGCGTTCAGTAGTGCCTTCTATCTGCTCCAGTAGATCCGTTCTACCAATGATCTCATTTAGGTTACGGAAGCCTAAGCTTGCCAGATGACGCCTGACATCTTCCGCAACGAATTCCATATAATGAACGACTTTTTCTACATCACCGCGAAAATGCTTCATGCGTAGTATTTTGTGTTGTGTTGCAACACCGGTGGCGCAGTTGTTCAGATGGCATATACGTAGAAACTTACAGCCCATCGCGATCATTGGGCCGGTACCAAACCCAAAGCTCTCTGCACCTAGTAGCGCTGCCTTTATGACATCGAGCCCGGTCTTTAAACCGCCATCGGTTTGTACGCGTACTTTGTCGCGCAGGTTGTTCGCGCGAAGAATCTGATGTGTTTCAGACATGCCGAGCTCCCAGGGAGAGCCTGCATACTTAACGCTTGTTAGTGGTGAGGCTCCTGTGCCTCCGTCATAGCCTGATATAGTAATTAAATCCGCATAGGCTTTTGCAACACCGGCGGCAATAGTGCCCACACCTGCTTCAGCTACCAGTTTGACCGACACCAGTGCGTCCGGGTTCACTTGCTTTAAATCAAAGATAAGCTGTGCGAGATCTTCGATCGAGTAAATATCATGATGCGGTGGTGGTGATATTAAAGATACGCCAGGCATTGAGTATCGCAAGGTGGCAATCATGTCGTTTACTTTGTGACCTGGTAGCTGTCCACCTTCACCGGGCTTGGCGCCTTGGGCGATCTTAATCTGAATGACTTCGGCATTCACCAGGTAATGTGGTGTAACGCCAAAGCGCCCCGAGGCCACCTGCTTGATCTTAGAGTTTTTATTAGTCCCATAACGTTTTGGATCTTCGCCACCTTCACCTGAGTTTGAGCGCGCGCCTAATACGTTCATAGCTTGCGCGAGCGTTTCATGTGCTTCAGGTGAAAGTGCCCCGAGCGACATTCCAGCTGAGTCAAAGCGACTGATAATATCGGAGGCAGGCTCTACTTCATCAATCGGGGTAGGGCTTTGAGAGGTTTTTAGTTTTAATAGATCACGCACTGCTGTAGCTGCGCGTCCGTCAACAATCGCGGCATATTTTTCATAGTCGCTGTAGTCGCCAGAGTTAACGGCTGCTTGCAAAGTGCTGACAACATCCGGGTTGTAAGCATGGTACTCACCGCCCTCAACGTACTTAAGTAATCCACCGTGATTAGGCTCTATGCGTTTGTTAAATGCATCACTAGCAAGTTTTTGAATGTCGCTGGTGAGGTCATCGTAGTTAGCGCCTTGTATGCGACTGGTGGAGCCGATGAAGCACTGATTAACGATTTCATCGTGCAGCCCGACAATCTCAAATAGTTGTGCACCACGATAACTAGCAATGGTGGAGATGCCCATCTTGGATAAAACCTTGAGCAGACCTTTATTGATGCCTTTTCGATAGTTGCGCTCCATAAGCGCGCTATCTTTGCCATCAAGTTCACCACGGCGAACCATGCCTTGAATGCATTCATAGGAAAGATAGGGATAGACACAAGTAGCGCCATAGCCCACCAGCACTGCTATATGGTGCGGATCGCGTGCGGTCCCAGTGGCCACTACAATGTTTGCATCGCAGCGTAAACCCACTTCAATTAATTTATGGTGAACCGCACCAGTAGCGAGTAGGGCGTGCACTGGCAGCGTGCCTTGCCTGATGTTTTTATCGCTTAGAACAATAACAGTGACGCCGCTTCGAATAGCAGCCACAGCTGATTCAGTGATATCAGTAATGGCTTGCTGTAGAGACTTGCTGTTAGGGTCAAAACTTAAATCGATAGTGATGTTGCTGTACTCAGCTTCATCGTTCATTGCGAGTAGAGTTTCAAACTTCTCTCTTGATAATACCGGGGAACGAACCAGTAAGCGTCGAGCGTGATCGACTGTTTCTTTAAATAGATTTTGTTCAACACCGATGCAGGTTTCTAATGACATTACAATAGATTCGCGTAGTGGATCTATTGGTGGGTTCGTTACTTGTGCAAACTGTTGGCGAAAGTTTTCGTACAGAGAGCGCACGTTTTTCGAGAACACCGGGAATGGAGTATCATCACCCATTGAGCCAATAGCTTCTTGTGCATCTTCAGCCAGCACGCGTAGTATTTGATCACGCTCTTCAAATGTGACACCGAACATTTTTTCATATGTTTTAAGTAGATCATCATCCATTGCAGGAGTGGTTGATGGCGTGTCTCTCAATCTAGAGCGTAGGTGTCGTGAATGCCTTTGTAACCAGCGTGCATACGGGTGGCTGGTTTTTAGCAAGTGGTCTATTTTTTCAGGCTGCATGATATCGCCGGTATCAGTATCGATCGCGAACATCTGCCCGGGCTTTACCCGACCTTTAGCAACAACATCTTCGGGTTCATAGTCGTAGACGCCAATCTCGGAGGCTAGTGTGATGTGACGATCGCGAGTGATAACGTAGCGCGCTGGACGTAAGCCGTTGCGGTCCAGTGCGCAAGCGGCATAGCGACCATCTGTTAGCACTACACCTGCAGGGCCGTCCCAAGGTTCCATGTGCATTGAGGCATATTCCAACCAAGCACGCATTTCAGGATCAGTGGCATTCATGTTTTGCCAGGCAGGCGGCAACAGTAGACGCATTGCTCTGAATATATCCATCCCGCCTGAGATCATTACTTCAAGCATGTTGTCTAGTGACATAGAGTCAGAACCCGCCATGGATACCAGCGGCAGAAGCTCTCGCAATTCTGGAAGCAGTTCACTATGAAACTTTGAAGCGCGAGCGTTAGCCCAGTTGCGGTTACCACGAATAGTGTTTATCTCACCGTTGTGCGCTAAGTACCTAAACGGTTGTGCTAAACGCCACTGAGGCATTGTGTTGGTTGAAAAACGTTGATGAAAAACAGCAATGCGTGATTCAAGTGTTGGGTCGTTTAGATCTTCGTAAAACTTTGGTAAGCCATCTGGCATCATTAATCCTTTATAAAGGATCACATCTGATGACAAAGTATTTACGTAAAATTCCGCATCTTTATCACGCAGTGTTATTTCAGCTTTACGACGTGCAACAAAAAGGTTTCTGTTGAACTCTGCACCGTCCATGTAGCTTGGTGCAGTTACAAAAATTTGTTCAATTTGCGGCAGTGTTTTTCTGGCTTCTGCACCGCAGGCTTCAGGGTTGGTTGGCACAACACGCCATCCGCTAACGGTTAAGTTGCGCGCTTCGATTTCAGCGTTAAGTGTATTTCGAGCAAGGTCTGCTAATGCCTGATCATGGTTTAAAAAAACCATACCGGTGGCAAAATTACGCCCGACTTCAAAGCCTGCTTCGTCTGCTTTTGTGCGTAGAAAATTAACCGGCTTGCGCAGCAGAAGGCCACAGCCGTCACCTGATTTTCCATCAGCCGCAATTGCGCCGCGGTGCGTCATGCGACCGAGTGCTTCAACTGCTGTTTTTACTAACTTGTGCGATGCGCGACCATCAATTTGAGCAATCAGGCCAAAGCCGCAGTTGTCGTGCTCAAATTCCGGGCGATAAAGCCCCCGCGCCGCAAGTTTATCGAGTGCGTTCATGTAAACCCTCTGAGTTTTCCGCCAGCGGTAGGTTTTTATAATGTAGAGTGGGCTTGTGAGCCTGGCCGGTATTGATGTTGCCGCTTAAGAGCGAAAGACCGACAGTGAGAGTTCTTGGTTTGATTGAGCCTTAATTGAGCCACAGGCGGTACTAAAGAGCTTGATAGGGCCTTTGTAGCTGCTTGGCTAGTTTTTAAGTTGAACTCACACTCGGAGTTATAATGCGCGAAAATGTCACAAACTGCAAGTAAAAAGCACCGAAATCATGTTGAGTGTGATGCAAAAAAGGCCTAAGTGTTAGGCCTCTCTGCTGACTTACTTGTCTACTGGAATTGAGCTGACAATTCGCCCGATTGATTAGCGATTAGACTTAATAGCCGCTTGTAAGTCGCTAACGGGGCGGATCCAGACGCCGAACTGCTTGGCGTTATCGCTCATGCTATCAACGGCTGCAATCGCCTCAGAGCGGGTGTCGTACAAGCCGCTAAGCAAGCCATAAACAGGGTTTTTACTGTTAGTGGTTAAGAACGGGTAGATGGCCACCGGATCGAGTACTTCAAGCGTTTGCGCCAGATCAATAATGTATCCGCGTTCTTTGGAGGTCGCCAACTGCACAGTGAACTTAGTAGGGGACTGAAAAAGTACCCAACGTTCATTCTCTATTGCGCGATTGGTGTCGGCAACAATGACGCCTTCTGCTTCAGCGTTTGTTGTGGCTGAATTTACGATGCTTGGTACGTTTAGATCTTCACCTAAATTGTCGACGAATGCATCGGTATCAGTATTGGATTCTGGAAGTTCCACCACTACTGGTGTGCCCGCGGTGTTATCAGTTTGGTCGAACTGTTCGACATCAACCTGAACTGATTCCGGGATTGAGTTAGCCACGCTTTTGGTTATGGCAGTTGTGTCGTTGGTTGATGGTATGGGTACGGTGATTTCCGCTACGGGTTCCGGTGCGGATTCTATTACTAATGGATTTTCTACTTGAGTGTTTTCCTGCGTGATTTCAGCAACAGGTTCAACCTGCGATTCAACTGGCGATTCAACCGGCGATTCAAGCGGCGATTCAACTGGTGCAATAGTGGTTTCTATCGCAGGCGTCTGCACAACCTCTGCGACTGGTTCTGAAAGCACAAGGTCGGTATCTACACTGGGTGTTGCAGGTTCTGTCACCACTACTACTGGTTCGTTTTCAATGGTTGGTGTGACTAACGTGGATTCTACAGGTGCGGTGATAGAAGTAGTTTCAACCACAGGCTCTAGAGGTTCTTCAATGGTGATGACATCGGCCACTGGTGTGGTATCGCTGTTATCGCCCATGAACATTGATAGTCCCCAGGCTATAGCGCCAAGCGCAACGGCACCGACTGCTAACACAGGCCATTCAAGACCGGCAATCAGGCCACCTTTGGATTCCGCTGCAGCACCACCTCGGTATACACCGTTCAAGTAGTGAGTGGCATTGGCATTAATCTTACCCGGCAAGCCTTGTGAGTCACGTTGAATTTTAGCAATTGCTTTATCAGTGAACGGGAATACATCTGCATGGCCTGCTTGATGAAGTCGTGATGTTAAGTATTCACGTACTCTTGGTTCGTCAAGAGGCGGTAGTATATTGGTACTGTATTTGAGGTCTAGATCTTCGAATTGATCTTCTATTTTTGTGATTGACGTTTTTAGCGCAGGTGTTCCCGTTAGCAGTAGGCGTGCTGTTTTGCCATCACTGCTTTCGAATTGCTGAATAATATCGACAAGTTCTGCGATTTCTTCAAAGGGAGCTAAGTGGGCGTCGTCTACCACTAGAACCGGACTGTATTGTTCTTCAGTCACTCGCTCAAAAAGAGGGGTTAATTTCTCAATGTGTTCTTCTACTGACTCTGCTTGGTCTTCTTTGTCGAGCTGATACAAAACAGCAGCTAAAAAGGCCTCTGCTTCAAACTCTGGAGTGCCTTTCACAACAAACGGTTTGATGCTGCCTTTGCAGTGTTTAATCAGTTGAGACAGCAGCACGGTTTTGCCCGCTCCCGTTTCACCAATTAGCAAATGCAGTGAGTCACCAAATCGCAAATGTTGTTCAAGTGCTGCTCGCGATTTCTGGGTCGTCGAGTCTGCGAAGCGTTGGCGCTTTTTGTCTTCCTGAAACGGTTGTTCAGTAAGCCCCAGTTCGCTGAGCGTGTCTTCGTGTAACGTGGCTTCAGCGGTCGCGTCTTGAGCTGCCATATTGGTCTGGTCCGTGGTAACTGAAATTTGGTAACAACTAAAATGTTTAACGACTTATCAATGAGTATTAACAAATTGTTGTACAAATGAAAGTCGCAACTAATGGGATCAATCAGACGCGGGCGCAGCAGGCCTTGACTTACCTGGCGGATTCGATGGGCTTGAATCGGCTGGTGCAGCCAGTGCGGTGTAGCGGTCACCGCGTGCAGCTTGAACATTAACTATTTGATAGTAATGGACTCGGTGTCCTTCGGCAACGTTGCTAGCAAGAAGGTAACAAAGGCTTACTGGTTTGACATGTTGTGTATCAAAGTCGAATCACGCGAACGCCAATTTGAGCGTTTTCAGTAGCTGTTTTTGATCAAAATCGTTACATAAAAAAGATTGTCCGATTCCGTGCATTAACACTAGAGTTAGGGTTTTGTCGCGCATTTTCTTATCGCGCGACATCAGCTCAAGACATTTGTCTTCGGTCATCTCTTTTGGCGGTGTGATGGGCAGGCCTGCAAGGCTGAGAATGTTCTCTGTTCGAGCCACATCGGCGGCAGGCATTAGTCCGAGATCACAGGAGTATTTTGCTGCCAGGCACATGCCGGCGCTGATTGCCTCACCGTGTAGCCAGTTGCCGTAGCCCATTGCGTTTTCGATCGCGTGGCCGAACGTGTGGCCTAGATTAAGCAGCGCTCTTTTTCCTGCCTCGCGTTCATCGGCGGCAACAATTCTTGATTTGTTGGCGCAAGATCGTTCTACCGCTTTGGCCAGAGCCGCTTTGTTTAAGTTCAGTAGGTCTGGCACATGTTGTTCCAGCCACTCGAAAAATTCCAGATCGTCGATTAAACCGTACTTGATCACTTCAGCCATACCGGCCGTGAGTTCGCGTTTCGGCAGCGAGTCCAGGAAGTCCATGTCGGCGATCACACATGCGGGCTGATGAAATGCGCCGATCATGTTTTTACCCATAGGGTGGTTAACGCCGGTTTTACCACCGACTGATGAATCTACTTGAGATAACAGTGTGGTTGGTACTTGTACAAAGCTTACGCCGCGTTGATAGGATGCAGCGGCAAAACCTGTGATATCACCTACCACACCACCGCCTAAGGCAATGATGGTGCAATTGCGGTCAAAGTTATTTTGCATAAGTACATCGTAAATTTTATTAACAGTAGCGAGATTCTTATGTGCTTCACCTGCGGGTAGCGATACATGCTGGCACTCAAAACCCGATAGTGCAGCAAGCAACCTGGGTAGGTAGATGTCAGCGACATTGTCATCGGTGACTATCAGAACTTTTTTACCTTTTATATGGCGCTGGTAGAGTTCAGCGTTGTTTACGATACCGCCGTCGATGTAAATGGGGTAGCTACGTTCGCCAAGATCGACATTGAGAGTTGTCATGTTCTTATAACCGCTTGAAATTCAATAAACCGTTGTTGCCTAGTTTGTTGAGGGTGGTGGATTGTTTGTTGAAGAGGGGTTTTCTGTGGCCGTGTTGCGCGAAACGTCTTTGAAGTTACGTAACTGGCGACAAATTTTATCTACCACTCGTTGGTGGCGTTGATTGCTGGTGCTGATGCGGACGTGTGCCAGCTCATTATAAATGGGGCCTCGTTGCTTGCTAATTTCCATTAAGGTTGCGCGCGCATCACCTTGCTGCAGTAACGGGCGTGAGTTGTTGCGAGAGGTGCGCTCAACTTGTACGTCTAGCTCAACATCCAGGAAAACCACCACCCCCCGTGTTTTTAAGTTAGTGCGATTTTGCTCGCGAAGAACAGCACCACCGCCGGTAGCAAGGACTATATTAGGTTTGTTGGTGAGTAGATCGATCATGCGTTCTTCGCGACATCTGAATCCGGCTTCACCTTCAAAATCAAAGATGGTGGGAATATCAACGCCGCACGCTGATTCTATCTCTCTGTCGCTATCGAAAAATGCACAACCAAGACGACGGGCGAGCTGCCTGCCCACGGTGGTTTTGCCTGCGCCCATCGGGCCGATTAGAAATATGCTCGCCATACAGTTAGGGAGTTCTGGCCTGCGCCCAGAGTCTCAAGGATCTTTATGATAACGGGAACAGTAGCATGAATGTTGTTCGCGAGGTTAACAAAACGCCAGGCGCAAAAAAAAACCGCGGCAAGCCGCGGTTTTTTTATTCTCTCAACTGAGAGGGGTTAGCGATCTAGACTTGAAGTTCCGTCGCTAACGATTTTTGGAGTAACAAATACTAACAACTCGCTTTTGTCGTCTTCACTAGAGTTATGCTGGAAGAGCTTTCCAATCAGAGGAAGGTCACCAAAGAAGGGTACTTGCTCATGCTGTTGGATCAGAGACTGTTCGTAGATTCCACCAAGCACTATAGTCTCGCCGTTAGCAACAAGTACTTGTGTGTTTACTTCCTGAGTATCAATACTTGGGATTCGGCTTTCACCTGCACCGAAGATTTCACCAACGGTATCTTTATTAACGGTTAGATCAATAATGATGCGCTCATCTGGTGTGATCTGAGGCTTAACACGAAGACCCAATACCGCCTTTCTGAAAGAGATTGAAGTAGCACCACTTGAAGAGGCTTCAAGGTAGGG
>CALGKA010000003.1 GCA_937927895.1 uncultured Granulosicoccaceae bacterium | reverse complement strand
AATATTAGTATCGCTCCGGGATCGCTTACAGAGCTTGATGGGCAGCTGTTCTTTTTTGCAAATGATGGAATTGAAAGTCGGTTGTATCGTTATGACCCGATTACACAGGGCGTCTTTTTGGTAATTGAGAACGATGAGGTGAGCTTTCCAGGTGAGCGCATCAACGTAGTAAAACTCAACGGATCGAAATACTTTCGCGCAATACTCGACGACGCCTCGAGTGCGCTGATTTCGTATACAGAGTGTCAGTAAACATTTTGCCGGGAGATTTACTCCCGGCGTATTCTACTTACGAATAGGTGGTTCTGAAGCATCTATATCACCACGTTTATCGTCTCTAATTTTTCTGCCAGTCCAATCTACAATCTATATGGTCGGAAGGAGGGCAGGTATGTTCTGCAAAGTGCAAATTGATTGCTTTACAAATACCTGATTTCTTATTTTCGTTTGGATAAAGCGAAAACATGCGCAATGTCTGCGTGCATTGAATGGTCTTTAAAACCGATCATCGGCGTAGGATTTATGCTGCTTGGCGGCCTATAAGGTCGTTCTTACTTTATGGTGTGTGAAAATTTCAGCTCACTCAAATTATGACTTGAGTAATAATGAGAATCTAAGTAATTGCTAAATAGGTTAGGCCTCTTTTGGAAAGTCAGCCTGAAAGTACCGTTGCACCAGCCCACTCGCTGTGTATCGACGGGTTTAATATCCAACGAAAAATGTCACCGATAGAATTGCACTTTATGTGTCATGACGTTATAGTGTGCCATCCAATCATCACATTTATACTGTTATGCAAAAATGTAAAAATTCAAATTTTTCATCTCTACAATCACTGTCGTTCGTCGTAGCCTTTTGCTTTTGCGCCATATCACCAGGTGTGTTGTTCGCTGCATGTGACTACACTGATGCAGATCTCTATAACGGCTGGGGCTGGAACCCGGTTGAGATGACGTCCTGCACTCCCTTGCCAGACAACGGCGGCAGCTGTGACTTTACCAGTGCTGATAGTCACATGGGATGGGGCTGGAACCCAACAACTCAGATGTCTTGCGAACCTCTTATCTTGACTGCGGGGGAATGTGTAGATTCCGATGGCGATGGATGGGGTTGGAATGGTGTTGAATCATGTGTGATAAACGCAACAACAACTGTTACCGATCATCTTGTTTTGGTAGATATTGGTGCCGCTACAGCCTACGACTACGAGCGAACGTTGGACGGTGCGTTATCATTTTTCCAATACTGGGGTTCTGATCTGCATAGTGGTGACAGTGGCAGGTACTCTGATGTATTTGTAAAAGACAACAACACGGGAGTTATCAGTGTGCTCTCGGTTGGAGAAAACAATACAGAAGCGAATAACGATTCATATTTGTCTGGTGCCAGCCACGATGGTAATACTGTGCTGCTTGGGAGTCGTGTAACTAATTTTTCTGGTACAACAGCCAATGGGGTCGAACAACTTTACTTAGTTGATGTTCCCACCGGGGTCATTACTCAAGTTGCAAGCGATATGCCCGGCAGAAGTCCATGGTCTACTGTTAACGGGCAACTTTCTGCAGACGGTAACTACGTGGCCTTCAGTACAGCTGCGGGTAATATCGTTGCTAACGATAACAACAATGCATCTGATGTATTCCTACTGGACGTTGCTAACAACACTACCAGCAGAATCACGCTTAGTCCCACCGGGGAAGAAGCTAATGACAGGAGTTACCTGCGTGACATCAGTTCTGATGGTCGCTATGTGCTATTTGTTAGTGATGCAACCAACCTTGTTTCTGAAACTGAATTTTCCAGTGGGCTCTATATTTATGATCGGCTAGATCAGTCCACTTCACTTATTCGTCGACTTAAAGGCCTTCACGAGGCAACCATGAGTGACGATGGAAGTATTGTGGCATTTCAGTATCGACGTGGTCCTACAGGAATGGCATTGGCCTGGATCAACACACAGACAGGCGCACAAGCCGGTATAGAACCTCTTAGCGTTGGGTACTTCAGCAGCCCTCAAGTATCACCTGATGGAAGACACGTGGCTTATGCAAGTGAAAATACAGATCTGGTTGATAATATTACTGTGAGCGGTGATCGTACTCACCTGTATGTTACGGAGTTAGCAACCGACAACACAACGCTAATTTCTAGATCAGTAAATGGACAGGAAGCCAACAACAGTACTTACAGCGCAGAGTTTATAGCCGGAGGCAGGTTTCTACGCTTTAACAGCAACGCCAATGACCTTCATAGCCAAGACACTGACACGAATGACGATACATTTTTATTCGAAATGCCTGCTCAGTGATAAGCAATTTACTGTAGGCCTACAGAATGATGAAGAACAGTCACAGGTAAAACCAAGTGTTGTGAGCTCATCAAGGTATCGGTGGAGTTGATATTCTGCATGAGCAGACAGTGTTAGCTTATTGGTTATTCTTTGGTGGCCAGTAGTGGAGACAACATGGTTTCGATCATAGGCAGTGTTCTGTGATAATTCAATTCGCTTATCCAGTTGATCTCTGTGATACTTTTGAAAGTAGTAGTGGGAGTTGAATGTCTATTTGCCATAGTCTTTGCCGCTAACCTGTTGCATTAGTGCATGGCCCAGTTGAATCTCTTCTTTTGTAGGTCGCCATTGTTTTTATATCTTAAGCGCAGTAGAACCTGTTCTTATAGTTATTGGCACCCATCGTTATTTTAAACAAGTACACTGACATCACTTTCGAACCCATTCCAAACGGATTTCCGGTATCTGATCATCGCCAACACGTGTGTCGTTTGTCTTTACGAAACCCTCCCTCATATAGAAGCGGTGGGCGTCAGTGTTTGCTGAGTGAGACCAAAGCTGTATCCATTTTCTATCTTGTTTTACTTTATCTAACAGTGCTTTTCCTATTCCCTGGCCTTGCACAGCAGTGTAGAGTCCCATTACTTGTGAGGCGTCAGGGTTAAACGATAGATAACCTTGTATCGGTTCACCGGCAACCCAAAACTCACGAGCGGGGATACCCGCGGTGATCATCTCCTCTATTGATGCTTTGGAATGTACCCGGGTTAGCCACTCGGTCTTATCAATCCAATTGTTAACTATCCATGCACAACGGGCGGCATCAGAGACATCAGCTAAGCGCAAATTAGTAGAGGCTTTATTAAGACTGGTTTCCATGTATCTCTCATCTCTGATTAACTAATAATCGAACTATAGTTCTGCCAGCTGCCTGAATGTATGGTATTGAATAGAAAAGATAGCCCAATGGCTAACGCTTCCCTGTCTTAAACGCGAGCAGAACCACGTGACAATTTGCATTGAACATTGCTGGATACCAATGACCG
Organism: uncultured Granulosicoccaceae bacterium; assembly: GCA_937927895.1. Lineage (GTDB taxonomy): Bacteria > Pseudomonadota > Gammaproteobacteria > Granulosicoccales > Granulosicoccaceae. The sequence continues at coordinate 13,592 of CALGKA010000003.1, read as the reverse complement.
ATGGCAGTCAACTCGGTGCGCGTATCTGGCTTCCGGACAACATTGGCGCGGAGCAAGCTAGCAGCACAGACGGGCGAGATATGTCGGCGCTGACATCGGATTTGTCATTAGTGCCACCGTTACCGGCAATAACTTGAGTATATCCCGTATCGCAAAGATGATTACTCGGCTATTCGGGACTCCACAACCATCGCCTGGTTTGCATCGCGAGGCTATGCTTGCGTGCGGGTTGATATGCGAGGCTCGGGCAGTTCTGATGGCGTGTTATACGATGAGTACAGCGATCAGGAGATAGACGATGGTGTCGATGTCATCAACTGGATTGCCGCACAGCCCTGGTGTGATGGCAACGTTGGAACAATCGGCATTTCGTGGGGTGGCATCACAGGCTTACAGCTGGCTCAGCGTCAGCCTGAAGCACTAAAGACTGTTATCGCTCTCGGTTCAACCGAGTTTCGCTATTACGATGATGGCTCTTATTTTTTGGGCTGCCTGACCGGACAAACCATTGGCTGGGCGGCTATCATGTTCGGCTACAATACACGCCCTCCCGATCCAGCTTTGATCGGTGAACGATGGCGTGAGCTATGGATGGAACGCCTCAGCACCACACCACACTACCTGGATCATTTTCTGTCTCATCAGCGCGAGGATGAATACTGGTTGCGTGGCACGGTTGGTACCGACTACGGTGCAATCAAAATACCAGTCTATGCAGTCAGTGGCCACGCCGATTGCTGGCCCAACACGGTACCGCGTCTGCTTGAAAAGCTTCAGGTACCCAGACGCGGTTTGCAGGGCCCCTGGTGTCATCGCTATCCACATCTGGGAATACCCGGGCCCACTGTAGATTTTCTGCCGGATGCAGCGCGCTGGTTTGACCACTGGTTAAAAGGCATAAACACGGGAATCATGGATGAAGCGGTTTATCAGGTTTATATACAGGATAGTGTTGAACCGAAGCCGTTCTACGAGAGTCGTCCAGGTAGATGGATTGGTGAAGCTAACTGGCCCTCACCACAGATAGAAGATAGATCTTTTTATCTTACGGATACCGGGTTGTCCGACGCTCCGAAGGCGGCCAGCGTCCGTACCATCAACTCACCGCAAACAGTGGGTCTGGCGTCTGGTGAGTACATGCCGTGGTTTGCATTCGGCCCGGCTGATGAATTGCCTGATGATCAACAAAAAGAAGATCAGGGATCGCTTGTGTTTGATACCGCAGCACTAAAAGCACCCATTGATCTTCTGGGTAATGCGTCGTTTACTGTCACCATAAAAAGTGATCAGCCGCAGGCGTTGTTGGCTGTACGGTTGTGTGATGTGTGGCCGGACGGGCGCAGCACGCTGATCACTCGCGGCATTATGAATCTGTGTCAGCGAACGGGTAAAGATAATCCCGAGCCACTTGAACCGGACTGCTGGTATAACGTTAATATCACACTCAATCATACCGGCTATCAAATACCCGCTGGCCATCAACTGAGGCTTGCGTGTTCCAATTGCTACTGGCCGATTGCGTGGCCCACAGCGCTTGCAGGTACGTTATCGATGGATGCCTCACAAAGCAGCCTTTCTGTGCCCTGCAGAAGTAAAGATGCTGTAAACGCAACCTTGACCGATTTTCAAGCAGCAGACATTCCACAGGCGCTGCCGCACACACAGCTACGCGATTTCAAACAACGTCGCAAAGTAAATGTAGATTCGACAGATGGAACCCATAGTCTGGAAATTTATTCAGACAACGGTGAGGTGCGCTTCGATGACAATCAGCTGGTCATGGCATCAACGAATCTGCAGCGCTATTCGATTCACGCGGATGATCCACTCTCGGCCCGTGCAGAGTATGAATGGCAGTGGCAATACAGCAGAGGCGATGACTGGAATACCCGCACATTCACTAGTACGGTGATGACATGCGATAAAGACCACTTTTATGTTCAGACCAAATCAGTCGCGTGGGAAAACGACCGCGAAGTGTTTAACGATACGTCCCGCAAGTCGTACAAGCGTGATTGTTTTTGAAGAGCTGAGTACGGGTAGCGTGACATTAAAGTCGGCAACTTCCCAAAAAGCTGTACCTAATTGGTGCAAGAGAGGCCTCATTGGCGGCAAGCGAGACGCGTTGTGTAATTTCGCGTTGTGTAATTACACATTGTGTAATTTCAATCGGTCAAGGCATCATCGTGCTCTGGAATCTTGTTGCAGAGTCGATGAGGCGTGTTTGGAACCAACCCAGCAGGCATGTATGAAAAGGCATTGAAACTTCATGCAATAGGAATGCGAGTGGCTGCAATTATATTAGGTGGCATATTGTTGAGCTTGTATCATCGGCTTCGAGATATTTTAAAAATGCGTCTTTGAATGGCAGAAATGATATACCGGGTAAGTGCGCCTGCAGGCAGATGCTATTTTAATTCCGCACTTGTTATATGAGCGCATATTCACCTTCCAGTCATCTTTCAAGGTTCATTCTTGCGAGTGGAGTGGCAAACCTCGCTGATGGAATCGCTTTGGTTGCGTGGGCATGGCTCGCGTCCCTGCTGAGCCGTGATCCAATTTTTGTCGCGCTTATGCCTATGATGCTTCGCCTGCCGTGGTTTTTATTTGCGCTACCTGCAGGAATCGTTACGGACAGAATGGATCGTCGTCGCTTAATCCTTGCGATGGACGTGGTGAGAACAGTTTCGTTTGGCGCAGCAGCTTTGATTGTGTGGGCGTCGATGCCGCTGTCTGCGCCATTAGAGAGCGGAACCGCTATGCCGATGTTATTTGGCACACTTTTGGTGCTTGCATTGGTGGTGGGAACTGCAGAAGTATTCAGGGACAACGCTGCGCAGACTATGCTGCCGGCTATCGTTGCTCATGAGCAATTAGAACGAGCAAACGGGCGGCTCTGGAGCGTTGAGTTGGTGGGAAACGCTCTACTGGGACCTGCACTTGGTGCTTTCCTTATTACGTCGGTGATCTGGCTCCCTTTTGCTCTCAATTCTGTGGTGTTTGTGTTCGCGGTAATACTGATGGTCGGGGTAAAAGGTCAATTTTCTCCTGATCGGGCAGATAGTCGCAGTTGGTGGGCAGAGTTGCAGCAAGGATTGGTATTCCTGCGCAACGCAACGCTGCTCCGCCTTCTTGCCATCCTAACGGGGGTGTGGAATCTACTGCATCAGATGGTCGTTATCGCTCTTGTCCTACATGTGCAGGAAAACCTTGGGCTTGAGGCATGGGGTTATGGTTTGGTCCTTGCCGGTGCGGCAGTCGGAGGTATCGTTGGCGGTTTTGTTGGTGATCGGGTCGTAAAGTGGATGGGGCCAGGTACGGCGGCCCAATGGATGACACTAGCCTCAGCGTTGGCTTTCATCGCAATTCCGTTTTCACCGAACGGCATCGTCCTGGCACTCGTCTTAGCCGCTTTTGAATTACCGGGTTGATCTGGAATACCGTTTCGGTATCTTACCGACAAAGAACTATTCCCGATGAACTGCTGGGCAGGGTGAACAGCATCTATCGGCTCCTGGCCTGGGGAATGATGCCGGTAGGGCTTCTGTTGTCGGGAGTAATAGTCAGTGTGGCTGAAACGAGCATGACTCGCGATCTTGCACTGACGATGCCATTCATAGTCGCCGCGGGTGGTGCGGTGCTATTGACGGTGATCGGCTGGCGGCCTTTAGGAAAGGGCTTCAAAGAGGCTTTGGCGTAATCGAGTTATAGAAGCTAACGTGCTTGTCATCGCTTCGGAAGCCCGCCAGCGTAAGCGAGGGACTAACCGCCCCAATCGCACCGCAACCCCAACCACCACAGAAACCCCAAAACACAAACACCACCGCCAGTCTAGAAACCCACACAAAGCATAGACATTCCCCCTTCCACCCCGTAGTCTTTTACTACTAAAGACCACCACCACCGCACAGGAACCGGACATGACAAACCAAACCCTAGCCCTACTACTAGCCGCCGCCCTTGGCCTCGCCGTATCCGCCCCGATCGCCGCCGCGGAATGTGCCACCGGCAAAACCCTAAAAGCCGAAAAGCTAACAATAGCCACCGGCAACCCGGCCTACCCACCCTGGGTAATGAACGACTCACCAGAAAGCGGTGAAGGCTTCGAAGCCGCCGTCGCCTACGCAGTAGCCGCAGAGATGGGTTTCGACGAATCCAGAGTCACATGGGTACGCAGTGGTTTTGATGAAGCCGTACAACCGGGTGAAAAAGACTTCGACTTCAACATCCAGCAGTATTCAATCAAACCAGAGCGTTTAGAAGTTATAGACTTCAGCGAGCCCTACTACACCACCACAATAGCCGTGGTAGTAAAAGAAGGTTCAACAGCGGCCAACACCAAGCCCTACGCATCAGAGTTAAAGAAACTCAAATTCGGTGCAGCTGCAGGCACCACCAGCCAACCGTTCCTGGAACAAGTACTACAGCCAGAACAAGACACCCTACTCTATGACGACAACGCCGATGTAGTAGCCGCCATTGCCGCCAACCAAATTGACGCCATTGTGTTCGACTTACCCTCTGCATTATTTGTATCTGCAGTACAACTGGACGGCGGCAAGCTACTCGGTCAGTTCCCGGTAGAAAACAACGAGTCACCCGACTCATTCGGCTTACTAATGGCCAAAGGTAACCCGCTTAAAGAATGTGTAGATGCAGCAGTTCAAACACTTTCAGACAACGGAACGCTAAAAGAGCTAGAGTCAAAGTGGTTAGCTGATGCTACCGGCGCGCCCGTTATAGATATGGATAAATAAAAAAGCCGAAAAACAATAAGTGTCAAGCCTGTCCCCACTAAAACGCTACGAGCAAAAGCAACGCCGTCGCAGTAACACCATAGCCACCTTAAGCTTGTTAGCCGTGGCAGGTCTATTGATATACTTTGTACCGAAGGCACCCGGTTGGGGTGCCGTAAAAACAAGCTTCTTTAACTGGGGAGTTCTACAAAAAACATTCCCCACGTTACTCAAAGCATTCATGTTAGATATCGCCATCTTCGCATGGAGCTTACCGCTTATAGTCATCCTGTCACTGGCCATAGCCCTGTGCAGAAACGTACGCAGCCCCGCCCTATTTCCCTTAAGAGTATTCGGTGCACTCTATACCGATATCTTTCGCGGCGTACCCACCATACTACTGGTGTACCTAATCGGTTTTGGTATACCGGGCCTTGGCCTATCACGCCCCTGGAACTCACCCTACCTGTGGGGCACCGTAGCGTTAGTACTGGTTTATTCAGCCTACGTATCAGAAGTACTGCGCTCAGGTATTGAATCGGTACATAAAAGCCAACGCGCCGCCTCCGAATCACTCGGCCTATCAGAAGCCGACACCATGCGTTACGTGGTACTACCACAAGCCATCAGAAGCCAGGTACCCGCCATGATGAACTTTGTAGTTGCCATACAAAAAGACGTAGCTCTACTTTCATTCATTGGCCCCGTAGAACTACTAAGACAAGCAGGCGTGTACAAATCATTAATGGCCAACTTCACACCGTATGTAGGTGCCGCCATCATATTTTTATGCGTCACCATACCCGCCACCCGATACGCAGACTATCTAATGGCCAAGCAACGCGCTATACGTAACTAACCTTGAACCAAGCCCCCTACAAACTAATACTAGAAGACTTAGTCTGCCGCTTCGGTGATCACACCGTCTGCGACGGTATTAATTTATCTATCGAAGCAGGTGAACTCATTTGCCTTATCGGCGCATCAGGCTCTGGTAAATCTACCCTACTGCGCTGCATGAACTTACTAGAGCCAATAGACAGCGGCCATATTTGGTTTGATGGTACTGATATCGGTGTACCGGGTATTAACCCCAAGCCTTATAGAAAACGTATTGGCATTGTGTTCCAGAGTTTTAACTTGTTCCCGCACATGAGCGTGATGGAAAACATCACCCTCGCCCCTCGGCGAGTGTTGAAGGCAGGTGTTTCAGAAGTTAATGAACACGCTACGGAGTTGCTTACGCGCTTTGGATTGGCGGATAAGGCTGGTGAGTATCCTGATCGGTTGTCTGGTGGGCAGCAGCAGCGTGTGGCTATTGTGAGAGCGTTGGCTATGAAGCCTGAGATTATGTTGCTTGATGAGATTACTAGCGCGCTTGATCCTGAGTTGGTTGGGGAGGTGTTGGAAGTGGTTAAGCAGCTTAAGTTGGGTGGGATGACTATTGTGTTGGCTACACATGAGATGGGGTTTGCGCGGGAGGTTGCTGATCGGGTTTGTTTTTTGGATGGGGGTAGGATTGTTGAGGTTGCTTCGGCGGAGGTAATGTTTGGCTCTCCGGCTGAGGCTAGGACTCGGGAGTTTTTGGGGCGGGTTTTGGGCGCGATTGGGTGTTAGACGTGAAATTGTAGCCAGGACCCGTTTGCTTCGGCGAGCTGGGCTACGAAGAGTTTTTCAGAGCCTTCTAAATCGGCCAACACACCACTGTAGCGCCAACCTCTTTCATACCTGCAGAGCATCTCATCAACTGTTAATACAAAAACATCACTTAGGTCCCAGCAAATAGCCTCAAGAAAAGGCAGTTTATTGGGAACAACTATGTTGAGTTGATGCTGCATCAAAGACAAGGCTCACATAGCAACCAATAAGATTATCAATTTAAACGCAATTAACAAGCTTGCTTGTTATTTGAAGACGAATCAACTTGGGTGTCATTTTTTAATGTAACCTCTTCTCGGGGATTGGTATTTCGAGATTTGAAGCTGTCTTTCAGGGAATTCTTCTTCCAGTCAGGCCAGCTTTCTACAATCTCGCTTGCCTCATTAAGTTTTGCGCGAAAATCACTTTTGGTCATTTGATTCCCCTGTTGTGCCGTTATCTTGAGCATATCATTGAAATTATGGCCAGCTTCCATTTCAAGGTCGATTTTACCTTTTGGGTGAGGTTGTAGGTAGCCAGAACAATATCCAATAGCTTGAACGACCACCTATGAGCTAAACTGCATACATCGATATTTTGCTGAATCGCTAATAAGTCATTGAACTACAAAAACATAACAATATTGGGTAAGGGAGTTTACACAATACCCGAGGCCGCCAGACTTGCCCAAGTATCCAATGCTCGCATTACTCGCTGGATCGCTGGGTATGAGCGTGCTGGAGTTTCTTATCCCCCACTATGGAACTCAGAGTTGCCGGCTGGAGAAGATGAGCCTGTTTCCCTAGTAAGCTTTGCGGATCTCATGGAAGCAAAAGTGATCGCTGCGTTCTATGCGCACGGCGTTCAAATTCAAACAGTACGAAAAGCCATTGAAACTGCTAAGCAAGTATTCCAATTAGAACGCCCCTTTTCATCTGAAAAATTTCAAACAGATGGCAAGCGCATTTTTATTGACCTCAAAGATACTATTACTGATGACCAAGGATTCATGGATGTTGTAACTAACCAACGTACATTTAGAGAAATTATACAGCCGACATTCAAGAATATTGAATTTCAACAAGCGACCGCTGTTCGATGGTGGCCACTGGGAAAGAAAAAATCCATCGTGGTAGATCCATCACGCTCGTTGGGCAAGCCGATAGAACATATAAGTGGAGTTCCGATTGATTCATTAATTGATGCTCTACACTCAGACTCAGACATTGGACCAACTAAAGAAGACATTGCATATGTAGCTCGATTATTCGATGTAAAAGAATCTGATGTAATAGATGCAGCTGAGTTCGGAAAACAATACGTTGCGTGATACTTTTAATTGACAACAATTTGCCGCCAGTACTGGCTGATATTTTAAATCCATTAGCGCAAATTGATGATCATAAAGTGATTCACAAAAGGAACGAATTCGGCCGGACAGACATTTCTGATATCGAATGGATCGAAGCATTCGGAATAAAAAAAGACGCAGCGTTCTTAACTTGCGACACAAATATATTAAAAAGACCGCTAGAGCTTGCCGCGTTTAGAAAAACACAGATAACAGGCTTTTGGCTGAAATCCAAGTCGTGGAAGCAATACCTGAGACAACGCGAGCTTCATATATTAGCGAGCAAATTGATTCTCAGATGGCCTACTTTAGTTCAAGCCGCAGAGCTTGGCACTGGTCAAGCGTATGAGATTCCCCCTTCAAGCCAGAAACTGCGAGGTATATAGTAACGAACTAATACCCAACGATATGAAAATCAAAACAGATTGCTAGTGCGCATGATCCAGAGTTGGTTGGGGAGGTGCTTGGGGTGGTTAAGCAGCTTAAGTTGGGTGGGATGACTATTGTGTTGGCTACACATGAGATGGGGTTTGCGCGGGAGGTTGCTGATCGGGTTTGTTTTTTGGATGGGGGCAAGGTTGTGGAGATTGCTGAGCCTGGGGTTATGTTTGGTTCTCCGAAGGAAGGTAGGACTCGGGAGTTTTTGGGGCGGGTTTTGGGTGGGGTTTAGTTTATGGATATTGTTGTTCGACAATTTAAGCAACATTACGCAGCGAACAAACGGGCTGGGAGTTAGATCTAACTATGCTTGATTTTTTTACATCTTATTGGGGAGGGACAGTAACTTTTGTTTCTGTGCTTTTTGCTGGATACCTAAAATGGTTTCGTTTTTATACTTCGACTTACATTCCACGAAAGCTTAATCTCTATGATCGACTAAAAGAATCAGCATCAGACAACTCTGTCATACAACATGTAATCGCAATGGCAGCTGATGAGGAAATTTTCAGGATCGTATTTGGTCAAGGAGGATCTCCCGAATATAGAAAAGCACTAATAAAACTGTATGAAACTGACAAATTTAGTTTGCGCGACCTCCAACTAGCTAAGTCTTGTTTAGACGTGGATACAATAGATTTAAGACTATCTTCAGATGAAGCAAGTATTATAAGTAAGTACGGGATATTCGAAAAATTATCGCTAATGATACTGTCAATTACACTTGTTGTTTCGGTGTTCTTTTTCAGTGGTTTATTATTGAAATTCTTAGAGCTTAAATCTACACCAGGCTACATTTCCGCCGCGGTAGCGCTAATGCTGTTTACAATATCTTTTTTCATGATAGGTTCCGAGATCGTACGCAATCTAGTCAGTCGCCGGGTATGTAAGAAGCTTGATTTACTAAACGAACCATCAATTCAACACCCGGCAAAGGACTAAATGACTAACAAAGTGGAACCACACATAGTGCTTTCCGCTGATCTCAAAAATAGGCTTGAATCACTGTATCCCCTCAACCTGCCATCCAGTATAATTGCAAGCTGGCACCTCAAATTGCACGGGTGATGATTGAGAAAACCAAGAATTTTTATTGCCTCATCGGCGGAAAGCCTGAATATCGCTGAAGCAGTTAATGTCAATTTAGATCACGCTTTTGAAGTCACACTTTGGACTAACGGGACATTTAGACTATCTTCATCAACAATTGACGATCTCGTGGGAAAATCATCCACTGTAGACTTTGCTTTATTTATTTTCACACCAAACGACATCACTACAATCAGAAATCGTCAGGAGCATGTAGTAAGAGACAATGTGGTGTTCGAAATGGGATTGTTTGTTGGCGCAATCGGAAAAAATAGATCCTTTATTCTGAAGCCACGTGATGAAGAGATGCATCTTCCAACAGACCTTCTTGGTGTAACGCCCGCTGATTATGATCCTCGACGCTCCGATGGAGATTTAGTCTCCGCCACAAATCGAGCATGCTCCCTAGTAAAAGCCGAAGCAGACCGTCTCGGACTCATAGATCATGTCAGATTATCAGAAAACAAAAAGATCATCGCTAATCCAGTTGTCTATGAACTGAAATACAGTGACTATCGGATACTCTCATTCTGTTTGCAAAGCCAAACAACCGATCCAACTGGTATATCAGTAAGTGGAATTGTTCACCTTAATCGTAGGTTAGAGCAAACACAAATACAGCTATCACTTATCAAATTAGAGCGCATGGGGCTTCTTAGCAAGGAAGTAGAAACCAATCATCATGATGGTTACGACTACTATGCGTTTAAAATCACCGAACTGGGCATTGACACATTGCTAAAAAATGAAACGGAATTAGAGCCGGAGCCAAATTTCTCAGCACCACCGCCGGACAACTTCACGGATGACATCCCATTCTAGCGTTGAAGAAAAACTCCAAGGACAGTCATAGTAAAAAACAACAACTAAGACATCCATCGTTATAAATACCTATGCAAGTTAGGGGTCAGGTTAGTTTGTATGATTCAAACCCGTGCTGTATCTCTGCCTACTAGCTATCTCAGACAACAAAAGTTCCCCGTGACGTCTCACATCGTCACTAAGGTTCTTATTAGCCACTATCGTACTGACTACCGGGGTGCAATCCGAGGTTGCGGTATTCATCAACCTAGATAGCAAAGTAAATACTTTAGTATCAGAGGGATTACTGATTTGCGCCTCAAATTCTAATAAGGACAGATTCATTTGCATTGAAATCGCTTTTTCAAACGCAATTTTTTGGTCAATTTGCGCGTAATATAATTCATCCCGTATGTCATGACTGCGCTGGACTATGTAATCATCCAACTCTTGCCTTCTGTTATTCAGATCCGACGTCGCAGCCTCCACTTCCGTCTTGTTATTTCGGTAGATTAATATTGAAAGTACCGAGAACAATAAACTCACAAATGCCATTAGCGCCATAAACGTTATACCAACAAGCTTAGCAATATCTATTAGCGTCAAGCCGTCGATTACCGTCATGAGCGCACCCTCCTCATTTCACTAGCTTCGCGCATCAGATCATTGATAACCTTTTTATATCTGCACGGTTTGGAATATATTCTATCGGCATACTTGGACGACTGGTGCGGATCATCGCTCCTTAAAGTCCAAGCGGTGACGACATATATTAATGCTGTTGGAATCCTCTCTCGTAGCACTCTTAGTACTATTTGGCCCGTTTGAGCATCAGAATTAAGCAAGTTAGCCGGCAGGCCTTCATTTCTAAGCATCAAATCCAGTATAAACAAGTCGCTGGAACTAAATTTTCCAGCACCCAATTCTTCATAAAAAACAGCAGCGCTGGCATATTTCAAACTCGAAATATTGAAACTGTCTGCAGCATTAGCAAGAGATTGGGATGCCATGTAATCGTCGTCTAGAATCACGATTCGACTAGGGTTCATGTTCGGTCCTCTGGTAGCTCAATTGCGATGGTTACCGGGTTTTTTCTACTGGCAATGTAAATTTTTGATCCTAATCTTTCTAATATTTCCTTGGCTAAGTTCAACCCAATACCCGTTCCATCAATTTTCAAATCTCTAATATTGCTCCCCCGGAAAGTGTCTTCGAAAATCTTATCAGACTCACTCTCTAATATCTCATAACCATCATTTTGAATTAACACACGAACTATGTCATTTTTACGGTCCAGTTCACCATAGATACGGATACTTTTATTTGATTTAGAGTATTTTCCAGCGTTATCTAACAATATATTCATGACTACAGACAGCAGATCGGAATCTCCAATGATAAACCTGCTTGATAGAAGAGACGGATCAACTATAACATCTATACCCCATTGTTTTTTAATATAGGTTTCATAGGTTGACACAACTGGCATTACAACATCCTGCAAAACATAAAGGCGTTGCGGTTCTATTTTACTAAAAAGATGTTCTCGCCGGTGACACTTGAGTATAAAATCGAGCCTCTCGGCTACGATTAGTAAATCATCAATTTCTCGTACGATAGATACTTTCTCTACCTTTGTAGCCGCCGATCTTGTCACTAAATCGCGGATATCGTCTGGGGTGTTCATGAAGGCATGTGCTGGGGCTCGAAACTCATGCAACAGTATTCGTTGATGATCCAGAAAATCTGCTAACTCCATTCTTTGTGTTTTGACCTGCCTTACCAGCGCTTCGCGAGATAGGTATACGCTCACCCTAAAACCCACAGCCTGCACTAGGGACCTTAGTAGTGAAAAGTCATTATCCCGCAGGGGTGCAATAATCTTGGTGCCGTTAAGCCTTCTAAATTTATTTTTTACCCGTAGGACGCCTATAGCAACACCCTCATCATTCTGAATCGGCAATCCTACCCAATTAGTATTTGGGAGTTCACATTTCTCACTATATCCATTCGTACTTAATGATTCAGCTTCGATTGCATAACTCCACCGAATCTTACAGTCCTTAAGAACACTAACAGTCAATGACTTCTCACGTAGGGAATAACCTTGATTCGCAGGTTGTACCACCCCCTCGTAATCATAGCTACCCGCTAAATTCAACCTTTTATCGTCAACTAAAAAGAGCGAGCACGCTTCAAAATCCAGTAGACTTACTACCATCTTACATACTTCTCTAGTAAGCGCAGCTATATCATCACTCGGTATTTTTCGAAGTGATGACGAGAACCCAAGTACAGACTCACGCACTGGCCGGTGTTCAATGTGATACGCATTAGCGGCCAATGACTTAACCACATCACCTGTTTCTGGTCTTACATAGTAGCCTTCTCGCCTGCTCGCGAAACTGAAAACCCCAATAGTATTGCTATCAAACTCTATGCGAAACCGTGTCATTGACTTTATCCCTTCTGGCGCAAGAGAGAGAGCAGCATTTTTATCAACAGGTAAACACTCGTAAGGCTTATTGCTATTTATAAAGTTGTATATCTTATTATTAGCATCATCTGGAGATAGGTGCCTGCCGACAAGCTCCTCTTTATCACTCGCTATACAGACTTGATGTTTTGTTTGGTTATTGTGTATCCAAATTGAGCAAAGATCAGTGTGTGTGTAATTTTTCGCACTTGAGATCAGCACTGTCAAACTGCTTTGAGCGCGTACTAGCGAATGAATTAGTTGGTTCTTTTTCTCAATCTTGTGCTTTTGAACTAGAATAGTAGCTTGGGGTTCCAGCGCCTCGAAAATCACATCAGAATTCTCCGCCTGCCCTTCAAAGCTTTCACAAAACAATAACGTATCCGCTTTTACAATGTAACGCACCTCCGATTTATCGTTACCGAGATCCTCGGCAAGGTCTACAGAGCAATTAGCAAATTCATCCTCATGAACAATCTTTTCAATCAACTCCCTTTTATTGTCATAGCCGATAACTAAGAAATATTTCTCAGAAATCCGGTACCCAGTTCCGTGCAAAACGGGTGTGCTAACTATTTCTGTTCGTGGCTGCTTGAATAGATCAATTATGTTTCCAATTCTCAAGGTATGACTTCTCCAAACACTTCTAAATTCCAGCTTGTCTTGAGGCTAGTAGAACACCGCTTCACGTTTAAGACAAACTACCATGGACAGTCACAGTAAAAAAGAGCTAAAACAGCGAAAAATACCTACGCGGAAAGAACTAACACCCCCAAGGACAGTCATAGTAAAAAAGAGCTCAAACAGAAAACTAAAGGATTCTCTATTTCAGAAATCTCTTCGCTCGTGCATTTTCAATAGAAATTGAGCGCTTTATTGAGTAAAAGAAGTGAAAAGTACACTTAATCCAGCCAAATATAAACGTCATTCTTACCTGGGTCATCATGCTCGAGACTGGAGATATCACAAGATTCAAAGGCCCTGGTAACTACGCATCGTACTGCCGCTGCGTAGACAGTCGGCGTGAGAGTAACGGTAAACGCAAAGGCGAAAACAATAAGAA
>CALGKA010000002.1 GCA_937927895.1 uncultured Granulosicoccaceae bacterium | reverse complement strand
ATCTAACCTCAGCGCGTGATTCACTGATGGCTCAAAAGTCTTCTATAGAGGAAGAGCTAACGGGTCTTAAAGATAATAGCTCAACAACAATATCAGGGCTTGAAACTCGGGTTGAAGCATTGATGTTTCAAAAGTCTTCTGTAGAGGAAGAGCTAACAGGTCTTAGAGATAATAGCTCAACAACAATATCGGGTCTTGAAACTCAGGTTGAAGCGTTAAATACAGAAGTAGCAGATCTAACCTCAGCGCGTGATGCATTGATGGCTCAAAAGTCTTCAGTAGAAGAAGAGCTAACGGGTCTTAAAGATAATAGCTCAACAACAATATCAGGGCTTGAAACTCAGGTTGAAGCATTAAATACAGAAGTAGCAGATCTAACCTCTGCGCGCGATGCACTTATGGCTCAAAAGTCTTCTCTTGAAGACGAGTTAACGGGTGTTAAGGAAAACAGCTCTACTCAAATATCAGGCTTGATGTCATCTCGCGATAGTTTATCCAGCCAACTGAATGCATTGCGTCTGTCGAATCAGGGAGAGTTAACCAGGTTACAAGATCAGGTAGCATCTCTGTCTACAGAAGTCACGGATCTTACGGCTGCAAGAGATGCGCTACTAGAACAGAAGGGATTACTTGAGGCCGAGCTTGGTGAGAGTGATACAAAAATCACAGGCCTGGACTCTAATTTATCGGCAGTCATTGTTGAGCGTGATGAGCTTGGTGTGACACTAGATGCTCTGCGTAGCGAGTCTACTGACAAAATTGCCAATCTCGAGAGCCAGATTGCAGATATGAATGGTCAGATAGAAACGCTAACACTCGAGCGCAGCGAACTTGAAAAGCAAGGTGCAGATAAAGTGTCAGCACTGGAACTGCAGTTGTCTGATATGACAATGGCGCGTGATTCAATCACGGCTGAGCGCGATGATCTAAAACTTATGATGGCCAACAACCAGGAGGCAACTGGTTCTGAAATGAGCGGATTACAAGCCACCATTGCGCAACTGACTAATCAAAAGCTTGCGATTTCAAAGAACACATCGAGCCTTGAGAAATCACTGGCTGACGCGAAAAGCAGTGTTGCGAAGTTGTCCGCTGAGCAAGAGGCTGTAGTAAAAGAAAGAGACAGTATTCTTCAGCAGCTAGAAGCTGAAAAAAATATTGCAACTCAAGCTAAAGCTGAAATTAATGGTTTGAAAACACAGCTTGATAGTATTAATGAAGAACGTAATAGACTAGATGCAGAGCTGGCATCGGCAATTGAAGCTCGTGATGCGAATGGCAATAAATCAAAAATGCTAGAAGGTGAGGTATCAAGCGTTGAAGCTCAAATGGCAGATCTGAATAGCCAGCTTGCTGCCCTTAGTAGTTCACGTGATTCTGCGCAGCTTGAACTTAATGCGCTACGGGATCAGCTCGGTAGCGCTGAAGGTGAGTTGAACTCTGCGCGAGTTAAGATCGATGAACTCATGGCAGTTAAGATGTCTGCAGACGATGCATTGATGGCTGAAAGAAGAAGAGCCGAAGACATTAGTGCAGTAATTGCAAGCGACCTAATTCAAGCGGGTATTAATGATGCATCTGTCGGAGTCCGCGCTGATAACTCAATCGGTATAAGGGTATCTAGCGGTAGCTTGTTTGGTACTGGTAGCTCGCGCTTAAGTGCTGACGGTGAGCAGGTCTTGGCAACCGTCGGGTCTACTATTGGTAGCTACGGCGAGTACAACGTTCGCGTTGAGGGCCATACCGATAATGTACCAATAGGTGCTGTGCTTGCTCGAACATTTAAGAGTAACTGGGAGCTTAGTGTTGCAAGAGCCGCGTCTGCTGTTAGGTTCCTTAGTGGTAACGGTGGCGTGGATGCAAGTCGACTATCTGCAGTAGGTTATGGTGAGTTCAATCCGATTGCAGGTAATGATACTGACTCTGGTAGAGAGCAAAACCGAAGAGTTGAAGTGGTACTGCACCCTCGATAAGTTTTTTTAGATAGCACTCATTTAAAAAACGAATTGGCGGGCCCCGAAAGGGGCCCGTTTTACGTTGTGCTTATGGGAATCGAATTCATGGGATGTATAACTTTTTTGTCGTAGTGTATGAGATTTAGGTTAAATACATTTTGCATAGGTGTGCAAAGATTTCTTAATGTGGTTTCTTTGCTACTATGCGGGTCTTTTCTGTTGAGCAGTTGCTGTGTTAGCCAATATAGATGTTGTAACCCGTTAAGGTGGAAGATCTTCCACTTTTTCCCCTCTCAAGTGTTGTAATGCCCGGAGGACGATTACCGCTAAGGATTTTTGAGCGGCGCTACTTGGATATGGTGCGGTCGTGTTTAAAGTTACAAAAAGGTTTTGGAATTTGTCTGATTTCTGAAGGTTCTGAAGTTGGTGTGACCGCCAGCACTTTTCCGTTTGGCACACTAGTAGAGATTGTCGATTGGGATCGAGACGATAGTGGCTTATTAACTGTGATCACTCAAGGAGTGCAAAAATTCCGCACTATAAATACATCAGTTAAGGATGACAAACTTATAGTGGCCGAAGTAGAGATGCTGCCTCCTGAAGAAAAAACGCGGATTCCCGCGCAATACACCGAATTAGCAGAGTTATTACATCGTGCACTTGATAGTGTTGGGCCGCTACTGGATTACGACGATGCAGATTATACCGATGCGGTATGGGTTGGCGGTAGATTGGTAGAGTTGCTGCCAATGTCCGCTGCAGAGAGGCATGGGTTGATTGCCTTAGATAACCCGATAGATCGTTTGGATGCATTAAGCGATATTCTTCGCGAGCGACACTAATTTCTTATTCGGGTTATTTTTAATGTAGCCTCATGGTTTAGTTAGCTTCATAGAGTAAAGCCTGGAGCTTCTCGATGTTTCAATCGGCCTTGTGGGTGGCAAGTTAGTGGGTTCGTCGGCTTGAAAGCCTTGTTCTAGAAACCAATCTCCGCTTCGTGTACTAAAAACAAATAGCTTTTGATGCTGCTTTTGGTGGGCAATTTTCTTTAAGTATTCAAGCATGTCTGATGCTTTGCCACTGGCTCTGAAATCAGGGTGAACTACCAGGCAGCCTAATTCTGCTAAGTCGCCATAACTTTTTAAACTGGCGCAACAAATAACGCTGCCTTCGCGTTCAATAACATAAAAATGTTGAAGGTCTCTTTCAAGGTCTTCTGTACTTCTGTGTAAAAGCGTGCCGTCATCCATGAGTGGTTTTATCAATTGCATAATGCCACTAACACTGTTGGTATCAGCTGACCTGATATTGTCGTAGCTGCCGCTATCTATCAGTAGGCCACTACCGTCGCGGGTAAAAAGTTCTCTTAGTAGTGCATCGTTTTTTGTGGCATCTACAATGTGGCTGCGATTAACGCCATTTCGGCACGCAGTTAGGGATCGGTCAATCACATCGCACAGTGACTGCAATTGTGTAGATTTTGAGCAGGGGTTTAAAAGTTCTGCTGATTGGCGCGAGTCGTTGGCAGAAATCTCGCGGGCTTGTTGGTCTAAAGCGCTGGTGTCTTTATGTAAGAAAATAAGCTTGTCAGCCTTGAGAGCGATGGCGGTTTGCATGGCGACATCCTCTGATAACAAATTAAACATTTCACCTGTGGGCGAATAGCCTATCGGGGATAACAAAACAACCATTTCGGCATTTAACAAGGCGTTAATTTTATGCGCTCGCACTTTGCGAATTTCACCAGTATGTTGGTAGTCAATGCCTTTTCGTATGCCGTAAGGTTTGGCTACTATAAAATTACCTGATGCGAGAGTGATCTGCGCACCGGACATAGGCGAATTAGGCAGGCCCGTCGAGAACGCCGATTCTAGATTGCAGCGCGTTGTCGCTACAGCATTTCTGACTGCAGGCAGGGAATCTGTGGTGGTAATGCGCATTTGCAGTGAGTCGGTGTTTGCGTCTGGTGCATCTGTGCCTGACGGTGCAAATTGTGGTGGAATTGCCAGGTTTTTGAGTTCTGCGTCAATTTGCGCTCGCATGCCGTGGATCACGACCAACTTGATGCCAAGGTGGCTCAGTAAGGTTAAGTCATGAATCAGCGGGGTGAACTCAGCACTGTCGATTAAGTCGCCGCTGAACCAGACCACAAAGGTTTTGCCTCGCTGGGTATTAATGTAGGGCGAGGTTTGGCGTAGCCATTCAATTGGCCAGTCGCGAGAGCTGCTGCCGTTGGGGTCTGGGGTTTGATCAGTCATTAGATTCGTGAGTATGGGAGGGCAATTGGAACAAGCCTTGAAAATAAAATACGCAGCGAGCAGATGTTTTTCCGTTGCTATTCGTAATGCACACTATAATTTCATGCGAATGGGCAGATTTCTGGTCTCTCTATCAATGTTTTAAAGCAAATATGTGTCAGTTTCGCTTCACCAACGGGTAAAAACCTTTGCAAATCCTATCAAAATTACTTCTGTCGCTGGTGTTTTTAATTGCGTCAAAATTCGGTGCCGCGCAGGATGGCAATGCCTTATGGGCAGATGTTGTGGAGCGTACAGCACCGCAGGTCGTATCGCTGCAGATATCCTACGTGCGGGATTTCGTCGAAGTGAATCAGGGGGTCAGCTCTGCCACTGGCTTTATTGTCGATGCTGAGCGAGGCATTATCCTCACTAATCGCCATGTAGTCGGTAGCGGCCCGATCAACATGACGGCCACCTTTCAGAATCTAGAGCGGGTTGATGTTGTGCCCCTATATCGAGATCCGGTACACGATTTTGGTTTTCTGCGTTACAACCCGGAAGATCTGAAGCGAAATTCTCCACGGTCGTTAACCCTCAACGCCAATGATGCAACAGTGGGTACGGATATCCGGGTTATAGGTAGCGATGGTGGTGAGCAGTTATCAATTTTGGCGGGTACTATCGCGCGTGTTGATCGGAAATCTCCAAACTATGGTCGCTATGGCCACAACGATTTTAATACATTCTACTTACAAGCTGCATCTTCAACCTCTGGCGGTTCTTCGGGTTCGCCAGTGCTGAATCAAAAGGGCGATGTTATTGCGCTGAATGCGGCCGCTAATAGCAGTACTGCAAGCAGTTTTTTTCTACCACTAGATCGAATTATCTATGCGCTTGAAAAACTTCAGGCAGGTGAGCCTGTGGCTCGCGGTACTGTGCAAACGGTTTTTGAGCAAAGGCCTTATCGACTTTTGCGGCGACTCGGACTGGATGAGCAAACTGCCGTAGATATGCAAGCACGCTTCCCAAAAAGCAATGGAATGTTGTTGGTCAGGCAGGTATTTCCAGGTGGTGTAGCTGAAG
The DNA here is from genome assembly GCA_937927895.1 of uncultured Granulosicoccaceae bacterium. Classification (GTDB taxonomy): domain Bacteria; phylum Pseudomonadota; class Gammaproteobacteria; order Granulosicoccales; family Granulosicoccaceae. The sequence goes on along the minus strand of CALGKA010000002.1, from coordinate 7,008 downwards.
GAATTTTAGAAGAAGGTGATATTCTACTGGCGGTAAATGCCCAGCCGCTTAGTGATTTTGTACTACTTGCGGAATTGCTCGATTCGTCGATTGGCAAAGAGCTTACATTTGATATTGTCAGGCGTGGAGTCGTTATGTCTTTGTCATTGCCAGTACAAGATCTAGAGGCGTTGCAGCCTTCTCGATTACTTGAGCTTGGTGATTCCGTTTTACATAACGTATCTATTCAACGTGCACGTGCAATGAACCTTCCACAGTCGGGAGTTGTTGTTTCTAAGTCGGGCTATGAGTTTGCACGCGCTGGTGTGCCTAGAGGTGCCTTGATTACACAGCTCAACGGTCAAGCTGTTAGAACCGTTGAAGATATACTGGCGCAAATCAATAATAACGATAGAAGTCTAGAGTGGCGGCTGCGTTATGTGATGCCTGGTAGCGAGTACACATCATCTATTGGGGTGGTTGAGGTAAATTCAAAGTGGTTCGCTGCAAGAGCTTGTGACCAGCGTGACAACGTGCGGTTTTGGGCTTGTGAGCAGTTATCGGTACCAGCCACCACATCCGCTCCAGCGCCGCTTGCAAATGTAGTGTTACCTGGATACCAAGATAACAAAATTCAATCTGTTGCTCCTTCTTTGGTGCGATTGTCTTTTGATATTCCTTATACAGTGGATAACGTTTACGCAAAGAGTTTTAGTGGTGTTGGTTTAATCGTTGATGCTGAGAAAGGCCTGGTTTTGACCGATCGCAATACTGTCCCGGTTGAAATCGGGGATTTGGAAATGACTTTTTTCTCAACCTATAAGATTCCTGCAAAGGTTGTGTATTTGCACCCGTTACATAATATCGCGCTACTGGAATATGATCCCAAGTTGCTAGGTGATGTCACTATAGAATCGCCGCCTTTGGCTACAGAGTTTCCATCATTAGAAGCACCGCTTGAGATGATTGGTTATCGCAATGATGGCACCATTAGAAGGCAAAAGGTAAGTAACGTTAATGAAGTGACGTTGTATTTTAATACGCCGCAGTTGTCGCGCTTTCAACAAGTACCGATTGATGTGCTAAATGTGACATTAGGTGGGCCAACACTTGGGGGCGTATTGCTTGATGAGGGCGGAACGGTTCAAGCTGTCTGGCAGAGCTTTGCGTACCAAGACGGCGATGAAATAAAAGAAGCAGAGTGGGCAATGCCCGCGGCGCTTGTCGGTGATACCCTGCAAAGGTACTTATCTGGGAAGCCCTACTATATTGCACCTGCAATGTTTGAATACAATTCAATCGATGTGGCCCGCGAGCGAGGGTTGCCAGATGAGTGGATTGCTAAAATCGCGTCAGCAGGAGCGGTGCATAGGCGAGTGTTGACGGTTACTCAATCGGTAGGCGGCGAAGCATTGTTGGTGGGGGATGTGCTGCTCGATGTTGATGGTGCAATACCTTCGAACTTTCGTGATCTTGAAGCGCGTTTTCAAAAGGAAACCGTCGACGTAACATTACTGCGTGACGGGCAAGTGATTAGTGCAAATATCGCGACTCTAAAATACGATAACGATGCAACCAGAAGAGCCGTGCAGTGGGCAGGGTCTCTCATTCAGGAGCCGCACTTTGAATTGGATTATCAGCGTGGCAATCAAACTCCTGGTGTTTTCATAAGCGGCACACTGGCAGGCTCTCCATCAATCCAAGACAGCTTGTACAGGAACCGGTTTATTACTGAAGTAGAAGGCGTGCCGGTAAAGTCACTGGATGAATTTATTGCAGAGATTAGCCGTAAAGACCCAGCAGACCCGGTAAGCTTAACCGTCATTGCAATGAACGGTTATCGCTCTGTTGTGAGCGTTCAACCCGAGTATAATTTCTGGCCTACGGTAGAAATTATTTTTGATGGTGAGAGATGGCAACGCAAAACACTCAGTCCAGATCAGGTGGCAAAGCGAGACTAAAGTCGACTGTGAAAGCGGCCATTATAACTGCCGAGTATTGTGATGCATTCTGATATCGTTGTAGTAGGTGGCGGTATGGTGGGTGCGTTGACCGCACTCGCTATGGCGCGTTGTGATTTTCGGGTTACAGTGATTGAGCAACGGCCACCAAGTGAGTTTAGCCTCAATGACCACGATCTGCGTGTGTCAGCCATTAGCCATGCTACTTTGCAAATGTTCAAAGCAGTGGGTGTATGGGATACCATGCAGTCGCTGCGGGTGTGCCCTTATAAGCGTATGTTGGTGTGGGATAACGCGACCAGCGCAGAAACATGGTTTGACAGCAGCCATGTGGGTTATAAACAACTAGGTTTTATTGTTGAAAACAGTCTGATGCAGCATGTCTTGTGGCAGGAATTACGCGCACTACCCAATGTATCTGTACGGACTCCTGCGACTGTTGTTGATTTATCAGTGCAAGCAGATAAAGCATTGTTAACGCTTGATGCTGACAACAACAGTGATACTTTATCTGCAAGCTTAGTGGTAGCTGCAGATGGTTTTAACTCAACAGTGCGGTCGCTTGCCAAGATCAATGTAGATGGAGAGCGTTATGATCAGCATGCCCTGGTTGCTACGGTTAAAACCGAGTTAGCTCAGCAAGATATCACATGGCAAAGATTCACCGAGTCAGGTCCGCAGGCATTCTTACCGCTTGCTGGTAATCGTGCATCGATGGTGTGGTATCACAGCGCAGAGCGGATAGCTGAATTGAAAGCGCTGTCAGATGCAGATTTTATCAGTGCTATGCAATCAGAATTTCCTGAAAGGCTGGGTGGTCTGTTGCAAGTAGAGCGCCGCGGTAGCTTCCCTCTTCAGTGGAGTCATGCGCAGCAGTATGTAAAACCCGGTATAGCACTTGTGGGCGATGCCGCGCATGCGGTTCACCCGCTCGCAGGCCAGGGGGTGAATTTAGGGATGCTTGATGCTGCTGTATTGGTTCAATGTGTGGTCGATGGCTTGGCTGAAGGCAGGGCGATTGGCAGTCTGCGCACACTACGGCGCTATGAGCGTTGGCGGAAACCCGCTAACGCATCAATGATAAAAATGCTCGACACCATTCAACGTGCATTTCAGCCCGAAGGCCAATCGGCATTGCATGCGAGTGTGCTTAAGACCGCTCGAACTGCAGCTTTGTATGTAGGCAACAACATAACGCCAATCAATAAAGTCTGTATTAGAACGGCAATGGGCTTGACCGGTGAATTGCCGGCACTGGCACGCGGTAGCCTGCCAGTATCGAGTATTTCAGTCCCGGATTAGGAACGGTAGTTTTACGCTGCTTGGCGAATAGAATGGAGGGTCGTTAGACTTTTTGCGTGTTCGTAGTTTTCTACCGCCTTTGCCAGTACTTCCATGCTTTCTTGCAAAGCATGATTTTTTGAGCGGTTGGGTTGAAAGCGATACTTCTTGAACACATCTTGAGCGGCGCGGTATTCGATTTCGTTGTCTATTCTCATGGCATTCTCCGGCAGGGTGAAAACGGGTATCGTATTTTTTATGTTAATGCGTGGGACGGGTTTTCGGCACTTGCTGAGAATCCTTTAGTTTAGCGGGCAGGTTTTGAATGTAGATTGCGAATCGGGTTTGAGCAAAAGCACTATTTCACGAGTTAGATAATATTCTCTGCTTTGTGTGAGTCGTGCTAAATCGTGTGTACAATTGTTCGATAATTGCCTCAATTGCGATGTGGTTTGTGCGCAATTTTGAGATTGGTAGAGTTATAACAACGTGGTATCGGCAGAGTTGAATTCTGCTATTTAAGAGATAGGTTATGTCACTGAAAGGCAGCAAAACAGAAGAAAATTTAAAGAAGGCTTTCAGAATAGAATCTGAAACCAACCGAAGGTATCGGTACTTTGCCGCGAAAGCAGATATCGAAGGCTGTAACGATATCGCCTCTGTTTTTCGATCAACAGCGGAGAGTGAAACGGGCCATGCCAATGGCTTGTTGGAGTATCTTGAAGAGTGCGGTGATCCCATGACAGGAATGCCGTTTGGCGGTACCGCTGCTAATCTTAAAACAGCTATCGCGGGTGAGACTCAGGAATTTACAGAGGTCTACCCGACAATGGCAAAAGAAGCCCGTGATGAAGGCCACAATGAAATTGCCGATTGGTTTGAAATATTAGCCAAGGCTGAGCAGGCTCACGCAAAAAGGTTTCAAAAGGCGCTAGATGACTTAGAGGATTAAGGCTTGTTTAAGCTAGATAAGATGGCGAGATAGCTAACCTAATTTTTTAGCTATCTTGGAGCTGATAACTGGTTGCGTACTTTAAGAATAAGATCAACACTGTCCAGTTTTTCACCTAGTAGCTCGGGCAGGCTGGAGGTATCTATTTGTAGAGGTTCGATATCGCGGATTTCTCCAGTATCTACATTAAGAATGTGATGGTGATCTTTGGTGTTGGTGTCAAAGAGGATGCGCTCTGGATCAATAGCGACTTCCCGTAGTATGCCTTCATCTACAAATAACTTAAGCGTGTTGTAGACCGTCGCTTTAGAGACGGTACTGATGGTGCTGTCTTTGTTTACTTTGTCGAGAATGATATCGGCTGAGAGGTGTTGATCCTTTTCAAACAGGTGTGTGGCGATAGCCACTCTTTGGCGAGTTGGCTTTATACCGTGGTTTATCAAAAAGCTGCTGATGCTTGAATGCCCAGCTACAGCGCGAGCAGCATTCTCGTTAGTTGTCCTCCCTGTGCTATGCATTAATTTCAACTGTAAGCCGCGATGGATTCAAGTTTATTATTCGTTAGTTGACATGTTATGTCTAGCATAGAAACAGGTCATTGACGCGATTGCGCAAGAGTGGGCGTTGAGGGGAGCACATGAAAACCTCATATATGACGTTGTGCGTCCTTTGCATAAGATTGCCTGGCAGGTCCTGTTAGGGTGTCTGGTGAGCGTTCCGCTTTAAAAAACCGACATATAACAGTGCCATTTCCTATAATGGTGGGATTATCATGCGCCGTTTTCTCTAACCTATTGTATCTTCGCCGGAAGTTAGCTCGGCCAACATTTAAGAAACCATAAAATAATGTCTGAAACTGGAAAAGTGGGATTTGTCAGTTTGGGTTGCCCCAAAGCGCTGGTAGATTCTGAACGCATATTGACTCAGCTGCGTACTGAGGGCTACGAAATTGAATCTGATTATCAATCGTCAGACATAGTCATTGTTAATACATGCGGGTTTATTGATAGTGCTGTCGAGGAATCGTTTGAAGCCATTGGTGAAGCGTTGGATGAAAACGGTCGTGTCATTGTTACGGGTTGTCTCGGCGCTAAGGCTTCAGAAATTGAAGCGCGCTACCCTAAGGTACTATCGGTTACGGGGCCACAGGCTTATGAGGAAGTGATGTCTGCTGTTCACCAGCATCTGCCGTTAAAAACAACCCATGACCCACTGATTGATTTAGTGCCGCCGCAGGGGATAAAACTTACCCCTCGCCATTATGCTTATTTAAAAATTTCTGAAGGCTGTAACCATAAGTGTAGCTTCTGCATAATTCCATCTATGCGTGGCAAGCTGGTCAGTCGTTCTGCCGCTGATGTTTTAAGTGAAGCAGAGCGCCTTGCGGCAGCAGGTGTAAAAGAGATTCTGGTTATCTCGCAAGATACAAGCGCCTATGGTGTTGATGCTAAATACGCCACATCGTTCTGGAACGGGCAGCCAGTTAAGGCACAATTCAAAGCACTGTGCGAGGCATTAGCTCAATTTGGTATTTGGGTTAGGCTGCACTATGTTTACCCATACCCTCATGTGGATGAAATCATTCCACTGATGGCTGAAGGTAAAATATTGCCTTACCTTGATATTCCGTTTCAGCATGCAAGCCAGCGTATTCTTAAACTCATGAAGCGCCCGGCAGCGGCCGAGCGTAACTTGGATCGGATTCGCGCTTGGCGATCTATATGTCCAGACATTACTTTGCGCAGCACTTTTATTGTTGGGTTTCCAGGTGAGACTGATCAGGAGTTTGAAGAACTGTTAGAGTTTTTGACAGAGGCCCAGCTTGATAGAGTGGGTTGCTTTAAGTATTCGCCTGTTGAAGGCGCCGCAGCTAATGAACTGCCGGACCCTGTAGATGCTGAAATAGCAGAAGAGCGCTGGCATCGTTTTATGGGATTACAGGCTGACATTAGTGCGAGCCGGCTTGCACAAAAGGTTGGCCGTGAAATGCAAATTCTAATTGATGGTAAAGACGCTGATGGCAACGCCGTAGGGCGAAGTGCTGCAGATGCACCGGAAATAGATGGCACTGTGATTGTTGAAAGCGCAAGTGAACTTAAGGTTGGTGAATTTGCTTCTGTTAAAATCACAGGTTCCGGAGACTATGATCTTTATGCCAAACTAGTAGAGTAAGTGGTTCTGCTGCTTTGTTTTAAATGGTTTGCTTTAACTGGCGTTTTTAACCGCCTATAGATATGTCTCTTCTTGCAGTAGATAGAGAAACGGTAAAACCTGCAATGACATCTATTAACGATAGCAGCGTTAGTATTAAGAAGGTTGCTGATCCCATCTCTTTTAATACAATTAATTCAACCAAAAATATAACAAACACCACAAGCGATAAAAGATGATCGATTAATGCTTGATAGGTGGCACGAGTGGATTTTAATATCTCAATGTATAGAATGCAGATTCCGATCAGGATAAATAAAATATTCCAAGTGATGTTGAGTATTGCACCGGAAGAGGGAATCTCAAAAGAGGTGACGACTGCATCTGGAATGTAGTTGCCGGGTGTGCTTGCGAAAATGATTGCGTTGTATGCAAACAGCAAAAACATATTTAGCGGTATCGACAGTATTGTTTGCATTTGTATCTGTTTTGCCTTGAATAGCGTCTAGTCCCGTTGTGTTCGGGTTAAGGTCTAGCTAGTGTCCGTCCATAAACAACGCTACTGCGGACCACCCAGGACACGTGATCTTTCGCCGACCCTATATAGTTATTTAGAATGACTAAACGCCTATATAGGGTATGCAAAATCTCACGCACCTGAATGATCCTCGCTACGCGCTGTTT
>CALGKA010000001.1 GCA_937927895.1 uncultured Granulosicoccaceae bacterium | reverse complement strand
GAGGGGCTAAAGAACTGTGATGCCTAATCATTGTCGCGTCTCAGAAGAACGCCACTCAAAGCCAAACCACGGCTCGTAGCTTGATTAGGCCTACAATACACACAACTGCAATCAAACTGCCAACTAGTTCGTTATATGGGCATGCAATTGAACTCTTTCTACTTATCTCTACTCAAAGCTATCTTGGCTGGATTCTCCGGTGTTTATGGGTGCTGTTGTGGGTAAGAATAAATCTGTTGATATTGACCTGCTGAATGATGGGTATCGGTATGCCTTGTCGCTTTGCTCTGTGCGGGCTGATGCTGAAGATATTGTTCATGATGCGTGGATTCGTCTTGATCGGCGCTATGGAAGCACGCCTGCTAAGTCTTTGCTGTATACGACTATTCGCAATCTTTATATCGATAAGTATCGGCGTGAGCAGAGAATTAAGTTTAGTGAGTTTGACGAAAAAGCGATCTTGCCGGAGGCGGCTGGTGGGGAAAGACTAACCACTGATGAGATGAATGGCTTTCTTCGGCAGTTGCGCGATGTTGAGCGGGAGGCGTTATATTTATCGGTGGTTGAGGGTTATACGGCTGATGAGATTGCGACTATGACCTCTACTGCTCGCGGTACTGTTTTGAGCTTGATTCATCGTTCCAAAATTAAAATGCGCACACTGATGACGGGTGTTGGTATTAAAAGTATTGCCCGTTCGGGCTCTAAAGTTGTGGAGCTTGTCACAGGGGAGACTCCAAAATGAACGATTATTCGAATGGTACCAATGATAAATTTGAAGATGAAATAGTCGACTACTACCAATCTCAACAGTTAAGTAATGATCGTTTGCATTCAATCATTGATAGCACGCAATCACGCCGAAGAGGTTTCTATTTAGGCTTTGCTATGGTGGCTTCAGTGGCTCTTATGTCAGTGTTTGCGATGCTTCATCAGTTTAGTCTTAACTCTCAGCAAACCGGTATGGTACTTCGAGAGGCGGCACTTAATCATAGAAGTAAACTGCAAATGGATGCCAAGGCGGATTCTCTGCCTGAACTTCAGACGGCGTTATCTGAGTTACCTTTCACCATTACTCTGCCTGAGACTGAATTTTTTCAGCGTTTATCGTTGGTGGGAGGGAGGTATTGCACTATCAGTGGAAATCTAGCTGCACATATAAAGCTGACTGACCCGAATACGAATCAACAGTACAGTCTTTTTTTAACGCCCTATGCCGAGAACCTTAAATCAATGGATAGTCCAGCAGTAGAAATATCAGGCGTAGAGGTAAAGCTTTGGCGTGAAAATGATGTGGTGTATGCGTCAGCTGCTGAGAGTGAAGATTCATGAGCATGGCAGCAATGGCAACACGGCCGTTATTGGTTGCACTATTTGCACTGATAATGCCGCTCTCGGCAGCTGCACAGAATGCTAGTGCTGATCATTCTGACGGTTCAACGCTTAATATAGACATCGATGAAGCGTTACAAGAGGTTTTGTTTGAATCCTATAAAAGCCGTGGCGATAACTACAAGCCTCGGACTGAACATTTTAAGTCAGATGGTACACCGCTATACATCAATCGACTGATTCAAGAAGATTCCCCTTATCTGTTGCAACACGCGCACAACCCGGTTAACTGGCATCCGTGGGGTAAAGAGGCATTTGATAAGGCTAAGAAGCTGGATAGACCTGTATTCCTGTCCATTGGTTATGCCACTTGTCATTGGTGTCATGTGATGGAGCGTGAGAGCTTTGAAAATGAAGAGGTTGCGCGACAACTTAATAAACAATTTGTGGCTATAAAAGTTGATCGCGAGCAGCTACCTGATGTTGACGCGCTCTATATGTTAGGCGTACAAGTAACCACTGGTGGTGGCGGTTGGCCGTTGTCTGCCTTCTTACAACCTGACGCTAAGCTTTTTCATGGCGCGACATACATGCCGCCTGAGATATTTAAGCAAAGGATGAATCAAATTGATGAGGTGTGGGCAAACGACCGCGAAAGCATAACAAGATTTGCCGATGAACTATCAATCGCGATTGAACAGAATAGCAACCTTAGCGGTGAGGTTCGCCGTGTAGGGGAGCAAGAGTTGGTGTCCGCTCTTGAGTCCATGATGTTGAGCTATGACAGTTTCCAGGGTGGATTCGGGGCCGCGCCTAAATTTCCACGTGAGTCTACGCTGTTCTTTTTACTTGACACGGCACAACGTGAGGGTGATGCAGATGCGCTTGAAGCTGTGGACTTCACCCTAACGCGAATGGCCGCTGGTGGAATTCACGATCAGATAGGTGGTGGCTTCCATCGCTACGCTGTTGATTCTGACTGGTTAATACCGCACTTCGAAAAAATGTTGTACACACAGGCAAGCCTTTTACAGATATACCTGCAAGCTTTTGAGTTAACAGGTAATAAAGAGCACGCTCGAACGGCAAGAAGAATAGCGGATTATGTCATTAGAGATATGACCTCAGAAACGGGCGGCTTTTACTCAGCAACTGACGCCGACTCAGAGGGTGAAGAGGGAACATACTTCATCTGGTCAGAGCAAGAGCTGGCAAAAATTCTAACGGATTCATTTGGCAAAGAAGATGCGCAGCTAGCACTTGATGTTTGGGGCTTGAGTGACGAGGGTAACTTTGAAGGGCATAACATACTACGGCTTGAAGATTCCATTAAGCATGTGGCATCGTTGTATGGCATTACTGAAGCAGATTTGGCAGCTCAGTTAAGTCGGTTCTCAGGGGTATTGCTGGCGCACAGGGAAAAGAGAATCCCACCGTTAACTGACCGCAAAATTATTACGGAGTGGAACGCAATGATGAGCACAGCGTTGATCAAAGCAGCTGAAACGCTGAATGATCCACGTTATATGCAAGCGGCGATGGATTCTATTAACTTTATGCTCGAAAATAATCGCCTTGACGACGGCTCGTTATGGCGCGCAAACTTTCTTGGTCGCGCCACCACTCCGGCATCTCAGGCAGACTACGCTTATCTAGCGCAAGCGTTGATAGCGATGTTTGATGCAACTTCAGACAAACGTTTTTTGGATCTGTCCATACAACTGGTCAGTAAAATGGATGAGTTGTTTTGGGATCAAGAAAACAGTGGTTACTTTATCGGTTTAGCAGCGGTTACCGGTGCCACTTTGCCAACGCGTCCTAAAGCGATATTCGATAATGCATCACCTACCGGTAACTCTGTAGCGTTAAGAGTATTGGTGCAGTTATACAATAGAACCGCAGACGACAATTATAAGGTTAGGGCGGAGTCATTAGTCGCAGCCTTTTCCCCCTGGCTTGCCAGAGATGGTAGTGGTTTTGGCTACCTGCTTACCGGCATTAACGATTTGCTGAATGGTGAGGCTGGTCAACATCGATACTCGGCCAAAGGAAAAGTTAAAGCGTCTGTTTCGGTCTCTACTACGGGTACTGTAGATTTTATTATAGAGGTAGCGCCGGGTTGGCACATAAACTCAGACAAGCCTCTGCAGGATTACCTTATACCCACAAGCCTGATTCTCGTGAATGCGGAGCCTTTAAAAAATGTCAGTTACCCGGAAGCTGTAACTCGACAGCTAGGTTTTCAAAGATCAAAGCTCGATCTGTTTGAAGGTAAATTCCAAATCACAGGTGAGTTACCAAAGCCGTCAGCTGATTTAAATACGGCAGAAGTCGAGCTTCAGATACAAGCGTGTAGCGACGAGATATGTCTCGCACCAGAATCATTGCTGTTTACAGTGCCACTAACGGCTCTTGATCCCTCCTACTAAAATTTTAAAGGATATTCTTAATGAAAAAACTCATTCATTCACTACTAGTAGTGCTGCTAAGCTTCTCTTTTGTATCTGTTGCTTCCGCGGCTGGTGGATATGAAGAATTACCCAACCCTAAGATGCGCGCGAACGCTGATAGAGTTGAAGTAGTTGAATACTTTTGGTTTGGTTGCCCGCACTGTTTTGCATTTGAGCCAACCATTAATAAGTGGGCGGAAAGTAAGCCTGAGTTTGTAGATTTTATCCGAGAGGCACCGCCGCTAAACCCTGGTTGGAAGCCTCATTCACAAGCGTTTTATGCAGCAGAATTGCTAGGCGTGACGGATCAGTTCTTCGAACCTCTGTTTAATGCTATTCATAAAGATAAGAAGCGATTAAACACGCCAAAATCGATTGCTAAGTTTGCGGGTACACTTGGACTTGATGCAGAGAAATTTCTAAAAACCATGAACTCTTTTGCAGTCGATGCAAAAATTCGTAAAGCCATGGAGCAGGCTCGGCATGATGGAATTAATAGCGTACCAAGTATTGTGGTTAACGGTAAGTATCGCACATCGGGTTCTATTGCCGGAAGTAATCAGCGCGTAATCGAAGTGATCCAGGAATTGACTGAAAAAGAGCGCGACAGCTAGTCAGCCACGCTATGTATAAATAGGGCCAGGCAATATTAATTGCCTGGTCACTCGTAAGAGTCACGAGCGTAGCCACGCTCGATTCTTTCGAGGCCATTCGCAGTACCTGTAAATCTGTTAACACTTTTCTTAAAGCATATCACTATGAGGATAAACTATGTCTGACGATAACACATTAGAAATCGACCAACAGCAAGGAGATATTGCAGCGTTACTGTTGCGTGTGGGGCTTGGGTTGGTATTTATTATAGGGGGTACCTCAAAACTTAGCTTGTTGCTAAGTGAAGAGGCGAGCGGCGGTATGGTTGCTAATTATCTTGGTACTACGGGTTATATTAATACTGTATTTCAAGATTTTCTTTTTACTGGGTTTCTCGGGAATATATTGTCTGCCTGGGGATTTTTAACGGCATTGTCTACGTTTGAGTTTTTTAGTGGAATATGTCTGCTTATTGGTTTTATGGTTCGGCCATTAGCACTGCTCTATGCGTTTTTATTGTGGACATTTATTATTGCTTTGCCAGTGATGACAGTACCTGGTGAATCTATTGACGTTAAAGCCTATACATCACCCGCGTTGTTCGTACAAGTTCGAGATGTCGCACTTTCGGGAATGATGTTCGTGTTGTTTTTTCTAGGAGCGGGAAAATATTCTATCGATAAAAAGCGAGTGCCGCATATCAATACAGTGCCTTGGGAAACCAGTGGCACTGTGTTGCGTCTGTCGCTTGGGGTTGCACTCTTGGTTGGAGGCTTCTTCTACAGTTATGGAAGCATTGCTACGTGGGCAACAGTGCCATTATTGTTGGCAGTTGTTGGAATTATGCTGGTGTTGGGTAATGAGCTTATGTGTCGAGTGGCGGGTGCTGTAACTGTAGGCATTATGCTTTGGTTTATTGTGAACAAGCTTAACGCTGATAAAAGTATCATTGGCAACTTAAATGGTTTTAAGCGTGAATTTGCGTTAGCTGCGTGTGGAGTGGTTTTAGCGCTATATGGCGGTAGTGAGCGATTTACCGCAGCTAATATGCTGCATAGATCTAAAAGATATATACGCGGTTATTTCAAAAGCCCCACTGCAGCCTAGTATTGGATAAGCGTTACACCGGTAAGAGCCACTAATGGAGTGGCTCGTTGGTCGAGTGCTAATGTTTTTAAGTTGATAAAAATCGACCTAGGCTCCTGTAACGATGCAGTCTATAGCCACTGATAATGTGTACGAGCGAAGCTTTCGTTTTTTGCGTAGTCTACCTATTTCTGATAGACATACAGGCGATGTATTATTCGTCGCTCGTTTAAGTCTGTATGAAGAGGTGTAAGTCTGTATGAAAATGAACGACCTTAAAATAGTGTTGTACGTAATAATTGTTTTAGCATGCATGGTGTATATCTGGAATAACCTCTGAATGCATCTGCATGTGAAAAACGAGAGGTATACGAACGGTTTTGATCAAGCCGGATAGTATTCGGGAATCATAGCCACTCATGGGCGACAAATAGAAATTACCCGAGTCGTTGTTCTGCAATGGTTCTATTGTGGTGGAGCTAAGGACTCGCGATGGATTATTTCTGTCGGTAGCTCGGTGCTGTGGGGCTTCTCATTGTTCAGTAGTTTCAATAGCAGGGTGGCGGCGGCTTTACCCATTTCAAGTTGCGGCACCCTTACTGTTGTCAGCGCTGGCGAAACTATTTTTGCAAGGCTTATATCATCGAAGCCTGTGATTGATACATGCGCAGGTATTTTGATGCCGAGTTGATTTGCGCGGGTAATGGCGCCAGCTGCGAGTACGTCATTGCCGCAAATGATGGCGGTTGGTTTTTTGTTGGCCTTCATTATTACTTCGAATGCGTCGCCACCGCTGTCGAGAGTGTAGTCAGTCTCTAGCGTTGAAATTAACTCAGCGCCTTCACCGTAGGTTTTAATCCTTTGCTTAACACCATTTATGCGATTGCTTGATCGATCATTGTTTGTGGCATGACCTGCGATCATGGCAATTTTGCGATGCCCCATGTTTAGCACTTCATTGGTTAGGTTTGTTGCTGCGCGGGTGTTGTCAAATCCTGCAAAGTAGCGACTGGAGTCTTTTTGATAGCACCAGGCAATTACATACGGGATTTTTCTAAGCTCCAAAAACCTTGTGGTTTCAGCAGGGCGGGTGGAGCCGATCAATAGCAATCCGTCTGCACCGTTGCCTACTAAGGATTTGATCTGATCTAATTCGGTCTGGGTGTTGTAGCCAGAGCTTGCAACTAATAAATTGATAGATGCTTCGGACAATACTTCTTGAAACACTTGAAGGCCGCTGGCGAACATCGCGTTTGCCATGGTGGGTATAACGGCACCCACCGTGTTGCTGCGGTTGGAAGCCAGTGCCCGGCCACCGAAATTCGGCGTATAGCCGAGTTTTTCAATGATCTTCGAGATTCGATCTTGAGTCTCAGACGCTACTTTGTCTGGTTCGTTAATAGCTCTAGAAATTGTCGCGGTGGAAACATTAGCGGCACGTGCGACATCTTCCAGAGTAGGTGAGTCTTTATATTTCAATAGCTTACTCCTTGAAGGCTGATGTCGGTAAGGACAATTTATCAGCTTGCATCATATAATGTAAGCGCTTACACTGCTTGTCAAATTGTAGAGTCCAAAGTGCTCTAATGCACTTTGAACGCTGTAGGCAAAAATGAAAGGTTGGGGAAAATGGCTCGAACGTATTTAAAAAAGGCAACTAAAACGTCTACCACTGACGCTACAGATGTACGCGAAACGGTGCAGGCCATTCTTGATGAGATTGAGAATGGTGGTGATGAAGCCGCACTTCGTTATGCCGAAAAATTTGATCAGTACAAAGGCAATGTGCTTTTGACAAAAGATGAAATTGAAGCAGCATGTGCGCTGGTTCCACAAAGGTTGAAAGACGATATCTCGTTTGCACACGATAACGTAAAACGTTTTGCTGAAGTGCAAAAGCAAACAGTAAAAGATGTTGAGCTTGAAGTGCTACCGGGCTTTACCCTTGGTCAAAAAAGTATCCCTTGTAACTCGGTAGGTTGTTACATACCGGGTGGCCGTTATAGCCATGTGGCCAGTGCAATAATGACTGTCACCACAGCGAAGGTAGCAGGTTGTGGTCACATAGTGGCCTGTTCACCACCAGCAAAAGATGTAGGTATTGCACCGGCGATTGTTTATGCAGCCCACCTGTGTGGTGCAGATAACATTATGGCTATGGGTGGTGTGCAGGGTGTTGCGGCAATGACTTTCGGGCTGTTTGGTTTGCCAAAGGCCGATATATTAGTCGGCCCTGGAAATCAATTTGTGGCAGAAGCCAAACGCATTCTGTATGGCCGTGTGGGTATTGATATGATTGCCGGCCCCACAGACAGCTTAATTCTCGCAGATGAGTCTGCTGATGCAATGATTGTTGCAGTGGATTTAGTCAGCCAGGCAGAGCATGGTTATAACTCGCCTGTGTGGTTAGTCACTGATCATCAACCGCTCGCGGAGCGAGTTATCGAGCTAGTTCCAGGTTTAATTGCAGATCTGCCTGAGCTTAATCGGGTGAATGCCGAAGCTGCATGGCGTGACTACGCTGAAGTGATTCTTTGCGCTGACCGCGAAGAGATGGCGCAAGCGTCGGATGAATATGCGCCAGAGCATTTAACCGTGCAGGCTGCTGATATTCCCTGGTGGAAAGATCGATTGAAGTGCTACGGTTCAGTCTTTCTTGGTGAAGAGACAACCGTCTCGTATGGTGATAAAGCCTCAGGTACTAACCATGTTTTGCCGACCGGTCGTTCAGCTAAATACACCGGTGGATTGTCAGTGCACAAGTATATGAAAATAGTGACATGGCAACAGGCTACACGTGATGCTTCAAAGCCAGTTGCAGAAGCGACAGCAAGAATATCAAGGCTTGAAGGTATGGAAGGTCACGCACGTGCCGCAGATGTACGCTTAGCGAAATATTTTCCAGATGAAAAATTCAATCTACAACCAGAGTAGTTTTAAAATTAAATATGTCGAGCAGGGTGCGTTGGCTCGATTCCAGTCACACAGGAAAACCGATGACAATAAGTGAAAAAATAGTAAGTGACTTTGTCGCGAACGATATAAGCTTTGTAACGACCGTGCCGTGTAAGCAGTTGGCAGGTGTTATAGATGCCATTGATGCCAATGATTCTATTTATCATATCCCATCAAATAAAGAAGATGAAGGCATGGGCCTGTGTGCTGGCGCATGGATGGGGGGCAAGCGCCCAGCTATTATTATGCAAAATACAGCGATTGGGGTAACAATCAATACGCTAGTAACACTGACCCAGTATTATAGAATGCCGCTGCCAATGTTGATCAGTTACCGTGGTGAGTTAGGTGAGCCAGTAGCCTGCCAGGTTGAAATGGCTGTGCATACTAAGGCGTTACTTGCGCAGTTAAATATTCCGACTTATCACTTCCACAATGAACAAGACGCAAATGAGCTTGACGCCATTTTAAAG
Source organism: uncultured Granulosicoccaceae bacterium (assembly GCA_937927895.1). Taxonomy (GTDB): domain Bacteria; phylum Pseudomonadota; class Gammaproteobacteria; order Granulosicoccales; family Granulosicoccaceae. The sequence continues at coordinate 62,452 of CALGKA010000001.1, read as the reverse complement.
CACACGTTTATGTGTAATAAGCCCGTTGCAATTTTAACTGACGCCAGTTTCTGGAAGGGATACTAACAATGATACGTTCTGAAGTATTAAAAGAAATCGCTCCAATTATTCGTGATCAATTAGTAGTGTGTAACATAGGCTTGCCAAGCCAAGAGCTGCACTTGATTGATGATCAACCCAGTAACTTTTATATGCTTGGTACTATGGGTTTAGCTTCATCAATAGGTTTGGGTCTAGCGCTGGCGCAAGACAAAAAAGTGATATCGATAGACGGTGATGGTTCGGTGCTAACTAACTTTGGTACTTTGCCTACAATAGCCAATAACGTTGCTGATAACTTCATTTTGCTTATCATTGATAATGGTAGTTATGGTTCAACGGGTGATCAACCCACCTATGCTGGTAAGAAAACCTCGTTAACTAAAGTTGCTGAAGCGTGTGGTTGTGAGCAAGTTGTTGAGTGTCAGGCTGAGCAAACCGGGCAGGCTATAAAAGATGCTCTGGCGAGTAACAAAATGACAATAATCGTCAGCAAGTGTGAGTCAGGTAACGTCAAAGTTCCTGTGATTACTATGGATCCTGTGGTGATTCGTGATCGTTTTATGCAAACGGTTAAAGCGTAGAGACAGCTAAGGCCTAAGCAACAATCTAAGGTTCACGTATAACGAGCTGGTCGTCTTTGTGCACCAGCTCGTAGTGTTTTAAAACGCTCATGCCAAGTAAAATCTCGCCGCTCAGACCGGGGTTTATATGTGCAGTTGCGTTGCGTACTTCAAGATCACCTAAACGTAGCGAGTCCACGGTTGTTTTATAAGCCACTCCGATTCCGTTAGCCGTGTTGATGGAGATTTTTGCGCCGTATTGCATGCCGGCTCTGAAGGCCACTTCTTCTGGAATACTGACACTGGTAGCGCCAGTGTCTACTAGAAAATCGGCTTTGGCGCCGTTTATAGAGCCCGTGACCCGATAGTGCCCATATCGATCAGCTAGCAGTGTAATACTGCGTTTGTCACCGTCGACGGCGGCGATGACCTTATTGTTTGGGTTGCGCTGACGCTCAAGGTAGCTATTGACCAATAAGGTGCCCAAACCTAGACCCACCACCCACGTGGCAATGATCATATATTTGCCAATTTGGACTCGTTCGTCCTCAGGTGTTTTATACTCGTTAGTTGGGTCGTTCAAGTTCTGTCCATCGTAAATGCGGGTTCCGCGTGTGGAGCTGTTACCGAAATTGCGAATAAGGCGTGAGCACCAGATTGTATAGGTGCGCGCTCAGATGCGTAAAGTTTCGGTTTCAGTATGCAAAGCAGATACAATACCGGCTTTTCTACAAACTCGGTTTTTTTAAGGGCTCTCCAGCACATGTCCGGCAATACCTTTGGCAAATTATTCACTTTGACCTCTTTTGGTGAAAGCCACGGACCTGCAATAGGTGCTGTGGTAGACGGCTGCCCGCCAGGGCTTGAACTTAGTGAGGAAGATTTGCAGCTTGATCTTGATCGGCGCAAGCCCGGCCAGTCACGCTACACCACGCAAAGAAAAGAAGACGATGTGGTCAAAATTCTTTCTGGAGTTTTTGAAGGTAAAACTACCGGCACACCGATCGGCTTGTTGATCGAAAACCAAGATCAGAGATCAAAAGACTACAGCAAAATTAAAGACGTTTTTCGCCCAGCGCATGCCGATTTAACCTATCAGAAAAAGTATGGCATTAGAGATTACCGCGGTGGTGGCCGGTCGTCAGCGCGTGAAACAGCCATGCGTGTGGCAGCAGGTGGTATTGCGAAAAAGTATCTGAAAACAGAGTTTGGTATTGAAATAAACGGTTATCTTTCGCAGCTTGGCACGATAGCGCTCGATCAAAACCAATTTGATCTAAGCGCTGTTGAGAACAATCCATTTTTCTGGCCCAATGCATCACAGGTTGATGAGCTCGCTACATTTATGCAGCAGCTTAGTAAAGCGGGTGACTCCGTCGGTGCAAGGGTGAATGTTATGGCGACCGGAGTGCCGGTGGGTTGGGGTGAGCCAGTGTTTGACCGACTCGACGCAGATATCGCTCACGCTATGATGAGCATCGGCGCGGTAAAAGGTGTTGAAGTAGGGGCGGGTTTTGACAGTGTTGCTCAGCGTGGCAGTGAACACCGCGATGAAATAACCCCGGAAGGATTTTTATCAAACAATGCTGGCGGTGTGCTTGGTGGGATAAGTTCAGGTCAAGATATCACTGCGTGTATAGCATTAAAGCCCACTTCTAGTTTGCGTCTACCTGGGCAAACAGTAGATAAAAATAATGTACCTGCTGAAGTTATTACCACGGGTCGTCATGATCCGTGTGTTGGTATACGCGCAACGCCTATTGCCGAAGCCATGTTAGCGTTAGTCTTGATGGACCATTGTTTGCGTGATCGTGCTCAAAACCATGGTGTACAGCGCTAGGTCGGCTAGTCTATTTTGCAGTCGAGTGCGGCAAGACTATTCCGGCTGCCTGAATGTAAGGCAGAAGGCAGCTAACTGGAACCAGGCAAGGCCTTTAAAAATGCCTGAGCTGCTCGTGACAAGGTGCGATTCTGATGTCGAACCAGTGCTACAGAATGCTTAATTTGTAGCGCATCAATTGGCAGTACTTTGAGTGTGTCGTCTACTACAAAGCTTGGCAGACATGCCCAGCCCAATCCAATCGCACTCATAGATTTCATGGTGTCAAAGTCGTTTACCTCCATAGACACAATGGTTCGAAGGTTGTGTTCGTGCAGTATGTTTTCAATGCTTTTTCGGGTGTTGCTATCGCCTGGTGGCAATATGGCTGGGCATTTTGCCAGCACGTCCAGGGTTAATGGTGAAGTGCTGACTAGCGGATGATCGTTTGAGCACACAATCACTAACGCTTCAGACCATATTTGCACACTGCGAAGTTTTGGGTGCCCGGCGAGCGACCCATTGTCTGGCGTTGAACATAATGCCATTTCGATTTCGCCGTCTTCGATAGCCGCCAGCGTTTCTTTGGAATTAGCAAAGTGTAGATCCAGATCAACATTCGGATACTGCTCGCGAAATGGCTTTAAAATTTCAGGCAGGTGGCGAGTACCAATATATTCGGAGGTGCCAATGCTTAATTTGCCACTGACATCATTACCAAGGTTGCAAATGACGTCTTCAATGCGAGACAATTCTGCACTGATCTGTCGCGCTGATGGGAGCAACACTCTGCCGGCCTCGGTGAGATGAACGGTTCGGCCAACACGGTCGAATAATTTTGCTGAAAGCTCTAATTCAAGGGCGGCAATTCGTTTGCTTACCGCTGGCTGTGTAAGACTCAAAGTCTCGGCAGAACGCGAAAATGAGCGTTTGTCAGCTACTTCGATGAATGCTTTCAAGTTGTTTATGTCCAAATCTACGTCCTTTGTTGTGTTTGTATACAACTAAGTCCAGTTCACATAGGCTAGTGAATAAAGGCTAGGGCTATTGTGTAAGCTAGTCTTGCAAACAGACGGATCAAGCGTCGGTTACAAATGGCAATATCCAGCTTTATAATTGATAACAAGCATTTATACGCTGTATGGCATTAAAATAAAACGCCCACGGTTACGGGTAAAGTCGAATCAGGAATAAAAATGAAAGTTGGTATGATCGGTTGGCGCGGTATGGTCGGCTCAGTATTAATGCAAAGAATGCACGAAGAGCATGATTTTACGGGCATTGACGTGTCTTTTTTCTCAACCTCACAAGCGGGAGAAGCTGGTCCCGCTATTGGTAACACTACCGCGCCTTTGCTAGATGCTCACAATATTAAAGTGTTGGCAGAAATGGATGTCATCGTCACTTGCCAGGGTGGTGACTACACCCAGAAAGTGCATCCTGAGCTTCGTGCCGCTGGCTGGGATGGCTACTGGATAGACGCGGCGTCTACGCTGCGAATGAGCGCAGACAGCACAATTGTGTTGGATCCTGTTAACAGCGATATTATTCACAGTGCGCTGCAAGCGGGCAAAAAAGACTTTATTGGTGGCAATTGTACGGTCAGTTTAATGATGATGGGCCTTGCCGGATTGTTTAAGGAAGACGTAGTAGAGTGGGTCAGCTCAATGACTTATCAGGCTGCCTCGGGTGGCGGTGCTCGCGCGATGCGTGAGTTGATCGCGCAGATGGGCTCGTTGCATGGCTCGGTGGCAGATTTGTTAACCGAAAAAGACAGCACAATTCTCTCGGTAGATGACAATATCACCGCTGTATTGCGAAGTGCGGCACTGCCTACGGGTGAATGTGGTGCTGCATTAGCGGGCAGTCTAATACCTTGGATTGATGCAGATCTTGAAAATGGTCAAAGTAAAGAGGAATGGAAGGCGCAAGCTGAAACCAATAAAATTCTTGAGCGCGACCAGACCGACTTTATTCCGATCGACGGCCTGTGTGTACGTATAGGCGCTATGCGCAGTCATTCGCAAGCGTTAACAATAAAGCTGCGCAAAGATATTCCGCTTGCCGAAATTGAACAAATCATTAGCGCTGGCAATCAGTGGGTTGACCTTGTGCCGAATCAAAAAGAGCCTTCGATTGATCGCCTTTCACCGGCGGCAGTCAGTGGATCCCTTAATATTCCGGTCGGAAGATTACGTAAAATGAGCTTCGGGCCTGAGTATATAAGCGCTTTCACTGTGGGTGATCAGCTTTTGTGGGGTGCTGCTGAGCCACTGCGCCGTATGCTAAAACTTTTGGGTGAGCGGATGCTCGTAAATGCTAAAGCCAGTTAAGAATGGCCTGGCTCACTAAAAAGCCAGTTGAGCATATTTTGTAAAGCATCCGCGCAATGCGGGTGCTTTTTTGCCCTGCAAAGGTAAAAAATCGCGGTTGTAGGTCCAGTCCGTCAAGATTTGGACCGTTTCACTATTGCCTAATCCCCATCCACGTACTATACCAATAGGACGAAAGTTTGGCGTGCTGAAGTTAAGTGGCCGTTGAGCTGGTAAATGTTTGAATTTTTAATTGAAAATTAAGTCGAAAACAATAATTGAGTGGGCAGCTGACAGATTGTAAATCGGGCGATTTATCACCTGCGGTACACCACCTTAAGTCTACATTATAAGAGATCGTAAACTGTGCGAAAAATAGCTATTGCAGCCGCGGTAAGTTTAAGTTTGACGGGTATTTCCGGAGTTTCCAACGCGTTGGGGCTTGGAGAGATCGAAATGTACTCAGCATTGAATCAATCACTCGATGCAGAGATCGCGATACTGTCAGCAACGGAAGAAGAGCTGAGAGGGATGCGAGTAAGCCTGGCTTCTGAGGAGGCATTTGCGCGTGCAGGTCTTGAGCAACTGCCGGTATTGTCCTCAGTTTCGTTTGCAGTTGATCGCAGACCAGACGGCAAGCCGGTGGTTAAAGTCACCAGTGACGGCCCGGTACTAGAGCCGTTTCTAAATTTTCTTATAGAAGTAGAGTCACCGGGTAGCGTACAACTTGTGCGTGAATATACGGTCCTGATTGATCCCCCATCTTTTGCCAGCACTCAAGCGCCAGTTGAAGCAACGCCAGTGGCAGCTGCTGACACTTTCAGCTCATCGGTGGGAGAGGGTGTAAGAATTGACCTTACAGATGCCATCGTTGAAAACAGTGCTGCGGATTCCAATGCAGATGACTTGGCCAGTGACTTAGCTGGTGAGGTTTCATTTGTTGAAACTGAACTGACAGCAACCGTAGCGGATGCAACAGATGTACTAAATGTCGCTGACGTTTCGGGCGCGGTTAGCGCACCAGAAGATCAGAAGGTGCTAGACGGCAGTGACTTGTTTGTACCGGATAACAAAATTTTCGCAAATGCTGAGTCCGGCTCTTCAGTGGTAGGTACAGATGGTCAAGTGATCTCCCTTACGCAAGAGCTTAACACTACCCCGCAGTTTGATTTTCCGACAGAAGATACCTCACAAGCTATTCCACTAGTTGATGATAGTGAGCCTCTAGATCTTGCAGGCCTGGGTGCTGAAGTGGCGACAGGTAACAGCAATGCTATATTCGAAAATGAGTTTGGCAATGATCCAGACGCAGGTGCTGAAGTAATGACCGCTGATGTATTGGCTACATTGATAGAGCCGCTAGCTGAAGATCCTTCAGTACCGGAAGTTCAATTTGAAGAGATCCAAGTGTCATCAAGTCCTGCAGCTAGCTCAGTTTTTGATAATGAAGAATCCACTGTAGCAGATGGTGAAGAAGGTTACGGAGACATTATTGATCTTTCAGGAATCCTTGCTGGTGAAGATCAACAAGCTGTTACTGAAACAGAGCCTTTCTTTGTAGACGTTGAACAGTCTTCAGAGAGTGTAGTGACTCAAGTCTCTGGTAGTACTTACCGAGTACAGCAGCAAGATACTTTGTGGAGAATTGCCAACCAGGAGAAAGCACGCGGCGTAACACCACACCAAATGATGGTGGCGTTATTGAATGCTAATCCAGGTGCTTTTGAAAACGGCGATATGAATCGCATGAAGCGTGGTGCATTGCTTGAAATACCTACAGTTGATTCACAGCGTTCAATTGATCGCTCAAATGCGCTCGCGATTGTGCAATCCTGGACAAGGGGCGACGGTGCTTCGGCCCCGCGAATTGTAACCACTACCAATACATTTACTGATAATACACCCACTGACACTACCAGCACTATGACTGATGCTGTGATAGTAAATGATACTGACAACGAAATTAGTCGTAGCCTTGAAGAAGTTAATCGTCAGATGGAAGTTGCACGTAGTGAGCTAGCTTCTGAAACTTTGCAGCGAGATGAAATACAAGGCCGTGTTAATAGTCTTGAAGACAGCATGTCTAGAATGAAAAGTCTTATAACTCTTCGTGAAGATGAGCTAAACAGAGCTCAAGAGGAAGTTGCTGCAATCACAGTTGATACTGATTCAAGCATGACAGCGGGCACCAGCGAGTTAACGCAAGATCAGATCGAGCGTAGAGCCGATGCTGATAAAAATCTGGCAACAGCAGAAGCTGAAGCGAAGTCTATACGCTTGTCATCTGAAGAAGATATTCTGCGCGCTCAACTTGCAGCGTTGCAAATAGAGAAGCGTGACGCAGAAGCTTCATCAGAACTGGAAAAAGCAGAACTCGTTCGACAGTCAGAGCGTGAAAAAACTGCGCTTCTTGAGCAAGCCAGAGCTGAGCGTGAAAGAATAATGGCAAGTCTTGAAACAGAGAAAACACGTATCTCTGAAGAAGCAGCGAGTGAGATTGCTCGCATCAAAGGCCAAGCTGATACTGATAAGCAACAGCTAGTAGCTGATGCTGAAGCAGAGCGCATTCGACTGTCTAATGAGACTGCGCAAATGAAAGCGCAGCTTGATGCTATGGAAGCTGAGAAAGAACGCCTACTGGCAGAAGCTACAGCTGAGAAAGACCGCCTTTTGGCAGAAGCCGAAGCTGAAACTATGAAAATGGAAGCACAAGCGGCAGATGCCGAAGCTGCAAAAGCTGAGCTACAGGTTAAAGCGGATGAGCAAGCTCGGTTAACAGCTGCAGCAGACGCGGAGCGAAAGCGCGTGACAGATGAATCTGCGCGAGTTAAAGAACGCCTTGCACAACTGCAACAAGAAAGCGGTGACGGCGGTATGTCTGATACCGATGCCGATGGCAACATAACAGACACCGGCAAGAAATTAGCCGCAGGTGGCGCTGCTGCCGTAGGTGGTTTACTTGGCTTTGCTCCATTGCAGGAAATGGTTGGTAATCGCAAGAACGTACTTGGCATAGGTGCAGGGTTATCTTTACTAGGTTTGTTGTCTGCATGGGGTTTCAGAAGAAACCGTCGTGTAAAAGAAGAGCCTGTATTGCGCCCAAGAGGTAACAACCGACCAACCCCTGCAGCACCTGCAGTGCAGCGCACCAATTTTGATGATCGAAAGTCAATGCACGATGGTGCGGCTGCACCAACTGCACCGAAAGCTGCAGTACCTGCACCTACTAACACAACAGCCGCTACGGCTGCTAAAACAGCGGCGGCAACTGCCGCAGTTGCTGGAACTGCAGCGGCTGCAGCAACTACAAGTACAGCGGTACCAGAAGCACCTGCAGCACCAACTGATGATGCGCAATACCGCAATACTCAGTCACCGGCAGGGAGTGATGCAGAGCTAGATGAAGTAGCATTGGACGATACGATCACTGAAGCTGAAGTTTACTTACGTTATGGGCTGCACGGTCAAGCAGAAGATCTATTGAAAACGGCCATTAAGCGTTCGCCTGACAACGAAGAGTATCACTTCAAGTTGCTTGAGAATTATCACGATCAAAAGAACGTAGGTGCTTATAAAGAAACGCTGGCAACTTTCAACCAGAAGTTCTCAAACTCTGATCACACGGCACGTATTAATGAGATGAGCACCGACCTCGACATAAGTGCTGATGATGTAACTGGAAATACAACAGGTAATGCAACATTGGGTGGCGCTGGTGTTGCCGCCGCAGGTGCTGCAGCGTTGGGTGCAGCCGCAACTGCAAAAGGCTCAGCAGCCGACCTTCTTGATCAAACAATTGATCCTGGTACCGAGTTCAGTGTTGACGAGCTTCAGGCAACCGGCAACCTAAGTGCAATGATGGAAGAGCCAGCTGACTTTGACGTCGAAGGCAACATGTCTCTTGACGATGTCGACCTTGCATCACTAGATGATGATGGCACCATGAACCTCGAAGAGGTTACGGGCAGCCAGATGTCTGGTCTTGAGTTGGGTGCATTAGATCTGACTAACCCAGACGGTGACAACACGTTTGATAACCTGACGCTTGATGATGCTGATATCAACTCACTAGGCAACGCCACAGGCAACGTTCGATCTGGCCTTGAAGCAGATCTTCCTGTTGATGGCCCTGCCACTACAGCCGCAGGCGGTTCCGACGAGATGGAAACCATGCTGGATCTAGCTAAGGCTTACATGGATATGGGTGACACTACCAGTGCTGAAAAGACACTTAAAGATATCGCCTCGCGGGGTAATCCAATGCAGCAAATTGAAGCAAGTGAGTTGCTTAAAAAGCTGTAGATCTAAACTTGGAAGTTGTTGTATAAAAAGGCGTCCTTCGGGACGCCTTTTTAGTTTTCTGGTTTAACAATTTCCAGTAAGGATGTCTGTGGGCCAGGTATATACTTACATTTCACTAGCGCGCTATGTCTGGATTGAAGTGTTTTTTCGTACTTGAAAGATAATAGCCTTACGGCGATATTTGATAATCAGAGCTATCTGGTGAGCGTTGAGAACGAAGACATAATATTCTCTGCCTGTTCTGGCGACATGCCAAGTGCTATCAATGCAGAGCGACCGGCGCGGACTGAGCTGTCAAACCGATTCTTAACTTAAAACGCAATGGGTTCATCAGTTTCGCAGTGTAGTCGCGGCGCTATATCAGTATTACCCGTAAGTGTTCTCTGACCTTGAACAAATGCAATACACCCAGGTGGAGTAACAATGCGGTCTGCGTTGCTACCGTTGAAGTAAAGCTCTGATGCAGTCGCGGTATCGGCGTAAATGGAAAGATCATCCCAGTGCCAGGTAAAGCCCCCGACGGATGGTGATACGTTGCCGTTATAGCCTGGTCCGTTTCCATCTTTTGTGCCGGTGTAATTATGGAACGCTATTACTACTCGCACGGGACCTTGTGGAAATGAACCGGGTGCTTCAATCCAGGCATAGGTGCTATCTTCTTGTTCGACTCCAAATGACAATGTGCCGTTGCCGTTATCACGAAATACATGTGTGTAGCGTTCGCGTATGTCGGTATTGGTTTGGTGGATCGCGACCCGGAAGCAAAAATTAGAGCCACTGCATTGCTCATAAAGGGAGTCACCGTTAGCCAGTTCCTGGGTATTGTATTGATCATAGCTATAACCATCTGGCTCGGCAGCTGTAGCTATAGTCAGACCGGTTCCTTCCTGTGAGTTTGTGCCAGCGCCAACGGCGTTCATATCATCATAATCCCATCCATCGTTACAGGGCAGGTCGGGTATGCACGGCATAGCGTTAATGTAAACTTGATCTGCCGGTATAACTTTTATCTCTACAAAGTTGCGAGAGCCTGCAGATGTGGTGTTAATTGCTACTGATACTTCACTAAGACCTTCGAATACCTGGTCAGGCAGGGCGCCGGTAAAGCCATAGCCCGAGGAATCCATTGCATATGCCATTTGATGACCTGAAGCAGGATCACCACCAGGGAGGCATTGATAAACATGCGCAAATGGATTGTCTCGTGATTGTGTGCGGGTTTGCTCTGGAGCGCTGCAGTTGATGCCACCGGTTGAAGCGTGGTCTGAAACACCGGCCATATAGTTGACTACAAAGGGATCGCGATAGGCGACGAATTGGTCGATTCGGTCAGCGTCGACTTCGGTTGAAAAATCATTAAAGTAGATGGGCGATGTTCCAGCAGCAACGTTTGTCGCTAAAGGCTTGGTGTTTGAAGTTGTGCTGCTACCCGGAAGGCTGTTTTCGACAGGCAAGTTCGAAGCGCCTTGTGTGCCGTTTGTCATTGTGGATTCGACAGCAGGTTCGATTGAGTCGCATCCGGCTGAAAAAATTACAACTGCCAGAAGTGCCAGATTCAGTTTTTCTACAGTCATGATATTTCTATCCCCTGCAGGAGTGTGGATTGTGTATTTAATCGGCTGACTACGCTAATAATGATTACCTTACTATGAAAAATCGATTAAAACTTAACACTGTAATTATTACTGACTGTTATTTGCGCAGATTGGGTGGTACACGATGGCTTAACGCCTTTGTACAGCAGCGTTTCTTGTGCCAATTCGCTATTCAAACTATTACGTTGCGACTTTGAAATATAGAAATTGCTTGATCAATCGAATTATCAATATAAGGAAGTTTACTGTTTGCCCCTGTTGTGACCTTATACATTTTTTATTGTTGGTGAGTCCAAATGGTTAGAGGTGTGTATTGCTGCGGAGATTATTTTTAATCGCATTGTCGGTTATAAAATCTTTGCTTTGATTCTTTTCGGTTTTCTTTTCTGCTTTGTTTGAATTTTGACAGTTGCTTCCTCGCTTTTCATTTGAGCGCAGCCTTTGCGTTTGAGTACGTGTTATCAGTTTCAATGCCGACAATAGCGTTGCTCTTTCCATGTGATTCTTGCACTAAGTAAGCTCAAAGTAGTGTGAGCTTATTACTTCTTTGAGAGTATCGACATAGCACAAATGAAGTAAGCGTATAGCCTGTATGAACTATTGTACTTATATTGTAGTAGTTTGTTTGTCTGCTTATTTAAAGGCGACTTGCTTAAAGCGCCTTCATTCCAAGCCAGCGTTACTCTAAGCGGCTTAGCCCTAAGCCTGTTTTAGAAACCTCCCGGTGATAAGCCGCTTGGCAATGACTCAGGAATAGTTTGATCGAAGTCGTTGTCATTCAGGGTTTCTAAAAACAGTTGAATGAAACTACCGCGGCCGTCATCCATTTCAGGTATGTCTAGCAAATTTGGATCGAGCATTGAAGTTGCAACGTTTGGGTTGGTTGAGCTTCGAGGTTCGTCATAGAAATCAATAGCGCTTTCAAGTGATGCGAACTGACCGTTATGGAAGTAGGGTGCTGTGAAGTGTAGCTGCCGAAGTGTAGGTGTTCTAAACGCAAAGGTACCGTCCCCCGTATCGGGTTCGGTTAGAATGCCGTGTTCTGCAGCGCCAAGTACATGAAGTTTGAAGTCTGAAAACATAGGGCCGTTGTGGCAATCGGCACAACCCGCTACAACGAATTCCTGCATGGCAGACAATTGTTCTTCGTTCATTGCATCGGTATCGCCGCGCATCCATTGATCGAACGGACTGTTGTTGGCCGTGAGTGTTTTTTGAAATTCTGCGATAGCGATTCCAACGGCTTCGATGGTGACAGTGTTGCTGCCAAAGGCGTCGGTAAACATGGTTTTGTATTCAGCGATATTGTTCAGTCGATTTTCGATTTCTTGATCTATTTGTTCTCGAGTGAACTGCTCGCCACGCATTTCCTGTAAGTTACGTATGGGTTCTAGCGCCTGGAGCGCCAGGCTTTCTATTCTAGAGTCCCAGAACATTGGTGCGGATAACAGATTATAAGAGCCGAGCGTGTCGATTCCGTTCCAGCTTGTGTTTGTGAGCCCCTGACTGTTGCGACGCACGGTACCGGTGTGTCCAGTGATCCGGCTTTTACCTCTGCCTGTTCCGCCGACACCAATCGACTGTTCTATTCCGTCTGCGTAGCCATGCTCTGGCAAGTGGCAGGTCGCGCAGGCAACATCACGGTTGCCTGATAGTATGGGGTCCCAGAACAGTAATTTGCCCAGCGCTGCACGATTGGCATTTACTGGTACAGGCGTTTGCGGTAGAGAGCTTAGTATTCGACTGTCTATCTCCAGTGAATGAACATCGCCAATGGCAAGCACATCAGCTTGTGAGAATTCAACAGGGCGTGGTGTAAAGTTATCGCAACCGGCAAGTATCGTAATCATGATGCCTGCTCTGGCGATTCGATTGAGCGCTTTTCGTGATACTACTGAAGAATAAAACGGAGAATGAAAATTAGTTGGTGTGGAAACAGACATGATTAGAAACTCCGATGACTTGAAAGTGCTTACTGTGGGTTGCTTGTAGGTTGTGGTTTAATCATCGGGTCTGAGTAGTGCGCTTGCCATTGGGCATGCGCCTTGAGGCAGACATTTTTATAGACAAATGTCTAGAATAAAGGTGGTACAAATGTCCCTAATTATTTTAAAGAGCTGATATTTCAATGTTTTCAGGTAACTTCCTGGGTGAGCTGCGTACGTTGACAAATAGGCCAACTCGACTGCTGTTTGTGCCCCTGACGGCTTTGGCTTTGGCCATCTCTGTGTTTGAAATTATTACCGAATTCGGCCGCGGCGAACCAATAGTCGAAATGCTTGATGATATCGCGCTGTTTGTCGTAGCACTATTTGTGGCAGTGGGTCTGGTGCTGGAGTTAATTTATAACCGCAAAGCTATCGACGAATTGCAGCAGCAATTATCAGACGCTCGTGGCAAGCTTCAAAGAATCGACGACCGTAGCGGCAACATAGGGCGTCAGTACCGCGAAGTGATGCAAAAGCAATTTGACGCCTGGAGCCTGACTGACAGCGAGCAGGAAATTGTGATCGGTCTATTGAAGGGATTGTCATTCAGGGAAGTAGCGGGTCTGCGCAATACGCGAGAAAAAACAGTTCGACAACAGGCAACTGGCATCTATCGCAAAGCAGGATTAAGCGGTCGCCACGAATTAGCCGCCTGGTTTTTCGAAGACTTGCTGGACCCGATGGACAGTGCCTCTAACCCCACTGACTTGCGAACAGAGACTAATCCCGTGAAATAACGCTGTTGAGTGGTGCGGTACATAGGGAAGTCTGTTTACGTTTTCTTTATACTTCGCTTTTACTTGCCAGAAGATTGCTTGATAAAGAATGAGGTGTTTGTGCGATTGGTTGATAAAAGATGAGTAAGTTTGCTCTTGGCGTTGAATACGATGGCAGTGCCTATTGTGGATGGCAGCGGCAAGATCATAGTCCGTCTATTCAACAAGAGCTTGAACAGGCTTTATCTAAAGTGGCTGATGAACCTATCACTGTGATTTCGGCCGGGCGCACTGATAGTGGTGTCCATGCCTGGCAGCAGTGTGTGCATTTTGAAGCTTCCAAGGCGCGTGATTTAAAGGCGTGGGTGCTGGGTGTGAATGCTCATCTGCCTTGTGATATTTCAGTGCGCCATGTGACTGAGGTGTCTGATGATTTCCATGCACGCTATGCCACTATTGGGCGGACGTACCGCTACATTATTTTTAATCATCCTGCGCGCTCGGCGTTGATGCGCAAACGGGTGGCTGTGATCTTCCAGGATCTGAATGAAAAAAATATGCACCGGGCGGCGCAGAGTTTAATTGGTGAACATGATTTCACAAGCTTTCGTGCGGCCGGCTGTCAGGCGAAGCATGCGGTTCGCGAAATCACCGGCCTCAGTGTTCGCCGCTACAATAAACATATTGTCGTGCAGGTGGAGGGCAATGCCTTTTTGCACAATATGGTGCGTATTTTAGTCGGCAGTTTGGTGAGTGTTGGTGCAGGGGAACGGCCAGTTGACTGGATCGGCTCGGTGCTTGCTGCCCGTGACCGCACCCTGGCAGGTGCCACGATGGTGCCGGATGGTCTGTATTTTATGGGCCCGCACTACAGCGAAACCCACGGTATACCTCACTGGAGCGATAGTCTGCCCAATGACTCTGTTGGCCTGGTTTAGGGCAGTGCGGGGCTACTGAATTGAGGCCAATCAGGTGCACTTGTGGTATCTTCTGTGGCAATGAAGGAAGATAAAATGGCGGGGCACGAAACACCCGTCAGTACGAACTTAACCCCGCCGGCCGCAGCCATTTATACACAAGTCAAAATTTGTGGGTTTACCCGTGCGCAAGATGCAATCGCAGCCTGTGATTGCGGGGTAGATGCTATCGGCTTGGTTTTTTATCCGCCAAGCACCAGAAACATAGAAGTTGCACAGGCTGCGGAATTGCTCGAAAGTTTGCCGCCCTTTGTATCGGTTACCGGTTTATTTTTAAACGCCGAAAAAAGTTTAATCGATAAGGTTCTACAGCGAGTACCGCTGTCCCTGTTGCAGTTTCACGGAACTGAATCTGCAGAATTTTGCGAGGCCTTTGATCGACCGTACATAAAATCGGTGGCAATGAAATCGGTTGATAATGTTCACCAATATACAGAGCAGTATAAAAAAGCGCGTGGCTTTTTGCTTGATAGCAATATGGCAGGTGCCGCAGGTGGCAGCGGTGACACCTTCGATTGGAGTTTAGTGCCAACAGATTTACCAGCACCGTTAGTGTTGGCGGGTGGCTTAGACAATAATAATGTTCACGAAGCAGTGATAAAGGTTCGCCCTGCTGCAGTAGATGTTAGTAGTGGTGTGGAGTCTGGTAAAGGAATAAAAGATCCCGCAATGATGCGAAGTTTTATAAATAATGTGCGCGCTGCTGATAGCGCGATCAATCAGTCTTTTGCAGGTGATCAATGAGTTGGTTTGATAAATTAATGCCCTCGAGAGTGCGAACAGACAGTCGCAACAGAGGCTCTGTGCCCGAAGGGCTTTGGGTGAAATGCGATAGCTGCGCTAACGTATTGTATTCAGGAGATCTTGAGCGCAACAATAGTGTATGTCCGCGCTGTGGGCATCATCGCCGCATAGCAGCGCGTGCCCGGCTTGAAGCTTTGCTTGATGCAGAGCCGCGCAGTGAAATTGCACCCAATCTTGAGCCGGTTGATCACTTAAAGTTTAAAGATAGCCGCAAGTATAGTGAGCGCTTAACTCAAGCGGCCAAGGCCAGTAACGAGAAAGACGCATTGGTGGCTATGTATGGTTCAATCCATGGCGTGCCGGTGGTAGTGGCAGTATTTGAGTATCAGTTTATGGCAGGCTCGATGGGCTCGGTAGTGGGGGAGAAATTTGTCCGCGCCGCAGACACTGCACTACAGCACAATGCCGCTTTCATTTGCTTTACCGCATCTGGTGGTGCTCGTATGCAAGAGGCATTGGTGTCACTTTTTCAGATGGGTAAAACCAGTTCGGCACTTGCACAGTTGTCGCGCCGTGGGGTGCCTTATATTTCGGTGCTAACTGATCCGACCATGGGTGGGGTATCAGCAAGCTTCGCCATGTTGGGAGACATAATAGTCGCTGAGCCGCGAGCGTTAATTGGCTTTGCAGGGCCTCGTGTGATTGAACAAACTGTGCGTGAGACGCTGCCTTCAGGGTTTCAAAGGTCTGAGTTTTTGCTGGAGCACGGTGCAATAGATATGATCGTAGACCGTCGTGAAATGCGTGCTAAGTTTGCCCAAATTATTGCTCAGCTAACGGGTCGTCAAACGCCTGATATCAATTCAGATGTACCTGAGGTTGAGCCCACGAAAGATGAAGAGCCTGTTGAGTGATAGGCTAGAAAACTGGCTGCAGCGCTTAGAGCTTATGCAGCCAGATAAAATTGATCTGGGTTTGGCTCGCATCAAGCAAGTGGCTGAAACGCTTGGTATTGATCAAAACGATTTTCGAATTATAACGGTTGCTGGTACTAACGGTAAGGGCTCAACCGTCGCGTTTGCAGATGCCATTCTTTCAGACCTGGGCTTCAGCACGGGGGTTTACACTTCACCTCACTTTATAGATTTTAACGAGCGCATTGTGGTTAACGGTGATCGCGTTAATGACACGCTATTGTGTGATGCATTTGATCAGATTGATAGCGCCCGTGGTGACACTGAACTCACCTATTTTGAATTCACTACGCTCGCGGCAATCAGTTGCTTTAAAACCGCAGCAATAGATGTAGCTATTCTAGAAGTGGGGTTGGGTGGCAGGCTTGATGCGGTCAACGCATGGGATTGCGATATTGCTTGTATCAGTTCCATTGCTATTGATCACGTTGACTGGTTAGGCAGTGACCGTGAAACCATTGGTCGAGAAAAAGCCGGTATTGCACGTAGCGGTAGACCCTTAATCTGTGGCGATGCCAATCCACCGGCAAGTATTAAAACGGTTGCGGCGGAAGTGGGGGCTGAGCTACTACAGCGCAATACAGAGTTTGATTTAGAGTTGCTTGACGAAAATCAGTGGCTGTACCGCGATGCATTGTTTAGTGCCATCTTGCCAAAGCCATTAATACCGGGCGACTGGGCATGCGAAAACGCGGCGGTATCTATTTGCGCCGTCGGCAAATTTTTAAACGCCGCACCAGCAGTGGAATCGGTAGAGGCGGCGTTACGACAAGTTTCTATGACCGGGCGCATGCAATCAATAGAGCACAACAATACTCACGTGATTCTTGATGTTGCGCATAATGGTGCAGCGGCCGCAAAGCTCAAAAACTATTTACAGGTCACACCTATCGCTGGCGTCAACAGGGCCGTTTTTGGTTGCATGAAAGATAAAGATATCGGTGCAATAGTCAGCGAACTTGCACCTGTGATTGATCACTGGTGCATTGCAAACATTGATTACCCACGCGCTATGGATGGTGCTGAGATTGAGCGTGAAGTTGTTAAACATAGTGTCGCAGCCGTTGAGGTTTTCGGCTCCGTAATTCAAGCTACTACGGCTGCTATTGCACAATCAGGGTCTGAAGACAGAATAATAGTGTTTGGGTCCTTTCACGTGGTTGGGCCGGCACTTAAAACGCTTAATTCAAGCGACTGATCACTGCTTTCAATCGCTAAGCGCTTTGGCTTTTTATCAAGCTGATGACACTTAAATTAAGATGAATCACTTTGGGGCTAATAAGATTACACAATTTTGCGACAGCGGAGCGGTATCGTGAATGATACTTTGATTGTGGAACCCTCCAAAGCGGGGCAGACGCCCTCTGGACGCAAAGAGTACCGAGACGAGCAACTGTTCGCACGTTTAATCGGTGCTGCTGTGCTGTTGGCGATCGCCGTAATTGTTCTGCCTTTTGTGCTCGATGGCTCTGGATCGCAAACAGAATATGAATACGCAGAGTTGTTACCGGTTGAGCCGCCGCCCCCGGTGGTTGAAAAATCTTTTTCCTCGCGCCAAACCGTAACGCCACCTCCTTCGACGGAATCATTTAACGTGCAGTTACCTGAAACTACATCGTTGGCTGGTTTGCAGTCCGCAGGTCAAGATCTAAGTAATAGCCAAAACAGCAGCCCGGCAGTCACCGCACCAGTAAATCAAGGCGGCACGAATCCGGTTCAGTATGAGACGATTGGCAATAATACGGTCACTAACAGCGCGCTTGCTGCGAACAGCAATGTTAGTGCTATCAATTACTTGCCGTTGCAGTCTGGTTGGAATATTCAGGTGGCAAGCTTTGTACGGGATGAAAATGCAGTCAAATTGGTTAATCGGCTTCGGGCGCAAAACCTGGTGGCCTACGCCAATCGGGTAGAGGGTAAAACTCGCACGTTGATCCGGGTAATGGTGGGGCCATACAGTAACCAGATTGATGTTTTAGCACTGCAAAACCGAATTGACCGTGATTATCGGGTTGAAAGCCTTGTTGTACATCGTAAATAATCGTACGCTGCGCGCCGAAAACCGTCTGGACATGCAAATATTCGGGGCGTGCTGCTACAATAGTGTTAACTGGCAGAGACAGTATTAAATGACTTTTAACACCTTAGACATGTTTATCGTTGGCGTGGTGGCGGTTTCGGGCTTATTTGGCCTGTATCGTGGCTTTTCGACCTCAATTCTGTCTCTATTCACCTGGGTCGTGGCCATTTGGTTGCCGCTCAAGTTTACTGGCAAGTTCAGTGAATCGTTTTTGCCAGATTCGGTAGGCAGTCCAGCTGCCAAAACAATAGTCTCGGCAGCGTGCTTATTTTTCGGTGCTTTCATATTGTTGAGCGTCATTTGCTTTTTAATTCGCAAAATACTCGGTGCTACTGGTCTTGGGTTTGCCGATCGCATACTCGGGCTGGGCCTCGGTGTTGCACGAGGTGCTGTGATTGTGGCATTTGTCGCCATGCTTGCTACCTACAGCAAATCACTGACTCAAGAGGTATGGTGGAACAAGTCGCAGCTAATGCCAGTGGTTTTGAAGGTCTCAAACCTCATCAGGACCAATATGCCCGATGATCTAGCGCGACTTTTTGTTCTGAACCGCATCTAGAACAGGTGCGCAGCGCAATATCTTTCAATAACAGTAAATGTCATTGAAAGTAGCGACCAATTACGTGCGTAAACCGTTTACAATCTTGCCCTGTGATTAACGGGTAACACCATGTGCGGCATCATTGGCATAGTTGGCCACGAACCGGTAAACCAACAAATTTACGATGGCCTGACCTTGCTCCAGCATCGTGGTCAAGATGCCGCTGGTATGGCCACTTGTGACGGTCGAAAGCTGTTTATGCGCAAGGCTCCAGGCTTGGTGCGGGAGGCCTTTCGTACAAGCCACATGATGCGTCTGCAAGGAACAATGGGTATTGGCCATCTGCGCTACCCAACGGCAGGCGGGTCTCGAATCTCAGCTGAAGCGCAGCCATTTTATGTAAATTCCCCGTTCGGTATTGTATTGGCGCACAACGGCAACCTGACCAATGCGGAATCACTTCAAAGTGAACTGTATCGAACCGACCGACGTCACATTAATACCAGCTCAGATAGCGAAGTATTGCTTAACGTCTTTGCGCACGAGCTTCAGCGTGCTGCCCAATCTGACAAATTCGACCCACAACATTTGTTTGAAGCAGTATCAGCCGTGCATCGTCGTTGTGCCGGTGGTTATGCGGTGATCTCTATGTTGGTAGGGCGTGGGGTGGTGGGTTTTAGAGACCCATACGGAATCAGACCAATCATATTAGGCAAGCGTGAGTCAGACAAAGGCGTCGAATACATAATGGCCTCTGAGAGCGTTGCATTAACAGGTTTAGGTTTTGAGCCAGTCAGAGATCTAGAGCCAGGTGAGGCGGTTTATATTTCTCAAGACGGTGAAATACATAGCCAGCAATGCGCTGAGAAAATGCAGTTAAGCCCATGCATATTTGAATATGTGTATTTCGCCAGACCAGACTCTGTCATAGATAAAGTGTCAGTCTATAGTTCACGTTTAGCTATGGGTAGAAAGTTAGCGGCAAAAATTCAACGCGAGTGGCCCGATAACGATATCGATGTGGTGATACCCATACCTGATACCAGTAATACATCCGCGTTAGAACTTGCCATGAGCTTAGGGGTTAAATACCGCGAAGGTTTTGTAAAAAATCGCTATATTGGCCGTACCTTTATTATGCCCGGCCAAACCATGCGTCGTAACGCAGTAAGGCAAAAACTTAACCCTATAGGCACTGAATTTAAAGGGCTTAATGTTCTATTGGTAGACGATTCCATCGTTCGTGGCACTACCTCTGAACAAATTGTAGAAATGGCGCGTGAAGTTGGGGCGGCTAAGGTCTACATGGCATCTGCTGCACCACCAGTCAGCTACCCTAATGTTTATGGCATAGATATGCCGGCAGCTAAAGAACTCATAGCACATGAAAAAAGTGTTGAAGAAATCCGCCAGGCGATTGGTGCGGACGGTCTCATATATCAAGACCTGGATGATCTCATAGACTGCGTGCGAGAGCTGCGACCCAGCCTGGATGAGTTTGAAACCAGCTGTTTTAATGGTAGTTATATCACTGGTGATGTAGACGCTACCTACCTGGATAAGCTGCAAACGGCGCGCGCGGATGCCAACAAAAATTTCAATAGTGATGAAGAGATGGTAGATGTTGGAGTTCAGTAGTGGCGCCGTTAGAGCCACCCGCCCATAGAGCGCTATCGGGCTCGCAAGAGCCCTTTGTGCATCTTTGCCAATCACTTTTTGGCACTGATATTCAATCGTTAAAGTTCATTTTGGTCGAGTTGGATCAACAGCGCCTGCTTCTAATAAGCGGTGGTGTTGTGCTGGCCAGTTACAAGGTTTCAACAGCTTTAAACGGTGCGGGTAATCGCAACGACACGGGTTGTACACCAATAGGTTGGCATACGGTTAGTGAGAAAATTGGCCAGGGTGCAACAATTGGAACTGTGTTCAAAGGTCGCGTGCCAGAGCAGGTGCTAACGGAATTCTGTTCAGACATTGATAATGACTCTATCACCAGCCGGATACTATGGTTAGCGGGTGCCCAGCCTGGATTTAATTCACAAGGCAGTGTCGATTCTAAAAGGCGCTACATCTATATTCATGGTACAGCACAGGAGCACTTGTTAGGGCAGGCCGTATCGCATGGTTGTATTCGCATGAGTAATAGCGAAGTTATTGAGTTGTTTGAGCAGGTTGAGGTTGGTACGCCGGTGCTTGTTACTTTTTCTTGACAGGGTTTAGCCGAGCTAAATGTTGCTTGAAAGTCGCACTTGTTATTTTAAAAGCGCTCGTTAGGAAGCCCGCCAGCGTGAGCGAGGGATTTTAGAACCGTGAATCCATATTCAAGTAGTGTATTTAAAAACATACGGCTCCAACATTCAAATAGCTGCAAACAAAATTAATCATCGCGGCACAAAGTCCCTCGCTCACGCTGGCGGGCTTGCTTGACGAGCGTGGCCTGTCATTTTAGAAATGCTGTTTGTTTTGAAGCGCTCGTTAGGAAGCCCGCCAGCGTGAGCGAGGGATTTTAGAACCATGAATCCTAAATCAAGTAGTAGATCTAAAAAAACTCAACCCAAATATTCAAGACTATCTGTTATCAGTTCTTGCTGATTCTATCTTTGTTGCGTGCACAGCTTGACACTGATAGCCGCAAGTGGATAATTGAAGTGCGCCGATTTGATTCAGCTTGCGGGCGCTTAAAAAGTACAGCTAAATCGAGCGTCGGCAATTCATCCCTTCTGCCGTTGTTAGATAGGTCATTGAATACTTCACATAAGTGGCCAATCCATCTGTAATTTTTAAGCGAATTACCTCCTATCAAGCCCCGGATCGTCGCGCGAATTTTAATTAGTAAGCGGAACGATAATGAGCGATACCGACTGGAACCAATTCGATCTTGCCACAGCTGCTGTGCGTGCAGGCCAAGTACGTACCCACGAGGGCGAGCACTCAGATGCGATCTTCACTACATCGAGCTTTGTATTTGAAAGTGCAGCACAAGCGGCTGATAGATTTCAAAACAAGATTCCAGGTAACGTGTACTCGCGTTTTACTAACCCTACTGTGCGTACATTTGAAGAAAGACTTGCGGCTATGGAAGGTGCTGAATGTTGTGTAGCAACTTCATCGGGAATGGCCGCCATTATGGCGACATGCGTAGCATTACTAGAGCCGGGTGATCGCGTACTCGCGGCAACCGGTATGTTTGGATCAACCACGCAATTTTTTAACAAGTATCTAACTCGCATGGGTAATCCGGTGGACTTTGCGCAAATAGATAGCGTAGATGACTGGCGTAGCAAGATTACTGCAGACACGAAAATGTTGTTCTTAGAAACACCCACCAATCCATTAACACAGTTGGCAGATATCAAAGCACTTGCAGCACTTGCTAAAGAGCACAATGCAATATTGGTAGTCGATAATTGTTTTTGCACACCGGTGTTGCAGCAGCCTTTGCAACTAGGTGCTGACATTGTTATTCATTCTGCAACTAA
The DNA here is from genome assembly GCA_937927895.1 of uncultured Granulosicoccaceae bacterium. Taxonomy (GTDB): domain Bacteria; phylum Pseudomonadota; class Gammaproteobacteria; order Granulosicoccales; family Granulosicoccaceae. Next base: position 40,323 of record CALGKA010000001.1, on the reverse strand, counting down.
ATTTATAGACGGGCAGGGTCGTTGTGTCGGTGGTGCAGTGGTCGGTGATAAAAAACGCGTAGGTGAAGATGTTTACGGATTTCTACGCTCAGCTGGTCCCACCATGAGCCCGTTCAATGCGTGGGTATTTTTAAAAGGTTTAGAGACTCTAGAGCTGCGTATGCAGAGACATTGTGAGAGTGCCGCGCAACTCGCAAGCTGGCTTTCCAAGCACCCAGGTGTTGGAAAAGTATTTTATCCAGGCCTTGAAGAGCACCCGCAGCACGAACTCTGTAAGCAGCAACAGAATGGCTTTGGTGGCATTGTCTCTTTTGAAGTCAAAGGTGGTAAAGATGCGGCTTGGAAAGTAATTGATTCGACTAAACTGATCTCGATCACAGGCAACCTGGGGGATGCTAAAACCACAATTACTCATCCTTCAACTACCACACACGGCAGGATAACAGAAGAACAACGACAGCACGCTGGTATAAAACAATCACTCTTGCGTTTGGCAGTAGGTCTTGAATCGCCTAGAGATATCATTGCTGATCTGGAGCACGGGTTAAGTTAACTTCCAGCAGGGTTTCTTTACATAGAAACTGTTCTTGGGATCAATGCACAAGCAGAACAACCAATGAGTGAAAGCGAATATATAAAGGATTTACGAGCCAATATAGGCAACTCATTGCTGATGATACCGGGTGTTGCAGCCGTTATATTGGATAACAAGAATAGGTTACTGCTTCAGGATAAAGCCAATGAAGCATGGAGTCTGCCAGCTGGAATGATAGAGCCTGGTGAATCACCTAAGGAGGCTATTATTCGAGAGGTGCAAGAAGAAACCGGTTTATTAGTGAGTATTAGTAAAGTGCTTGGCCTGTTTGGCGGTAAAGATTTCCGATATGAATATCCGAACGGTGACCTGGTGGAATACCAGATAACCTTATTCAAATGCACTATTGAAGATAATACCGGCAAGGTGACAGATGCAGAAACCGTCAGTACACAATATTTTCACAAGCAGGAAATGCCTGAACTCGTTTTGCCATATCCCTTAGAAGTGCTTTTTGATGAGTTAACAGAACCATTCTTTTAGCGCGCTCGCTGCTGTTAGTACTGTAAGTCGGCTAGCCGGACGACTAGGCTTCATCTAGTGTGTTTCGGACGGCCAGGGCGAGTTCTAATTAATTGTAAGGTTTGTTTGCATGTTATCTCTGTAGTCACAAGGGACAATTGTATGACTACAACAGTTTACCTGTGCTCGCAGTACTACAATTGAATATCATTGATATAGAGTTACGTACAGATAAGTGGAAAAAGTGTTATGCCAACAACAGAATTCCTGGTGGCTTTTACAGTAGCGGCGCTCGTTATGAATCTTTCTCCGGGGCCCTCGAACATGTATGTCATGGCTAGAGCCATCTCGCAAGGGACAAAGGGTGGTGTTGTGGCGTCTATGGGGCTGGCGGTGGGTAGTTTGATTCATGTTGCTGCCACAGTGATGGGTCTATCAGCTGTTTTTATCCATTCACCAATGCTCTACTCGATTATAAAATTGCTGGGTGCGGCGTATTTAATTTACTTGGGTTTTAGTTATTGGGTCTCTAAAGATTCAGAGTTAAATGTTGAAAAAGCAACCACTAAACCGCTGGTAACTGTGTTCAAAGAAAGTATTGTTGTTGAAGTGACTAATCCTAAAACGGCTTTATTTTTTCTGGCACTGTTACCGCAGTTTGTTGTGCCTGCGGCCGGGGCAGTATCACAGCAGTTATTGGTTCTAGGGCTTATAGTGACAATCACTGCCTTGCCCTGCGATATTATTATCGCGGTTTCAAGCAGCAAGGTGTCGAGGTGGCTGGTAAAACACAAGCAGGCGCAGCAGACACAAGAACGTATCTCCGGGTCTATTTTATTGGGCTTGGGGTTCTATATAGCTTCGGATGAACTCAGCCAGCTTAGCAAAGGTTCGTAGCATTTCCTCCATAGTATTGTGATGTAACGCCTATGTGGTATGCGCCCAATATTTATGTATACTGTTTGTATATACAGTATTGAGACAGCCATGCGAGAAACGCCACTTATACGCCGCGGCAGGGGGTCTGTCAGTAATGTGACCGGTCGCTTTGAGCGCATCGTTCATTCTGATATAGACGATGGCTGGAGCTCTTATATTGAGCCCGAAACACGCATACAGACTCAGTGGCGCGATGACAGCAATCGCACCATTATTACCCGCAATCAATCACCTGATATCCACTTTGATCGATCAGTAAATCCGTACCGCGGATGTGAGCACGGATGTATCTATTGTTTTGCGAGACCATCGCATACTTACTTAGGCCATTCTGCAGGTTTAGATTTTGAAACGAAGCTGTATGCAAAGCGTGCTGCAGCAAAGTTATTAAAAGCGGAATTAGCGAACCCTAACTACCAATGTGAGCCTATTGCGATTGGTGTTAACACTGACGCGTATCAACCGTTAGAGAAAAAGCTAACGATCACCAGAGAGATTTTAAAGGTACTGCTTGAAAGTCGGCATCCGGCGTATCTAATTACTAAATCATCGTTAATTGAAAGGGACCTTGATCTGTTGACAGAAATGGCAAAGCGCAATCTAGTGTCTGTTTGTATTACGATAACTACGCTTGATAGAAAGCTTGCGCGTAATTTGGAGCCTCGAGCAACCACTCCCTCGAGGCGGTTAAAAACGCTTAAAACGTTAAGTGATGCAGGCATTCCTACAAGAGTGTCGGTTTCTCCCGTTATACCGGCACTTAATGAAGAAGAACTCGATAATATTGTGTTGGCAGCTGCACAGGCAGGGGCCCAGGCGGCTTACGCCATTGTGCTGCGTTTGCCGCATGAGTTGCAGCAACTGTTTCCTGAGTGGTTGGCGGTACATTACCCACTGCGTGCAGATCGAATAATGAAAGCAATCCGCTCTGTGCGAGATAATAAACTAAACAATGCAGATTTTAATGCACGTATGATCGGCAGTGGTCCACGGGCGGAGATTATTCGGCAGCGTTTTGAGCTTGCTTGTAAGCGTGCAGGGGTGTCTGTAGGGAGGGACTTTGAGCTTGATACAACGCAGTTTGCGAAGCCTACAACGGGTGGGCAGTTATCGCTGTTTGTGTAGTTTGGCAGCTAAAGAAGGCAGCTAAAGAAGGGCAGTAATAACAGGCAGTAATAGGGGAGCTGTTAAACCGAATTAATACTAATCATATGAAGAGTGAGGGCATTGGCCCTCACTCATGACGTCGCTTTATTTCTTTTCTATCTTTGCTGCGTCATGCAGGCTATCAACATAGTTTGCTACTTTCGTACGCATTAACATGCCACGCACTTGTTCCTTTACAGCTTCAAAAGGCTGTGGCTGTTTTTTGCGCTTGTCTGTAAGTTTTATAATGTGAAAACCGAATTCGGTTTTTACAGGTGCGGCACTATACTTACCGACTTCAAGTGCTGCCGCTGCTGCTGAAAATTCTGGCACCATTGCACCTGCATCAAACCAACCTAAATCACCACCGCTTTCGTTAGATGGCCCGGTTGAATATTTCTTTGCAGACTCTGCAAAGTCAGCACCGCCATCTAGCTCTGCGATAATTTCAACAGCCTTTGCTTCATCTTCAAGCAAAATATGGCTGGCCTTGTATTCTTCTATATTTGATTGTGAAACCTGTGCTTCGTATTCTGCTTTAAGCGCTTCATCGCTATCGTCAATATTGCTAGTGAATTCATTGAGCAGGGTATTCGCTAAAACACGAGCCTGCATGATTTTCATCTCAGCGGCCATCTTTGGGGTTTTGTCCAGGCCTTGCTTTATCGCTTCTTGGCGCATCAATTCTAAGCTGATCAATTCATCGAGTACTTGTTCTTCATTGGCTTGCTGTCCACGAGCGACGAATTGTTCGGTTTGTGTTTCGCGATCCATGACTGTGATAATTTCACCGTTCACGGTGGCAATAGTCGGTGAGTCGGTGCCGTCAGCCAGTGCAATACCTGCAGTTGCCAGTAGGGTTGCGGTGCTGAGTGCGATAATTGTTCGTTGCATAGAGTTAAAACCTGAGTAAAAGTTGCTTAAGGAAGATAGCTGTAATTGGTCGCTATTCAAGTGTTTATAGGTATTGTTGGTGAAAAAATCAGGGCTGGCTGTAGTTCGGAAGAAGTAAGGTAAAGTTCGACTGAGTCTGGTAGCGCTCGCGGTGTGGTTAAGTGCTGCGGCCACCGATGTGAACTTTGCGGTCTTAATTTACCGCTGCTTGCGCTGGGATTGTATCATTAGCGTTTATTGTGAAGAAAATGTAGCCACATCTCGCATGAGTCAGTATTTCGAAATTCACCCAGAAACCCCGCAGCAGCGTTTGGTTAACCAAGCGGTAGAGATTTTGCGCGCCGGTGGTGTGCTGGTGTATCCAACTGACTCTTGTTACGCGTTGGGCTGCACGTTGGACAATAAGCGCGGGCTCGAACGGATTTATCGTATCCGGCGTTTAGACAAAGGCCATCATATGTCTTTGATCTGTAGGGATTTATCTTCGATTGCTGCCTATGCAAAGATCGATAATCAGCATTATCGGCTGCTTAAATCACTGACGCCTGGACCGTATACCTTTATCCTCAAAGCCACAAATGAGATCCCCAGGCGGCTGCTTCACCCCAAGCGCAAGACGATTGGTATTCGTGTGCCAGACAACAATATTGCGCAAGCTTTGTTAAGCGAATTGGGGGAGCCTATGATGAGCACCACATTATTGATGCCCAATGATGACTATCCGCTCAGTGATCCCTATGATATCAGCCAGTTACTTAAGTCAGATGTCGATGCAGTGATTGACGGCGGCGCTTGTGGGCTAGAAGAGACCACCGTGCTTTCCCTTGAGGGTGAGCTTGAAGTTATACGAGAAGGAAAGGGAGACATTGCTAAGCTGCGCTAGCGTCTCTTAAGAAATAAAATGAATGTTTCAGGAAGCAGATAAACCATGCCAGAGAATGAGTCGGAAAATCCGGACTCGCAGCTTGATATGTCTAACCCCGTGGCCATGGTACTGGGACAGCCGTATTCTGACGCTCCAAAAGATTTATACATCCCGCCTGATGCTCTGGAGGTTTTTCTTGAGACCTTCGAGGGGCCCCTTGATCTATTGCTTTATTTAATCAAGCGCCAAAACCTCGATATTCTAGAGATTCAAGTTTCGGTGCTCACCGAGCAGTACATGAAGTACATCGCAGTGATGGAAAGCATGCGGATAGAATTAGCCGCAGAATACTTAGTGATGGCGGCCATGTTAACTGAGATCAAATCTCGACTAATGTTGCCGCGCCCTGAAGAAGACGCAGAAGAAGACGACCCGCGCGCTGAGCTCATCCGCCGCTTACAGGCTTACGAGCAATTCAAAAAGGCCGCTGAAGGCATTGATGCGCTCAACCGTATGGAGCGTGACGTATTTGAAGCAGGCGCTGGTCTGCCTGTTTTAGAGAATCGCCAGCCGTTGCCTGATATTACGCTTGAAGAAATGCTTGATGCATTTAAAGGCGTTGTTATGCGTGCAACTCTTTATCAGCAACATAATATTGTTCGTGAGGCATTGTCGGTTCGCGAGCGAATGTCCAGCCTGTTGGTGGCGCTGCAAGAACAAGGTGAAATAGAATTTTTATCATTGTTTAAAGTAGAAGAGGGGCGCGCTGGTTGTGTTGTGAGCTTTTTAGCGATGCTAGAGCTTTGCAAAGAATCAATGCTTGAGATAGTCCAGGAAAAACCGTTTGCACCGATATTTTTGCGACCGGCCACCAGTACACACGGAGATCCTGATCGTGTGAACTTCGAAGATCCTGACTCAGATTACGCGTAGGCTTAAAGGTAGAACGAACAGTGGCACCCGAACAGATAAAGAAAATAGTTGAAGCGGCACTGATGGCTGTAGATAAGCCGCTTGCTCTGGTTCATTTGCATAATTTATTCAGTAATGAAGAAGAGCCAGTAACGCGCGAGGAAGTAAAAGAGGCAATTGTAACGCTGCAGAGTGAATACGATGATCGTGGTGTCAGTATTGTTGAAGTGGCAAGCGGCTACCGGGTTCAAGTTGATCAAGATCTCGCCCCTTGGATTTCATTGTTGTTTGAAGAGCGTCCACCAAGATATACCCGTGCACTTTTAGAAACACTGGCACTTGTGGCGTATCGTCAACCAATCACACGTAGTGAGATCGAAGAGGTTCGTGGTGTAGCCGTTAGTACGAACATAATTAGAACGCTGCTCGAGCGTGAATGGGTACGAGTAGTCGGGCACAAAGAAGTGCCAGGCCGCCCGGCTATGTACGCAACTACAAAAGAGTTTCTAGACTACTTTAACTTGCGTCGTATAGATGAATTACCACCACTTAGTGAGCTAACTGATTTAGACCAAGTGGCTAAAGAGGCGGGCTTGCCCACTGAAGCTGACGAAGAACCTGTAGACCCGGAAACTGAGTCAGCTGAAGTTGATGTAGAAGGGGAGCTTATATCTCAAGAGCTTAGTGAAGATGCAGAGCCGCAAGAGTCGGGTAATGTAACGCTTCACTAGTGCGCTTAGTTTATACGCGTAATTTTAGGTAAGCCTTTGTAGTGGCCGCTTTAGGTTTGGCTTTTACCTTGGCTAAATAAAACATAGACCGCACCAGTGCCGCCATGGGCAGGTTTGCACGAACAAAAAGCCATAACGTGTCTTCGTTGTCGCAACCACGAAGAGACAAATGGTTTTAGCACGGGTGAGTCAGTGGCGGTCTTTCGACCTTTGCCGTGAACAATCCGAACGCAACAACTTTGGTTTTTATCGGCAATTCTTGCCACAAATTCTGTTAATGCTTCTCTTGCTTGTGCCACGGTTAATCCGTGTAGGTCAATTTCATCTTGTATTGAGTAATAACCGTTACGAAGCTTTTTCATTACCCGGTTTTGTACGCCATCTCGGCGCCACGAGAGGTGCTCTCCCAGGTCTAGCTCATCGGGGTCACGGTCATCGTGCATGGCTTCATGCATCACGGCGCGTTCGTCTTTTTGTAGTTGCCTTGGAATCGGCTTAACGGTGCTGCGATTAGGGACTATTTTGTCGTCGCTGACAGGGCTTACAGCGCCCACGGCTTTTCGAAAGAGCTCTGCCGGATCATCGATTTCGGCGAGCTCTTCATCGCTTGCAGGATCTGCATCAGCTTTGGTCCCTTTGCTTTTTGACTTGTTGTTTTTTGAGGAACTCATAACGGAAAATCGGTAAAGGCTGTGTGTGCAGCCGTGTAAATGACTTAGGGTATTAATGATTGGGCTACTATTGCTAGTGTTTTCAGGCAGACTATACCCTGTAAGGCTCCTTACAGTATGCAGCGTGTATGACTTAAGATTTTCACACAAGCGAAGTTTTATCAATACCTGAAATTCTAAATATTTAGGAGAAATTAATGGCTGGAAAACCAGACGATCAAGATCTTAGGCAGCGGCTGACCGACATACAATATAAAGTCACTCAAGGGCATGGCACAGAAGCGCCGTTTACCGGCGAACTAAATGACAACAAACGTGCTGGCAAATACCTGTGCGTTGTTTGTGGTGCACACTTGTTTGATTCTGAAACCAAGTATGACTCTGCTAGCGGATGGCCAAGTTTTTATGATGTTGCCAACAGTGAGAACCTGGCTGAAACCCGTGATACCAGTTTGGGTATGACACGCGTAGAAGTGCACTGTAAACACTGCGACGCTCACCAGGGGCATGTATTCCCTGATGGTCCGGCGCCCACTGGTCTGCGATATTGCATCAACTCCGCTTCACTCAGTTTTGAACCGACAGACGAGTAGGTTTGTATTGTAGCCATAGGGTGCTAACACAATATGCGATATAAGATTGATCCTACTACCGGCTTGCCGCTGACAGAAACCTCACCGGGGATGCTTGGTGCGACGGTATTTTTGTCGCTGCTTATCGGTATTGTGTTGTTGTACGCCGGTAGGAAAGGTAAGCAGATGTGGCTCACCGTTTGGAGTGTTGGTTTAATAATTTGCAGTGTGTTGTACTTGATCTGGCACTACATGGAATATTATTAGCCGCTACTCTGTAAGCTATTTGGTCATTTAGAATTGCCATCACTAAACTAGACATGGCAGCAAGAGTTGAACAGCTGCGGTGGCTTTAACCACCGCAACTTTTTAACCACCGCAGCTTAGCGTAACCTACGTTTGATTGGCGGCTCGGTTTTCAACCAGATTATCAACCACCGCTGGATCAGCAAGCGTTGACGTATCGCCTAAACTATCTACTTCGTTTTCAGCAATCTTTCTGAGAATTCGGCGCATAATTTTGCCTGAGCGGGTTTTCGGTAGGCCAGGGGCCCACTGGATAACATCCGGGCTTGCGATTGGACCGATTTCGGTTCGCACGTGCTGGATCAGCTCTTTGCGTAGCTCTTCTGTGGGCTCTGTGCCCGCCATTAGGGTAACGTAGGCGTATATGCCTTGTCCTTTGATATCGTGCGGGTAGCCCACTACCGCGGATTCTGCCACGTGTTCGTGCAGTACCAGAGCGCTTTCTACTTCAGCTGTGCCCATTCGGTGCCCGGATACATTGATTACATCGTCAACGCGGCCTGTGATCCACCAGTAGCCGTCCTCGTCCATTCGCGCACCGTCACCAGTGAAGTAGTAACCAGGGTACATAGAAAAGTAGGTTTCGTGAAAGCGGTTGTGGTCACCATATAGGGTGCGCATTTGGCCCGGCCATGAATGGGTAATAACCAGGTTGCCGCTTGCGGCAATATTGCTGCCATCGGCGGCCTGGGTTTCTATTAATTTGCCTTCATCGTCTACCAGTGCAGGGCGTACGCCAAAGAAGGGACGCGTTGCAGAACCGGGTTTTAAAGGTGTAGCTCCCGGAAGAGGTGAAATCAAAATGCCACCCGTTTCGGTTTGCCACCATGTATCAACAATTGGGCAACGTTCATCACCCACTGTTTTGTAGTACCACTCCCAGGCTTCCGGGTTTATCGGTTCGCCAACAGAGCCTAATAGTCTTAGACTGCTACGCGAATGCTTTTTAACGAGTTCATCACCTTGACCCATAAGCGCTCTTAGTGCGGTGGGTGCGGTGTAGAAAGTATTCACCTGGTGTTTATCTATTACTTCCCAGAATCTACCCGCATCAGGGTAGGTGGGTATCCCTTCAAACATAACGGTAGTAGCACCGTTGGCCAGTGGGCCATAAACAATATACGAGTGTCCTGTTACCCAACCAACGTCAGCTGTACACCAATAGATATCACCGTCGTGATAGTCAAACACATATTTGTGTGTCATGGCGGCGTAAAGAATGTAACCACCGGTGGTGTGTTGCACGCCTTTCGGTTTGCCTGTTGAGCCCGATGTATAAAGGATAAAAAGTGGATCTTCGGAATCCATCTCTTCCGCGGCGCAACTGGTTGAGCCTGCTTCAACTAGTTCGTGGTACCAAACATCACGGCCATCGTTCCAACCTGTTGGTTCACCGACGTGTTTAACCACAACCACTTTGCGCACGCTTGGGGTATCTTCGCAGGCTTTATCGGTATTGGCTTTTAGAGGTACGTTTTTAGCGCCACGTAAGCCCTGGTCTGCAGTGATCACAACGCTGCATTCGGAATCGTTGATTCGATCACGCAATGCGTCCGGTGAAAAGCCACCAAACACGACTGAGTGAATCGCGCCAATTCTTGTGCACGCCAACATAGCAACGGCGGCTTCTGGAATCATTGGCATGTAGATGCATATGCGATCACCTTTGCTTACGCCGAGCCCTTTCAGTGCGCTTGCAAACTGGCACACTTCAGCATGCAGTTCTTTGTAGGTGATTTTTCTTTGTTTGGCGGGATCGTCTGCTTCCCAGATGATGGCTACCTGATCGGCGCGTGTTTCTAAGTGCCGATCCAGACAGTTGTGCGACACATTAAGTTTAGCGCCTTCAAACCATTTGATATCTGCGGTGTTGAAGTCAACAGATTGGACCTTCTCCCATGGGGTGAACCAGTCAATAAACTCATTTGCTTGTTCTGCCCAAAACTCATCTGGCTCATTGATGGAGCGTGCGTACATTTCTTTGTACTGATCTTCATTGATCCAGCTGCCGCTGGCAACTTCAGATTTGATTGGGTAGGTTTTCGATTCAGACACTCATAATTCTCCGTTGGCTTCCGCCGGTAGGTGAAAGATAGGGGGATGCCTTGTTCGGGTCAACACTTTGCTGCTGATTTTCCTCGTCTGGTTCGCATAGAGATAGGTTTTGAAATGCGCTGGGCAGCTGATCCGTTATCAGTAGGGTTTTAACTGGTTTTATTGAGTAAAATCAAGGGGGTGAGTCGGAATACGCTGTCGATCCCAATGCGCTGCGCAGTGGGTCAAAAACGCCGCACAGCTTGACATTGCACCTTTGGGGGCCGTTTGCCCAAGTAGATTCCAGGCGGTTTGCAGGTTTTGCAGAGCCTGGGAGTCGTCCAGAGGGGCAGCACCGGTTTGTTTGCTCAATTTACGCCCATCAGCATGCTTGGCTAGCGGCAGGTGGAGATACGCCGGTGTGGGGTAATTTAGCAGCCGCTGAAGGGCTATTTGTCTGGCGGTGTTGTCCAGCAGGTCTGCACCTCTGACCACATGGGTGATATTTTGTGCTGCATCGTCTACGACTACGGCTAACTGATACGCATAAAGCGGCCCGCGTCGCCGAACAATAAAGTCGCCGACCGTCTGGCTGACATCTTCAGATTGCCTGCCACAGACTAGATCATCAAACTCAATCGTTTCAGAGTCAATCTTTACTCGTAAGGCTTTATCTTCTTCCGGGTGATTCAGGCTTCGGCAAGTGCCAGGGTAGTTAGAGATATCAAGTGCACGTAGTTTTTTTCTGGTGCAAGTACAGGCGAACAATCGGTTTTGTTGGCGTAGATTGTCTAGCGCGTTGTCGTAGCGTTCTGAGTGCAGGTGCTGATAGCTGACGTCATCGTCCCATTGCAGTCCGTGAGCTTTGAGGCTGTCTAGAATTTGTATGATTGATTCTGAGGACTCTCGCTCAGGGTCGATGTTTTCGATGCGTACTGTCCACCCACCATGGTGGTATTTAGCATCGGCCCAACTGCCTAGCGCACTGACTAAAGACCCTATGTGTAAAGGTCCAGTAGGAGAAGGTGCAAAGCGGCCTCTATAGGCTGTGGGCATAGCACTAGTGTTCATGGGTTATTACCGCATTCATAGCCAGGTTCTTTTATAACGAACGATAACCGATAACAAACAGTACCCCTAAACAAAAACGGCACACTATTAAAGTGTGCCGTTTATGCTATTTATTGCTGGACGTAACGCATTGCATACACGGCCAGAAAATCCGCCAGATCAGGCAATCTGTTTTTCGCGAATCTCTTCTAGAGTTTTACACTCGATGCACATGTTGGCAGTGGGGCGAGCTTCTAGTCGTCTGATACCAATCTCTACACCACAACCATCGCAGTAGCCGTATTCATCTTCATCTAGTTTAGCGATAGATTCATCGATCTTTTTGATCAACCGACGCTCGCGGTCGCGGGTGCGTAGCTCAAGACTAAACTCTTCCTCTTGAGTGGCGCGATCGTTTGGGTCGGGGAAGTTAGTGGCGTCATTTTTCATGTGACCTACGGTGCGATCGACTTCCTGCATCAATGAGATTTTCCAGTTCATGAGAATTGAACGGAAATGCTCCATTTGATCTGCATTCATGTACTCCTCGCTCTTCTTCACCTTGTACGGTTCAAAGGTTTTGAAGTGGCCATCTGCTGTTCCTGCAGCCGCCTTTTTTGCTGGAGCCTTCTTGGCTACCGTCTTTTTAGCGGCAACCGGGTCTGTCGCGGTTGTTTCGATTTCTGTACTTTCCTTGGCTTTTGTCACTTTCTTCGCTGTCGTTTTCTTAGGGGCGGCAGTTTTGGCCGCGGTCTTCTTCTTTGCCGTCGCTTTCTTGGCGGTGGCTTTTTTGGTAGCTGTGGTTACGTCTGAATCTTTTGCCTGTGCGGTTTTCTTTTTCGCGGCCATTTTTTACGCCCTGTACATTCCTGAAGCCGGCCGTTTATACAAGATTTCTTCGTCGTTAGCAAATTTAATAAATAGGTTATGTGACTGGGCGAGCACCTCTAAGCCATTCTGTGGATTAGGTTTTTTCAATAAATGTTACGAAAATGACGACTGATTCCTGGTTGAAAAAATTTGTAATCGAGCTTTTTTGTCGTGACAGTACCCGATTCGCCGGGATCTGGCAGGGCTGGATAAATGGTTAAAGAATGATCAAATCACCTGGTCAATAGTTGTGTTAATTCGGCCTGGTAAGTGTCTAGTCAACTTGTATTGTTTTAAGCGGGTGGCTTGCCTATTCGGTTGACCTTTGCACCAATTTCGCCGGATGCCACGCGGACTTCAATTTGTTGGTCCTTTTTGACTTGAGTGGCGCTAGTGATGACTTCGCCGTCTGAAGTTTGCACAATCGCATAACCGCGAGCCAGCGTATTAAGTGGGCTAATCGTTTCAAGCGCGCGAATATCACCCGCCAAGCGCACTTTGGCTGCAGTGAATTGCCCTTTAAAAGTGTTCTGCAATTGGCTGGTAAGCTGCATGAGTCTATCAAAACGTCTGGCGACTTCGCGTTGTGGCGATACATTACGTAACCTGTGCTGCAATTGGTTGATTGACGAACTTGCCCTGTTAACAGACATTTGCGCCGCGCGTTGTAAGCGCATATCAAGTTCATCGCAGCGTTGTGCCCGCTGTCGGAGGCGCTGGCTGGGGTGATGATTCGCAAGCCTGCGAGATAACTTTTGTAAGTAGTTTGAGTTTTCTACCCCTGTTTGAATCACCGCGCGCGCTAAGCGTTGCTGCACATTATTAAGTGCAATCTGAAGTTTGGCTTGATCAGGGCTTACCAATTCTGCCGCAGCAGAAGGAGTCGGAGCACGAACATCTGCCACCATGTCTGCGATACTGTAGTCGACCTCATGTCCGACACCACAAATAATCGGCAGCTCAGATGCATACACTGCACGTGCAACGGATTCTTCATTGAACGCCCATAGATCTTCTAGTGAACCGCCGCCCCTCATTAGTATTAATACATCGCATTCGGCCCGTTGATTCGCAATGCTAAGCATTTTGACAATGGAGGGTGCCGCCGTTTTACCTTGTACTGTTACCGGGTACACAATGAGTTCAGCACAGCGATAACGGCGTCTTAATACATTGAGCGCATCTTGCAGAGCAGCACCGGTAGGAGAGGTAACCAGCCCAATGCTTTTTGGAAAGGGTGGTAGTGGCTTTTTATGGCTTTCGTCAAAGAGACCCTCTGCATGTAAGCGTTTTTTTGTCGCTTCAAATTGCTGTTGCAGTGCGCCAACGCCAATTTCGGTCATGCGATCCACCACCATCTGGTAGTCACCACGTTGCTCATAGATGCCTAATCGACCGCGGCAAAGAATTTTCTGGCCGTTGGTGGGCTCAAATTGCACGCGACGGTTGTCGTTACGAAACATGGCACAACGCAGCTGTGAGCGACTGTCTTTCAGAGAAAAATACAGATGGCCGGTGCGGGCGCGCATCAGGTTGGAGATTTCGCCCTCGACCCAGACACTTCCAAATTGGTTATCAAGCAACCATTTGACCTCTGAATTTAAGTCACTGACGGTGTAGACGGTGTCTTCGCTATCAATTGTCAGTGGGATTTGTTCCATCTACAGATTCCAGCCGCATTATTAAAGAAAGCAGTTAATCAATATAACGCCCGTGGGTCAAACTTGGTATGATGGGGCGCACGGTCGAAACTTATGCCACCGGGCTCCCCACTATGAATATCGTACAAGACGCACTCACCTTCGATGACGTTTTGTTGCAGCCAGCACACTCGCTGGTTTTGCCTAATCAGGTCAAACTGCACACACAATTAACGCACGAGATCGCGTTAAACATGCCGCTGCTGTCTGCCGCAATGGACACCGTTACTGATTCACGCCTTGCCATTGCCATGGCTCAAGAGGGCGGGATCGGGATAATCCACAAAAATATGTCAATTGATGCCCAGGCGGCTGAAGTGCGGCGTGTTAAAAGATACGAAAGTGGTGTGGTACTAGAGCCCATAACCATTACCCCTGACACCACCATACGCGAAGTACGAGAACTGACCGCAAAGCACGGTATCTCGGGTTTACCGGTGGTCGACTCAGATGGCCTGGTGGGTATTGTCACCAAGCGCGATATTCGTTTTGAAACCCGTGAAGACGAACCGGTTGCGAGTATCATGACAAAGCGCGACAAACTCATCACCGTAAAGGTAGATGCGCCGCGTGATGAAGTACTGAGCAAATTGCATCAAAACAGAATTGAAAAAGTACTGGTGATCAACGATGCCTTTGAACTTAAGGGCATGATCACCGTAAAAGATATAAGAAGCGCCCGTGATTATCCGGTGGCTTGTAAAGACGCTCATGAAAGATTAATCGCAGGTGCTGCTATAGGCGTAGGCGTAGACGCTGACGATAGAACAGAGGCATTGGTTGCTGCGGGTGTTGATGTACTTATTATTGATACCGCCCATGGTCATGCAGAAAGTGTGATTGAAAGAGTAAGAAAAACTCGAGCTCAATACCCCGATCTGCAGTTAATAGCCGGCAACATAGCAACAGCTGCCGCCGCTGAAGCATTGGTTAAAGCGGGTGCTAATGGGCTCAAGGTGGGTATCGGCCCAGGCTCTATTTGTACCACCAGAATTGTTGCAGGCGTGGGGGTGCCGCAAATAACCGCGATAGATAACGTAGTGACAGCAGTTAAAGGTACTGGTGTACCAGTGATTGCAGATGGTGGTATTCGTTTCTCTGGTGATATTGTAAAAGCGATAGCGGCTGGTGCGTCTAGTGTAATGGTCGGTGGCTTGTTGGCTGGAACGGAAGAGGCACCGGGTGAAGTAGAGCTTTACCAAGGCAGATCTTATAAATCTTATCGAGGTATGGGGTCGGTAGGTGCAATGCAGCAAGGCTCAAGTGATCGTTACTTTCAAGATAACGAAGAATCATCACGTAAGTTAGTGCCAGAGGGTATTGAAGGGCGGGTGCCTTATAAAGGTCCGCTAAGTGCTGTTCTGCATCAACTAATTGGTGGCTTAAGATCTGGTATGGGGTATTGCGGCTGCGAAAATATAGCGGCTATGCAAACAGATTCTTGTTTTGTAAAAGTGAGTAGTGCTGGAATGCGTGAAAGCCATGTTCATGATGTACAAATTACTAAAGAGCCTCCTAACTACCGGCTTGATTAAACTTAAGACCTACGTGTTTAGGCAATACTCGCTTTTCAAAATACTACTGCAACTGCCGGTATGTACCGGTATCTGGACGCATCTTGGCCGACATTCATAAACATAAAATACTGATACTAGATTTTGGTTCGCAATTTACACAGCTTATTGCCAGGCGTGTGCGTGAGGCAGGCGTGTATTGTGAAATCTATGCCTGTGATGTTCCACCTGAAAAAATACAAGAATTTGCACCACGCGGAATAATTTTATCGGGTGGTCCTGAATCTGTTGTTGCTGCTACTCGTCACCCTGTGTCAAATATTGTTTTTGAACTGGGCGTTCCTGTGTTGGGTATATGCTATGGCATGCAAGCAATGGCTGCACACTTTGGTGGTGAAGTAGCACCGCATGGCAAAAGTGAATTTGGCTATGCCACGGTACGTGCAAGAGGCCATTCAGAGTTGCTCCGTGACATACAAGATACTGTTAATGAAAGTGGACATGGTTTGTTAGATGTATGGATGAGCCACGGTGACCGCGTTGAGTCTTTACCTGAAGGTTTTAAATTAATTGCAAGCACTGATAGCGCCCCGATAGCAGGTTTTGCAGACGAGGAACGCAAGCTTTATGCGTTGCAGTTTCACGTAGAGGTGACACACACAAAGCAGGGTGTTGAAATTCTAAAGCGGTTTGTGACCCAAATTTGTGACTGCGATACCGATTGGCAGTCAGCCAATATAGTGGATGCCTCTGTTGCAAGCGTTAGAGAAACGGTACAGCAAGATCAAGTCTTATTGGCTCTGTCAGGTGGTGTAGATTCATCAGTGGTGGCGGCGATGCTGCACAAAGCCATTGGTGACCAATTAGTCTGTGTATTTGTAGATAACGGTTTGCTGCGTCTGGGTGAGGGCGATCAAGTAATGCAAACTTTTGCAGACTCGTTGGGAGTGAGAGTAATAAGAGTTAACGCAGAAGATGAATTTCTAAACGGATTAGCAGGTGTAGATGATCCAGAGCAGAAAAGAAAAATAATTGGTGGCTTGTTTATAAAAATCTTTGAGCGTGAAGCGCGTAAGCTTGATGGTGTTAAATGGTTGGCACAAGGGACTATCTATCCTGATGTTATTGAATCAGCTGGCAGTGCCACTGGTAAAGCACATGTGATTAAGTCGCACCACAATGTGGGTGGCTTGCCTGCAGATATGGAGCTTAAGTTAGTCGAGCCGCTGCGTGAGCTATTCAAAGACGAGGTTCGAAATGTCGGTCGTGAGCTTGGGCTGCCAGATGCGATGGTGGATCGACATCCGTTTCCGGGTCCCGGGCTTGGAGTCAGAATTTTAGGTGAAGTAAAGGAGGAGTACGCTGATACGCTGCGCTTGGCTGACAATATTTTTATTGAAGAGCTTCGAGCACATGATCTCTACCATACAGTCTCTCAAGCGTTTGCTGTTTTTTTGCCGGTCAAGTCAGTCGGAGTAACGGGCGACGGCCGTCGCTACGCAAACGTTATAAGTTTACGAGCGGTAGAAACCACAGACTTCATGACAGCGCATTGGGCACGCTTGCCGTATGATTTTCTTGATCTTGTATCTCGACGAATTGTGAATGAGATCGAGGGTGTCGCGAGGGTCGTTTACGATATCTCCGGCAAGCCGCCAGCCACCATTGAGTGGGAGTAGTTTTCGGCGCGGATGAGCCTACTTGGGCATTGGACGCTTTTTGTTTTCTATAGCGCTCCTGGCAAATCTGCTTGGCTAGCAGGGGACTTACGAACGGTAAATCCTGATTCAGAAACTGAATCAAAGAACTGAATCCAGCCAAATAAGCTGAAACAGCAAGCTTGTGGTACTTCCTAAGTAGTATTGCTGATTGGTAAGTATTTGGGCCTCGAGTGGCTTGGTGATAAGGTTTCGGGCATTTACAGCCCAAATCTAATCAATCTTTAACCTGACTTTTAGCCAATCGAAGGCAAACTGTCGTTGGTTTAATAAAACCAGTGGTCATAACAATTATAAAAAGAGATCAACTAGCCCTTTAGAGCTATCTAGAGGTAATGGTTTGCAGCACTGATGCTGGAAATCCGGTGTAAATTCCTATTCACATCGTAGCCTATTGAACAGGTTAATGGCTGGAATGCGGATTGCTTGCATTTTTTTGTTCAATTTTTCAATTGTTCGACTATAAGTTATCGGGTGAATACAAAACATGCTTGCTTTTAGTTTAACAAGAAGCGGCTAACAGCTTCCCTGGGTGTCACGCTGTGACCAATGGGCGAACAAGATAAATTAACAATCGGGAATAACAAAAAATGACTTTAAAAAAATCCCTCGTCGCAACGCTCGTTAGTACAGTTATGTGCCTTCCAGCGATAACTGCGGCTTCCGAAGATTTCTCAAAGCGTTTCTATGTCGGTATTGGGGCTGGTTCTTCTAAGCTTTCTCCAGAGGCTAGAGGCGATGTGATCTACACTGTTGACGAAGATACTGACAGTGCAAGCAAGGTTTTTGTCGGTTATGACTTTAAGCCACGTATGGCTGTGGAGCTAATGGTAGCGGACCTTGGTGCGGCTGAAATTGGCCCTAACGCAGCAGGCGAAATTTCATACAAAGTGGCAGAGCTAAGTGCGCTTTACCACTTTTTTAACCTTGGCGGTTATGAAAATTTAATGGGCCGTAATGGTCTGGGCGCTTTCTTCAAAGTTGGCCTCGGTAGCATGGACAACGAGAGCGAGCTTGAATTCACGCGTGATAATGACATTCACCTTAGCGGTGGTCTGGGTGTTGAATACGCTACAAAGATGGGTCTTGCACTACGCGGTGAGATCGAAGGCTTCGATAAAGATGCCATGATGACATCACTTAATCTTCTTTGGAGATTCGGCGGTGGGTCTGGCCGTGACGATACTAACGGTGGTTTATTCTCTAAAGGTGGTGCTGCAGTTGGTGGTCTAGTCAGTGGTATTACTGCCGCTGGTGATGACGACGACGGTGATGGCGTGCCAAACAGTCTTGACGATTGCATGGATACAGCAGAAGGCGAGCTAGTGACAGCTACAGGTTGTGCAATGTTCGGTGGCGTACTTGAAGGTGTTCAGTTTGATAGCGGATCTGATCGCCTACTTGATAGCGCTCAGGTGGTATTGAACGACGCGGCTGACGTTCTACTGGCTAACCCTTCAACCAAGGTTGAGGTTCAGGCACACACAGATAGCCAGGGTGCAGCTGAGTTCAACATCGAGCTCTCTAAGAAGCGTGCACTTGCAACCGTTCGTTACTTGATCTTGCGTGGCGTACCTGCAGAGCAAATGACTGCCCGTGCTTACGGCGAGTCAAAGCCAATTGCAGACAATGGCACAGCAGAAGGTCGTAAGGCCAACCGTCGTGTTGAGTTCCATGTGATGGAGCGTTAATCTGCCTAAGCTTACAACTGCACGCTGCAGTTGGTACACTTAAGAGCCACTGTCCGGATAACCGGGCAGTGGCTTTTTTCATTACAGCGGGAAGTTGTTGACAATGATATCCAAGATTGCACGCCGTACAGTGGCGACCATCGCTGTCGCAGCATTAATTACCGGCTGCGCTACAGCACCTATGGCAGACCAGCGCCAGCAAGATCTCATTGCTGAAAAGCTTGATTCCTACGTATTCCAAGAGGGTGCAGTGCGTTACGACGTTGAAAATGAATCGGTGGCGCGCCTGTGGCAAGAGTTCAATATAATGCGCCGTGCAGGCAATTTGGCTTCTGCGAAGAAAAAACTGGAACAGGCTATTGCTATCGCACCTAATGATCCGGCGCTCTGGAGTGGGGCTGCAGAAATGGAGCTTGACGCTAATTCGCATTTACGCGCAGAGAATTACGCTGCTAAATCTAATTTTTTAGCGCCAGTGGGTAATCGCCCTCTGCGTTATCGCAATTGGCTGATTATTCAGCGGGCCCGTGAAGGACGTGGTGACTTACTAGGTGCCAGAGAAGCTCAAATAGAGTCGACCAAACTGAATCCATAAGGCACACTAGGGCACGCCTCAGTCCACCACTGCAAACGCGGTGGTAGCATACTTATCGAGTGTGTTGCTCTGAGCTTCTATGGACGCCACTTGATTTAGTGAAACAATGACAGACAGTGAGCCTGATAAATCGGTCTTTGATGCAGGCCCTGTTACCGTTGCTGAGATCCTCGGCAATCATGGACCTTTCGCAGATAGTAAACCTGGTTTCCGAGAACGTGCTGAGCAGCTAGAGCTTGCCACCGCAATAGACCAGTGCATCACTGACACTAACATTCTGGTGGCAGAAGCCGGCACAGGTGTTGGTAAAACATTCGCCTACCTGGTTCCCGCGTTAACCTGTGGCAAACGGGTGATAGTCTCAACTGGTACCCGGCACCTTCAAGACCAGCTATTTCATACTGATCTACCAGTCGTGCGCCAGGCGTTGCGCCGTAGTCCAAAGATTGCTTTATTAAAAGGCCGCGCCAATTACCTATGCCAACGGCGGTTGGAAAAAGCGTTCCATAACCCCGCTTTACGTGAGAAAAAATTAGCCCGGCAATTGGGATTGATACGTAACTGGGCTGGACAAACCACCACCGGTGATATCGCAGAAGTGCTTGATGTGCCTGAGTCATCACTGGTCTGGAGTTACGTAACGTCCAGCGACGATGTCTGTAGAGACCACGAGCCCGAAGATTTATCGGGTTGTTTTGTCAGTCGTGCACGAAAAAACGCAATGGATGCAGACGTCATTGTGGTTAATCATCATTTGTTTTGTGCAGATCTGGCCTTAAAGGAAGGTTCGTTTGGTGAAATATTGCCCGACACGGAAGTGATTATTATTGATGAAGCGCATCAACTACCAGAAACAGCAGCGATGTTTTTTGGTCAGCGCTTAAGTAGCCGGCAGCTCTTTGATCTAGCCCGTGATAGCCACACCGAATATTTATCTGAAGCTCCAGATGTTAGTGAAATAAGAGACCGTGCAGCAACGCTTGAAAAAGCCACACGTGATTTTAGACTGGCGCTCGGGGTAGAGCAGCAGCGTGAAGCATGGAGCAAAGTCAGTGAACAAACAGGAGTCAATCCAGCACTTGATCAACTGCGTGAAGCACTGGAATTATTGTTTGAACCATTGGATGCCGCCTCTGCTCGTGGCAAGGGTTTGGAAAGTTGTAAGCGCCGATGCTTAATTCACCTGGAAGTGTTAGAGGCGTTTAGTGATAGCCGTGACGAGAACTTTATTCATTGGTTTGAAACCTACCGCACAGGCTTTAGTTTAAATTTAACCCCACAAAATGTCGCAAAGCCTTTTTCCAATGCGTTGTCGCAATTGAATTGCTCTTGGATCTTTACCTCTGCGACATTAGCGGTTAATGGTAGCTTTGAACATTTTGAAAAACAGCTAGGTATTGAAGAGACTATTGAACTGCAAGTTGATAGCCCGTTTGACTACAAGAAAAACGCCATGCTGTATTTGCCTGCCAATATGCCAGAACCTCAGAGCCCTATGTTTGATGAGTCAGTGTTAACCATTGCAGAACATGTAGTCAATGCCAGCAAGGGTCGATGCTTC
Organism: uncultured Granulosicoccaceae bacterium; assembly: GCA_937927895.1. GTDB lineage: Bacteria > Pseudomonadota > Gammaproteobacteria > Granulosicoccales > Granulosicoccaceae. The sequence goes on along the minus strand of CALGKA010000001.1, from coordinate 19,497 downwards.
GTGTTGTTTACAAGCTATAGAGCATTGGAAAATGCAGCCACCGTTATGCGCGCTAACTGTAGGTATCCGGTGTTAGTGCAAGGGCAGATGCCAAAGCGTGAATTAGTAGAGGCGTTTCAATCATTGGGCAATGCAGTGTTACTTGGCACCAGTAGTTTTTGGGAGGGTGTTGATGTTCGTGGTGAGGCATTATCGTGCGTGATAATTGATAAGCTTCCATTTGCGTCACCGGGTGATCCTGTCTTGCAAGCACGTATTCAAGGTATGCAACAAAACGGTGTTAATGCCTTTATGGAATTTCAATTGCCTAAAGCGGTGTTAGCTTTAAAGCAGGGTGTGGGTAGGCTTATTCGTGATGTAGATGATCGCGGTGTACTGGTGATTTGCGATCCACGTTTACAAACCAAAGCTTATGGCAGTACTTTTCTAGAGAGTCTGCCAAGCATGCGTATTGTGCAAAAGCCTGAAAGCGTCAACAAATTTTTTGCAACTGTTGTAGAGCAAACTGAGTAACTAGCGTGAAGAATATAGTCGCCCTTGATACATCGACTGAAGCGTGCTCCGTTGCTTTGCAATGTGGTGATAATGCCATTTACCGTTACAAGGTAGAGCCGCGAATTCATGCGAAAGCATTGTTGCCAATGTTAAATGAATGTTTGGCAGAAGCGGGTATAAAACCCAGGCAATTGGATGGCATAGCGTTTTCACGCGGCCCCGGGGCTTTCACGGGTGTTCGGATTGCAACCGCCGCAGCTCAAGCCATAGCTTTGGGTGCAGATATACCTGTGGCACCCGTTTCAACGCTCGCCGCAATTGCTGTGCGCTGTTACCGCGAGACTGGCAATGAAAAAAGCGCTGTCGCTATCGACGCGCGTATGGGTGAAGTCTATTGGGGGGCTTATGTTGCAGCTGGCAATATTCCACAGCTGCAGGGTAGTGAGCGAGTTTGTTCACCGAACCTGGTTGATAAGCTCGATAATAGCTGGTGTGCTGCAGGCACTGGCTGGCAAACTTATGGTCAAGAACTATCCGCTAGCAGCGCTGCGATTGTGCAGGTGGGCGTAGATCCGTTTCCGCATGCTTTAGATGTTCTGTCTATTGGTAAAGCACTTCTGGAACGAGGCGATGGTGTTACTGCCGAAAACGCCTTGCCGGTTTACCTGCGTGATAATGTCGCGCAAACAGAGGCACAGCGCGGATTACGGTAGTAAGGTTATCACCGACCCAGCGTTAACCCTTGCGCTTGTACGAGCGCAGTTTGATCGGAGCTTACAACATGAGCCAAAACTCAACAGAAGTATTGCTAGACCCTGCAGAAGTGCATGCCTTTCAGCGCGATGGTGTCGTGATTATCAGGGGCTTGTTCAAAGACTGGGTTGATACCCTGCGTGCAGGTATTGAGCACAACATGCAAGAGCCAGGTGAGTTCGGGAAAAACTACACCAAGGAAGGGCAGAGCGGGCAATTTTTTGGTGACTACTGCAACTGGCAACGTATATCGCAATACCACGATTTCTTTTTCAGTTCGCCGGCGGCGGCAGTTACAGCACAACTTGTCGAGTCTGAAACTATTCGTATTTTTCACGAGCATGTTTTGGTGAAAGAGCCCGGCACCGCGCAGAAAACACCCTGGCACCATGACCAGCCCTACTACTGTGTGAACGGTTCACAAGTGTGTAGCTTATGGATACCGCTTGATCCGGTTGATCAATCCGTGTGTCCTGAATTTATAGCAGGGTCTCATCAATGGGGTAAGTGGTTTGTACCAACCAAGTTCACCGGTGATTCTTATGTTCGTGAGGGTGATAACATGGAGGTTATGCCTGACATAGATGCTGAGCGAAGCAAGTACGATATTAAATCGTGGCAGCTTGAACCGGGTGATTGTATTGCATTTCATTATCTAACGGTTCACGGCGCGCCTGAGAATTTATCGGCACAAAGAAGGCGTGCATTCTCGGCCAGATTAATGGGGGATGATGCCACCTTTGTTATAAGGGGTGGCGAAATGTCACCGCCGTTCCCAGGGCTTGAAAAAAAGCTAGCGGTCGGTGAGCCAATGGATGCCGAAGAGTTTCCATTAATTTATTCATAAAAATTTATTCATAAAGAAGTCTTTATAGAATATACCAAGGTGATAGTAAAATGGCTAAGCAAGTAGCACTCGTGGTAGGCGGTGGCAGTGGCATAGGTGCAGACGCTGCTAAAACTCTAACCGCTGACGGATACGATGTAGGCGTGATGTCTTTGTCCGGTAAAGGTGAAGCGTTGGGCAAAGAGCTAGGCGGTATTGGTTTTACCGGGTCAAACTTAGTTGTTGCTGATCTTGAAAAGTTCGTAAACCTTGCCATGGACACCTACGGGCGCATTGATGCAGTAGTGAATTGTGCGGGCCATGGTCCCAAAGGTGAGGTGGACGAGATCAGTGATGAAGACTGGCATCTTGGGATGGACTACTACATGTTGAACGTTGTTCGCATGACTCGACTAGTATTGCCAATTATGCAAAAACAACAAACAGGTTCGATCGTCAATATATCTACTTTTGCTGTATTTGAACCTGATCCTGATTTTCCAACCTCCGCCGTTTTTCGTGCTGCATTGGCAGGTTATACCAAACTTTTTTCTACAAAGTACGCGGCACAAGGTATTCGTATGAATAATATATTGCCGGGCTTCATTGACACCTTGCCTGAAAAGGAAGATCGCGTAGAGCGTATACCGGCAGGGCGTTACGCGCGGGTTCAGGAACTATCTAAAGTTATCGCGTTTTATGTCTCTGATGATTCAAGTTATGTGACAGGGCAAAATATTCGTGTTGATGGTGGCTTAACAGCATCAGTTTAATTGATTGATTTACAAGGGAGAGCAAGGTGCTCTCTCTTCAATACCATAAACTGGAATTGCCAAATTACAACTGGCCACACTACAACTGGCCAAACTACTACCGGCCAAATTACAAAATAGCCTGGCCCGGGTAGACTTTCGTGACATTGTCAAAAGATGGTCTATTCTCTTAGTTGTTGCCCAATAAAAAATTGAAGCAACGTTGCACTTCGATATTATTGAGTGCTGATCCCAACAAAAAACGATAAGAACAAAACAAGGGACTGTTATGTTTAAAGTGTATTCCCTGATAATCGCTATTTCCTGGCTATGTGTTGTACCTGCCCACGCTGGCAGTGTGGTCATTAAAAAACCGAAATAAGCATTGAGAACCAGGACTTCTGGTTTGATGATCCTCCTCCCTCACAGCCGCGGCAAGATCGAACGCGTCATTGTGTCAGGCATGCTCATGGATCCCACTGGCATGATTGCCATAACCCCGGGCACCCCGCTATTGATGAAACGCATTCGCATGTGGGGCTTCCCACCTATCAAGTATTGCGTCAGACATATCGCTTTTACAGCTTCTATTTTGGTGTGAAGGGTGGTTTGATGCAAATGGATGCAGCGGATACAGAAGCAGGCATGCCTTTTGGATTTTTAGCAGGCCTGGGTGGCGATGATTTCTCAGTGGAGTTGGAAGCGACTTCTGCTTCTACCGGGCAGTCTGCAGACTTTGGCAGCCGCAGCGCTGTTTTTGATACTGACGCAAAATATTCAACCATAGGTATCTACGGTGTACGCCGTCTGGGTGATGCCTTGTATACCAAGGTGAAGCTTGGCTTTGTGCGTAACACCAGTCAATCAGCCTTTGAAACGCTAAGTGAAAATAGTGTATCTGGGGGTATTGGTGTTGGGATGAATCGAGGTGCTATAAAGCTTGAAGGTGAATATACCTATCTTGGGCCACGTGCACGATTAATGAGCTTTGGTATTAACTATTTTTTCTAGAATTTTCAAGCCCTGTTGTACGCTTTAAGCAAAGGGTTTGATACTCTCAGAATTTTATTTCTACATTCCTCATTAATCAGAGAGTGATTGTCGTAGCTTGTTAGTATCTTGTTGATCTCGCGTAAGTGAGGTAGTAAGGCCTCTTTGTCTTTTACTTTAATCCCAAGCTTATTTACCGTCCGAAGTATCTCTATTGATGCGTTATTGAGGCTTTTGTTTTGTTGTAGGGTAGGGTTATCGTGTGGTGTATCGACACCCAAAAGGTTAATAACTTGTTGAACTACATCCCCTTCGTAATTGAATAAGTACATGCTATTCGTACCGAACAACGATTCGCATTCACTGACAAACCCTTGATAATCTAGTTGTCGGGCAAACCAGTTAATGTCTAACATTTGTGCAAGAGATAAATCTTTTCCATAACAAGGATTGTTAGGTAACTGTGGGTTGCGAATACATTGTTTGTAGTAGCTTTCAATAAAATCTGTTGGCTCACGAAACCACACCCAAACAGCTACTTCAAAGAGCGTGCTCAGCTCAGCTAATATGTTTTTTGATTCAACAGGAAAATCCCACCAGTGGTTATAGATTCCCTCGGACGACAATATAACCGTATGAGTTTCGTGTTTGATCTGCGAGACTATATTTTTAAAGTTTTCCAGTAGATGACTCAAGTGCGTGGTAATGAGATTTTTTTCAATCCATTGATGCTTCGGTGCTGTTGGGTTTTGTAGTCGTTCTAGATTGTGCGGATATAGAATTCCTTTGCCTCTAAGTGTTCTTTGTTTTTTGTGTAGGTAGGTTTGTATGCTCGTAGTGCCAGTTTTGGGGGTACCTGCATGGATAATCAATTTTATTTTTCGATTGTTCTCACGCTCAAGTGCATCTAGATACGGTGCCAGTTCATCGGTAAAGCTTGGATTATTCATCTGTATTGGTTTTCAAAGTGCTCTCGCTAAGAGAGACTTAGCTTTGCGTGAGCTCTAGTATCCAATCAACAAAAGCACTAGAGGTGGCTGCATGCTGTTGAGAGTTTATTGCTATAAAATAGCAATCTCGCGCTTCTACCGAGTTTGGATTGGCTAGCACTAATTGGCCGTTATTTATGGCGGGTGTTGCTATAAACTTGCTAGTCAGTGCAATACCGGCACCTGCTATCGCTAAGTCTACTGCTAATCCATGTGAGTCTACTTGTAGTGTGGCTTCATGGGAGTCTTTCAAGCCAAACGCCTGTGCCCGGTTGGGCCATGTGTCGGTTGTGCCTACCGCTTGAATTAAGGAATGTTCTTTTAGCTGTTCGTCTGTCAATAATGCAGCTTTGGTGCCGCCGAGTAGTGTGGGTGAAGCCACTATCACCAGTTGATCGCTGCCTAGTGCGTGGTATTTGAGTTCATTGTCCTTGGCTGATCCAAATCGAATTTGTACATCAGAGGCATCGGCGAGTTCGTCGGGCCAGACAGAGGTCAGTAGGCGAATCTTAATTCCCGGGTGTCGGGTGACAAACGTGTGCAATGCCGGCGCTAGATACCACTGTGCAACACTGACACTGGTGGCAACAGTGATGACATCTGCGTTGGTTTGCCGGTCATACGGTGCGGTGGCTGAGCGAATCGCATCGATAGAGCGTGTGACTTCAGGCAAGAGCTTGCGGCCTTCGTCAGTTAAAGCGAGCCCTCGGTGTTTACGTATGAATAGCTGACAACCCAGTCGTGATTCTAAAGAGCGAATTTGCTGGCTAACGGCCGATTGGGTCATGCCCAATTCGTTGGCGGCGGCGGTAAAGCTTAACAATTGGGCGGCGCTTTCGAAGGCACGGAACCAGCCTAGTGGGGGGAGGGGTCGGGACATACGCTCAAAGTAACATTAGCTTGGCTTATGTCAATGGGGCGTTTTTTTTCGTTTGCCTAAATCAGGGTTTTGTCTGATAGTTTGCACACTAAAAGCAATTAAAAACAGACTGTTAAAATGAAGCCTGAAATTCGTAAGTTTGTCACTTTTGAAGAAGAAATCCACATAGAGGGCTATAAGGCGACTATGACCCCTTGGCGTACTTACGCGGTCGCTGCAATTGTCACCAATCCCTGGGCGGGGCGTTATGTCGAAGATCTTACCCCGGAGATCAAGGCCTTTGGACCTGTGCTAGGAGAAGCGCTCACTGACCGAATCATCGCACTTGCAGGTGGCGGCGACAAAATAGAAGCCTACGGCAAGGCGGCGGTGGTTGGGTTAGACGGTGAAATTGAGCACGCCTCTGCGTTAATTCACACGCTTCGTTTCGGAAACTTTTACCGTAGTGCCGTAGAGGCAACCAGTTACCTGGCCTTCAGTAATACACGTGGTCCTGCTAACGCACCTATTGCGGTGCCATTAATGGATAAACACGATGCCGGTCGACGATCGCATTATTTAACTATTCAGTTTTCGATTAATGATGCCCCGAAGGCAGATGAACTGGTGTTGGTGCTTGGCGGTGCAGATGGTGGTCGGCCGCACCATCGTATTGGTGATCGCTATCAAGACTTAAAAGATTTAGAAGCTGATGTAGATAACCCTGCTGGAATTTAGTCAGCGGTGACTGCAATAAATGATATTATTAACCCGATTCTCTTGCGATGCTAACTAGTTTAACGTCAGGTGTTGTTGGTCGTTGTCATGGTCGTGGCCCTAATATGCTATTGATACATGGCGTCGGTATGCAGTCAGATTACTGGAGAAACATAGAGCCGGCTTTGGCTCAACACTTTACGTTATCGATAATTGATCTACCCGGGGCAGGTGGCAGTGCGTTGCTTGATCACGAAGATCCGCCCCTGTCTCTGTATACCGATAAAGTGTCTGACGTATTAGCTATGCAGGAGTCACCGGCGATTGTGGTTGGCCATTCGATGGGTGCATTGATAGCACTTGATCTGGCAGTACGATACCCATTACTAGTGGCAGGCATAGCAGCGCTAAACGGGGTGTGTCGCCGTAGTATCGAGGCGCAAAGTGCAATTGATGCCAGAGTCGCAGAACTTACTCAATCGTTAAAGAACAATGAACAGCTTGGTAGCGCGATTGATTCAGCTGCTACGCTAGAGCGTTGGTTTGGAGAGCGCCCGACGGGGGATTATGCCACCGCACGTGAGCTGTGCAAGGCATGGCTACAGTCTACAGAGCCTGCCGGGTATCTTGCTGCATATACAGCATTTGCTAAAGCTGATGCGCCGACTGATCAAGAGCTTCAAAGAATAAGCTGCCCGGCGTTGTTTATAACAGGCGCTGATGAACCAAACTCAACACCCGCCATGTCGCGGCATATGAGTAAACAAGTTGAAGGTTCACAGTGCATCATTATAGAAAATGCCAAGCACATGATGACAATGACTCACCGACAAGAAGTGCTAGATGCACTTGTTAACTGCTTTGTGCAAGATGCACAGGGTGGCGAAGGAGAAAGCAATGTCACCGTTTGATACGGACACATTACGCCACGCTTTCGGTAGTTTTATGACAGGTGTGACAGTAGTCACCGCCAAATCTGCCAGTGGAGAATTGGTCGGTTTTACAGCGAACTCGTTTACATCAGTGTCTTTAGAGCCACCATTATTGTTGGTGTGCCCGGGGCAGCATTTATCATCAATTGATGTGTTTAATTCTTGCAGCCATTTTGCGGTAAGCGTACTAGCAGAGGGGCAGGAATCAATTGCAAATCTATTTGCAAAGACAGTTGATGATCGCTTTGAGAAACACGATTGGCAAGCTGATGAATTTGGTTCGCCACTTATCGCTGATGCAGTAGCTACTTTTAGTTGCAGTGCCTACCAGCGTCACGAAGCGGGAGATCACATTGTATTGATTGGGCAGGTTCATGGTTTACAGGTCACAGAGCAACAAGGCTTGGGCTACAGTAGCCAGGGATATTTCAGTTTAAGTGATGAGCAGCAATCCGATGCAAGTGGTCTCGCGGGCTATTCGGCTGTGGCGGGAGCCATTATTGAACTTGAGGATCGGGTTGTTATTGCACAAGATAACAACGGTGCATCTTTACCTTGCATTACGCAATCGACAACCGTTGGTGCAAGAACTTCATTGCAGAACTATTTTGATAAATTGGGTCTGGCCGTAGAGCTGGGTACGGTTTACTCAATCTATGACGATGCAAAAAGTAAAACACGTTTTACGTTTATTCGTGCCACCGTTATCAGTGCAGATATCAGTGCAGATATCAGCGCAGATATCAGTAGGCTGGGAACGTTGGAGACTATCGATTCGTTAGATACCCTTTGCTTTCAAAATAAAGCCCAAGCCTCAATGATGTCTCGCTATGCTGCCGAGAGCCGCTTGAAAAAGTTTGAGTTATATATCGGCAGTGCTGATTCCGGTGATATCCACCCGCTTGATAAACCAAAAGGTTAAGCCATGAACTTTTCTTTATTTGCTCACATGGAGCGGCTCAATGAAGCCCAAGATCATAGCCAACTGTATGAAGACTTCCTCGGCTTGTGTAAGCTCGCCGATGAAGGTGGGATGAGAGCAATATGGACAGGCGAACACCATGGTATGGAATTTACTATTTCTCCAAATCCGTTTATCACTATTGCAGATGTGGCCAGGCACACTAAAACGGTAAAGCTTGGTACAGGCACTGTTATCGCACCATTTTGGCATCCGATCAGGCTCGCGGGTGAAGCCGCAATGACGGATCTCGTCACCGGTGGCAGGCTCGAGCTAGGCATTGCACGCGGCGCTTACTCATATGAATATGAGCGCATGCTGCCGGGCCTTGATGCATGGCAGGCGGGGCAAAGAATGCGTGAAACAACCCCACTGTTAAGAGAGCTTTGGGCTGGTGATTGCACGCACGAGGGAGAGTTCTATCAATTCCCATCGACGTCATCTGTGCCCAAGCCAGTGCAAGCCGGTGGACCACCGATCTGGATTGCGGCGCGCGACCCATCAAGCCATGAGTTTGCGGTTAACCATGGCTGCAATGTGCAAGTCACGCCTTTGTGGCAAGGCTTTGATGAGATAACAAGCTTAATGGAGCGTTTTAACGATGCTTGCAACGGTTACAATGGTGTTCGTCCTAAAATTATGTTGTTACAACACACCTATGTGGCCAAAGATGCTGCTGATACTCACATTGCAGCACAAGAGCTAAGCCGATTCTATAACTATTTTGGCGCCTGGTTTCAGAATAAGCGTTCGGTTAGTCAGGGCCATATAGACCCAATAAGTGATCAAGAACTACTAGACAACAAAATGATGTCTGCAGAGAATATGCAGCGTGATTTGACCATTGGTACAGCACAGCAAGTGATTGATCAGCTAAAGCGTTATGAAGACTTAGGCTATGATGAGTTTTCATTTTGGATTGACAGCGGCATGTCTTTCGAAAGAAAGCGAGACTCGCTAACCAGATTTATAAATGATGTAATGCCGGCTTTTGCTTAGTAGTCGACTCGTTAACCTTCGGATGCTCACATGAATTCAAATCCCCACTATCAACTATTCATCGATGGCGCATGGTGTGAAGGTAGCGACGGTCAGGTAATGCACAGTATTAATCCGGCAAATGCTGAAGCATGGGCTACCTTTGCATGTGCTTCACAAAGCGATGTGGATCGAGCGGTCACCGCGGCCAGGCAGGCATTAGATAATCCGCAATGGCGCGATATCAGCCAAACAGCGCGTGGCAAGCTACTGTATAAATTAGCGGATCTAATTGAAGCCTCTGCAGAAACCATTGGGCGGGTTGAAACTTCTGATAGCGGTAAGCTTGCCACCGAGACGGTTGCACAGTGCCGTTATGTAGGTGACTACTACCGATATTTTGCGGGTCTTGCAGATAAAATCGAAGGGGCTGTTTTACCGATAGATAAGCCTGAAATGCATGTGTTTACCAAGCGCATGCCTATTGGCGTCGTTGCGGCAGTGGTGCCCTGGAACGCCCAAATGTTTTTAACAGCAACCAAGCTTGGGCCGGCTCTTGCTGCGGGGTGTACGGTGGTGCTTAAAGCCTCTGAGCTTGCACCTGCACCTATGTTTGAATTTGCCAGGCTTATTGAGCAGGCTGGTTTTCCAGCAGGTGTTGTATCGGTTATAACCGGTGATGCTGAAAACTGTTCAATACCGCTTACTCGTCACCCCGATGTTGATCGCATTGCATTTACCGGTGGGCCTGAAACTGCGCGTCACGTTGTGCGCAATTCCGCTGAGAACTTTGCGGTCACTTCTTTGGAGCTTGGGGGTAAGTCTCCGATTATAGTGTTTGATGATGCGCGGTTAGAAAACGCCGTTAACGGACTTATAGCGGGTAACTGGGGCGCTTCTGGTCAGTCATGTGTAGCTGGTTCCCGGGCCTATGTACAAAAAGATATCTTTGATCAGGTGGCTGAGGAAATTATTGAGCGCGCAAAACATATAGTGGTAGGTGATCCGCAAGATGCAAATACACACGTTGGGCCTTTATGCACAACAAAACAAATTGAAGTTATTGAGGCAACGCTTAAAAAATCAGTTTCCCAGGGTGCAATAATAAGAGCTGGCGGCTCAAGGCCTGATAAGCAAGTGGGTAACTATTTTAATCCGACTTTGGTTGAGTGCAAAAACCATGAAACTGAAACATTAAAAGTTGAGATGTTCGGCCCGGTGATGTCGCTTGTACCGTTTAATACTGAAGAAGAGGTAATTGCCTTAGCCAACGATAGTCACTACGGGCTTGGTTCTGGTGTGTTTACTGAAAGCATTGGTCGTGCGCATCGTGTGTCTGATCGGTTGCGCTCAGGTATTTGCTGGATCAATACTTATCGGGCGGTATCGCCAATCGCACCATTTGGTGGATTTAATCAATCGGGCTATGGGCGCGAGGCAGGTATGGATTCAATAGCCGATTACACTCGTACTAAAACAACGTGGATCAACACTTCAGAAGAGCCATTGGCAAATCCATTCGTAATGCGTTGAATGGGTGTATTGTGTAAAGGTTAGTTTGTACGAATTTAGCTGTTGTCTTGATCGCCGACAGAAGCTTGCAGCTGTGCTGCTTCTATTTTTGCACGGTCAGCTTTACTGATGTACTTTGGTTTATTAGGATTATCTACTTTAGGCTTACGTTTTTCGGCGCGCGCTTTTAGTATTTGATTAATCTTTTTTCGACGATTCATGGTTTACTATTATCCGCGCTGGGTTGTAAGTGACTATTTGTAGTTGAGTAGGTCACAGATTCATATGGTGATGTCGTACATCCGGTGGAAACTTTTCAAGCGCATATCGAAGCATGGTCCTTGGCATGTACGCAGCTGTTTGAGTCAGAAACGCTTCAAGCCGTGCGACATCTCGCTTGCCAGCTTCACGTAACATCCAGCCAGAGGCTTTGTGCATTAGATCTTCGGGGTCATCTAATAGTAACTCTGCGTATTTATAGGTGTCTTCTAGATCATTTTGGCGGATGTAGTGAAGGGTAGAGATCATCGCGATGCGGCGGCTCCACATGTGTTTTGATTTGACAAGCTTATCAAGTGGTGTGCGATCTTGATCGAAGTACCAAGGGCCTGTGATCCGGTACGCAGAGCTATCGACTAAATCCCAATTGTTAATGCGGTTTTTATTTTTCAAATAGGCGTTAACGGTAGCTTTCTTTTCTTTTTCAGTGCCACGTGCGAATTGATCTACCATTGATAATAGCGCGAATAATCGAACCTCATGCCAATCACTTTGTAGTAGGTCAATCATTTCTTTAAGCGTAGTTTCAAAGCGCCGCTGTTTCACTTGTGCGCGTAAGACAGGTACTTTAATACCGAGGAATTTATCACCTTCAGCGTATTCACCCGGGCCGGTTTTAAAATAGCCTAGTGTTTTTATGGCGTATTCTTTGTTAGCGTGGGCAATGATAGATTTTTCTATCGCTTTGGCTGACATGGGCTACAGGCTCTCTGTTAGCTCTTTGTATGCATCAATGCTGAAGCCGACTAAAGATGTTTTGCCCTTAACAAGAATAGGGCGCTTGATCATGGCTGGGTGTGCGCAAAGTAAATCGGTGGCATTAGCCGCGGTAGTGGCGGCCTTGGTTTCATCGTCAAGCTGACGCCAGGTGGTGCCGCGTTTATTCAGTACGGTTTCCCAGCCGTGTGTCTTTACCCAACTAGCAATAAGCTTTTTATCAATGCCGTCAACGCGGTAATCATGGAACTGGTAATCGATATTGTGCTCGTCTAAAAAGCGACGCGCTTTTTTTATCGTATCGCAGTTTTTGATGCCATATAGTTTCATGAGTTACCGCGCTCCGGGCTAATTAATCTACAATCCGAAGTAGCTCATTAATGCCTACTTTACTGCGAGTTTTTTCATCAACCCTTTTTACAATAACAGCGCAATAAAGGCTGTATTTGCCGTTTTCAGCAGGTAGGTTTCCAGAGACCACCACTGAGCCTGCGGGTACTCGGCCGTAGAGGATCTCGTCGTTTTCACGATCATAAATGCGTGTGCTTTGGCCGATGTATACACCCATTGAAACAACTGCACCTTCCTCAACGATCACACCTTCTACAATTTCAGAGCGTGCACCGATAAAGCAGTTGTCTTCAATAATGGTCGGGGTGGCTTGTAGTGGTTCTAATACACCACCAATACCCACACCGCCAGACAAATGAACATTTTTACCTATTTGTGCACATGACCCAACGGTCGCCCACGTATCTACCATGGTGCCGCTATCTACATAGGCACCTATATTTACATAGGAAGGCATGAGTACTGTGTTGGGCGCGATGTATGAACCTTTACGCGCTACAGCAGGTGGTACTACCCGCACACCTGAGTCTGCGAATTGCTGTGCTGAGTAATCCGTAAATTTAGAATCTACTTTATCGTAGAATTGGGTGAAGCCACCAGCAGGCATAGGTTCGTTGTCGCGAATGCGGAAAGAAAGCAGAACGGCCTTTTTCAGCCACTCGTTTACTTTCCAATCACCAACGCCTTTTTGTTCAGCAACACGGGCTTTGCCGCTATCTATTAGTAAGATGGCATCTTCCACGGCTTTTTTGGTCGCTGCATCAACGCTTGACGGTGATATATCTGCCCGTCGTTCAAACGCTTCGTTGATGATATTTTCTAGATCAGACATTAGTGTCTCCGATGGTGTTGGAATTTATTATTTTAAGAATTAGGGTGCTGGGATACGACGAAGTTTATTAGTCTAACTGACTCGAAAAGTAGAGTACCGGAAAGGTAATGGCGGTAGCCGCCACAAATGGCTCTTTTTACCGCGCTGGCTGATTTACCAATACTGGTATCGAGCACAAGGGTGGAAAGTCCGGCCATAGTGATGGTTCTTGTCTAATGTGAGTAGTTCGAAAGAATTAGAATTATAAACGTATGTGTGTCTTCGATCATTTATTTTACATGCAGTGTTCAGGTAGGTTTGCGCCATTGGCAGTCTACAATCGCACCTACAATAGTTGTTAACCGTGCCTGGGTGTCCTTTGGGCAAGTGCCAAGGTATGCTGTGTCGATCTAAACAGGGTTTGAAATTGGTGCGAAAACAAATAGTTGTTCTGCTTTTTGCCATGTTCGGCAGCCTCGTGGCGAGTCTGCCTGTCAGCGCTCAGTCGGTCGATATATTTAGCGATGGTGACAGGCTGCGAGACACCATCGGCGGCATCATTGGTTGTGATCTCAGTGCGCGCCTGAAAGCGGATATGCCTATTGAGCCACTGTTCTCCAATGCCGGAAGTAGCTGTGTGGAGCAAGTGCCGCGTGATACCGGGGAATACTTTACTGATTCTCAGTGTTTAGAATCGGTGCTGTTTACTCATACACGGCAGCAGCAATTCTGTGCAGACGCTCTAGATAGTGAAAATCTCGGTAATGGCGCAAGCATTGACACTAACTGGACTCTATCCCCTGGTGTTCGATATGACATTGGCGCAAAACGACTAGACGGTGTAACACACCCCTATCGAACGAGTGTGTCTTATAGATCCGTCAATACTCCCCGCGGTGAATGCCAGCTTGAAATGCGTGTATACAAAAATTCAATTGCCAGTACTGAACAGTATCCGTTGATTGCCTTTCATGGAGGTAGTTGGAAGGCGCGAGGGTTTGGCACGATGGGTATTGAATCTGTTGCGGCGCACTACACGAGTAAAGGCTTTGTCGTGTTCGCACCTTTTTATCGATTGTTAGGCGACAGTGAGCCTAACGTGGAATGCCAGTCAGCCACCATTGCAGATATCATTAATGATGCAGAGTTTGCGCTACAGTGGGTAAGTCAAAATGGTGCTACTTATGGTGCGCGCGGAAAGCCTGTTGTGATGGGGCAATCGGCGGGAGGTCATCTGGCGTTGTCATTAGCGGTTAATAAAAGTGATCAAGTTGCAGCAGCTGTGCTTATGTATCCACCTACAGATTTTACTGATTTTGTCAGTATGGTTTTGGCGGGCGAGTACAGCAATGAAGAAGGGTTGAATATATTTAATGATGTCTTAGGCACAGATGCCGCACAAGCTGATGTAAGCCTGCCTCCGATTCCTGAAAATAGTTATCCAGCGCGGGTTGCCGTTAACCCTGCTAGCTACCCACCTATGGTTATGTTTCATGGTTTGGTTGATGAGCTAGTCCCCGCTAGTCAATCGCTGCGCTTGTGTAATGCATTGGCGGGTAGGGCGCTTGATGAAGGGTATGATCAAGCAGCCGGGCTACAGCAAACGATAGACTGCGGTAACGACAGTGCGTTACACCTTTTTAAAGAAGGTAACCATGCGCTCGATGTGTGTTTGACCAACAATGATCTGTTGACAGCTGTATGTCCATCGGGCGGACGCGAGAGTCGTGAGGCAGTGGCCGCATTGTTAGACCAGACAACTGACTTTGTACAAACACAGGCAGCGGTTAGTGCGCAAGCGTCTACTAATCAAGGCGGTGGTGGGGCGCTTGGTATAGTGTTCTATATTGCAAGCGTAATGCTTGCAATGTTTAGAATCCGCCGCTTAGCCTTCGGCAGCTGCTGTGATAGTCCCACCTATGCGTGCTAGCACATTGGTTTCTAAACTAGCTTGCATTGGCCGCTGATACTGATAGTTCTGTATCGCGTGGCTATCATGGTCGTAGATGTCTTTTCTAAATTGTACCCGGCCATACTGATCAACCCAGCTGGTCTGATAAGTGATATGAACGGGTAGGTGCTCTCTGAGATTGACGGTTTTTGTGTTACCGCTACTTACAATGGCATCGATTTCGTAGTCGCTAACACCGTCAGATAACAACAGTGTTCTAGCCAGTTGTTGTGGATCTTCAACTCGAATGCAGCCATGACTGAAAGCCCGGGTCGTTTCATCAAACAAGCTCTTAGCGTTTGTATCGTGTAAGTAAATACTATACTTATTCGGAAGCATAAACTTTACTTGTCCCAAGGCGTTGGATTTTCCGGGTAGTTGTCGCAGTCTGTACTTACGGATAAAGTTTTCCGGTATAAGTTCATCGCTAGATAAGCTTGATACGGGTTGGGTATCACGAGTCGAAAGTGATACAACTACAAAATTTTCGCTATCAAGTTGGCCTGGATTGCTTAGCTCTTTTGGTAATAATTTTTCACGGGTGATGCTTACCGGTACATGCCAGGACGGGTTAAATACTATGTGCTCCATAACATCAGAGAAGATCGGTGTTTTAGTGTCTGGCTTGCCAACAATCACGGGCATTGAAAGCGCGCGGTTGTGATGTAAATTTACATCCATTTCAAAACCGGCGGTATTGACTACAATATTACTCGCACCGAGGTTTTGCGGTAACCATCTCCAGCGATCTAAGTTGACTTCAATTTGTGCAATGCGTTGTTCAACTGGCAAGTTGAGTTCTGCCAGTGTTTTATTGCCCAGCGCGCCATCGGCTTCTAAGCCATGGCGTTGTTGGAAGTTCTTAACGCCTTCTGTAATTCTCCAGTCAAAGACATCAGATATGGCAGTATGTTCCAGATCACGGCTTTGCATTAAGCGGGCGCTAAGTTGTGAAACTCTTCGGCTGACCGAACCAATCTTTAATACTTCACCAGATGAAACATGGCTGTAGCCCCCGGCATTTAGAATTTGATGGTGCTCCGCTAGTGCTGTTAACAGGTCTGTATAGCGTTGCTCGTAGGGCTGAATAGTATTAACCGCATCTCTGAATGAAATATCGCCACGGAAAAACTGGTTAACGGCATATGAAATGTCGGTTTTGCTTTGTGTGGCAAACCAACTCCCTTGACCTGGCTGAACATCCATTTGGCCATTGGCCAGATTGTCAAAGTACTCATACAATGAGTCAGTGAGCACCAAGTCCATCTGCATGGCAGTGACAGGGTTTTGCAGATGCACCCAGCTTTTTAATACCTGTGTATAGTAGTGCGAGGGGTGAAGACCATACAATGCAGATTGTTCGAGTTTATTGATGATTGCACGGCATGTTTGTGTGGCGCTACCATGCTTAGTCCAAAAGGGTACATAGTACCTTTCAGAGTATAATCTTGTTAGTTTGTCTTTATGGCGTAGCGTAATGCCTGCGACAGTATTATCGCGGCTGACCAGGAATGAACGTAGTGATTCATTACCCGCTTGAGCTGCGAATGCGGCGGTGCTGCTACCTGCAAGTGTGCCGGTAACAACGGTCGCTATGGCACCACTAGAGAGTGATAAACCTGCAGAGCGTTTTAAAAATTCTCGCCTATTAATACGTTTCATCGCTTTTACGTTGTTATGAAGTCTTGTGAAAGTGGGGCTTTACAAGCCTCCGAGGTTATCGGCGTATTCTCAGTTTCTTGATGTATGAAAAGTCTCCGTACCGGTAACAAACGAGATGAATAAAAGAATCAAAAGTGTTGTTTTTTAAAAGTAAAATATGGCTTTTCTATGAAACTCCCGACCGACCGATGTGCAGAATTAACTGTGATAAATGACTCGCTTCGCATTTTTAGAACGGATCTATTAACCCGTGGGCGCTGCGGTAATAAGGAGTACAAGCTCACAAAAAATCTAGCTGCCCTTAAACAACAGGGGTGTCGTTCGGTACTGAGCTTTGGTGGCGTGTGGTCAAATCACTTGCATGCGCTGGCACATAGCTGTGAGTCAATCGGGTTAACAGCAGTTGCTATGGTTCGTGGTGAAGAGCAATTAAAGACAGCGTTGTTGCTAGATGCTATGGGGCATGGGCTTCAAGTTCATTACTTGTCCCGGGCTGATTACCGCATGCGTGGTGATGAGCATTTTGTATCGCGGTTGTGTGAAAAGTATCACTGCGATGCATGGTTGCCGGAAGGTGGTTCAAATGAACTTGCAGTGAGTGGTTGTAGAGAAATTGCCGTTCAAATAAATGAGGTAGCGAAAGATTACGCTACTCATATTGTGGTAGCGGTTGGCACGGGTGCTACCATGGCGGGTATCATTTGTGGTTCGAATGAAAACCAAACGGTTGTTGGTGTGCCTGTGGTACAAGATGACAGATTAATACCCAGCGTATCCGGTTGGATAAAAGAAGTGGGTCAATCCCATCACATGGCCTCTAATAGAGCCGCTTGGACCATGCTCAATTCTGCTGCACCGTCTAGATACGGTAGGGTTGATAAATCGTTGTTGGATTTTGTTTTAAGTGTGCATGCGAAATACGGGGTTGTTATGGATCCGGTCTACAATGGCAAAGCACTAAAGGCGTTACAAAATTCACAGTGGGTGAAAAACCCGGATAACAAAATCGTCTTTGTACATACGGGCGGCATTGGCGGAAGTTTAGGGTATAAAGCCAAGTTCGCTGATTTATGTGGAGCTGGCAGTGCCGATCAATATTTGGCCGACGCTAAATCGGCCATGTCAGGTTGATGCTAAATCAATGGGAAAATCTATCGCTAAATCTATGGCTAAACCAATGGTAAGCCGCGCGCAGGATACGTGTGTTGTGGAATATTGCCTTTTTTAACTTTTTGACTAGAGTTACTTTCCTAGCCTTTTGCGCTGGCTTATATCAATTTGGTAACTGCAAGCCCAATTGCGTATCCGTGCCGGGTGTGGCCGGATAGTGTAAAATCGAAGATTGAATTTTTGAGTACCCGGGTAACGTTAATGAAAAGTCGTCTATTACTAATTCTGTCCCTTACTGCAATTTTGGCTGGCTGCTCGTCTGCGTATTACAACGCATGGGAGAAGGTTGGTTTTCACAAGCGCGATATCTTGGTTGAGCGAGTAGAGAAAACTCGTGATTCACAAGAAGACGCACAAGAAGAATTTAAAGATGCGTTAGAGCAGTTTGGCTCCATTGTTACTTTGCAGAACACCGATTTAAAGCAAGCCTATGACAAGCTCAGTAGCGAATACGAAAATAGCCAAGAGGCAGCCCAGGAAGTCACCGATAGAATTAATAGCGTTGAGTCAGTCGCTAGCGCATTATTCAGTGAGTGGGAAGCTGAAATTGATCTTTTCGAAAATGCTGATTACAAAAGAACCAGTACAGCCCAGTTGCGTGAAACTAAATCACGCTACGATGGAATGCTTACAACAATGCGTCGCTCAGAGCAGAGCATGGCGCCTGTGCTTAAAACGTTTAGAGACAATGTGTTGTTTTTAAAGCACAACCTAAACGCACAAGCGATTGGTTCGTTAAAAGGCGAGTTTGCATCGTTGCAGGATGATATCTCTGTGCTTATTCGTGAAATGAATCGATCGATTGCAGAATCAGACAAGTTCATTGCGGAGCTGCGTTCATCCACTTAAAAGCTGAGCTGATAGTAAAGCTTGATAAAAAGCACAGGAAAGCACTTCAGGAAGTATGCGCTTTAGGTCAACAGCCTGTAATGGGTAGTTGGATTCAATAATGCTTAGTTTTAGGTGTCACTAAATAAAATCATGGAAGACCCATGCTAAACAACACTGAACACTTGGATGGATCAAAGAAAATGCTGCGTTCAAAATTTACAAACATAGTTGGTGCGTTATGCGTTTTACCTACCATTGCCTTTTTGCCTGCCGTTGCAACGGCTGACACCATTTTTGGTCTGCACGGCAGTGCTCATTTGTGGAAGCCTTCATTGGGCGGCACCATAGGTCAAAGTAATGACGCTTTTGATATGTCCAGTGAATTCAGTGATAACAAAGGCAGCAGCAATTCTATATTGGTTGCGGTAGAGCATCCGATTCCGCTAGTGCCCAATGTACAGGTCCGACAAACTCCGCTAACGTGGAGCGGCTCTTCGGAGTCTGCCAGTGGTACTTTGGGTGGCTCGATACCAGTGTCTGGTGCGGTAGATGCCACGCTGGATATCAACTTTCTAGATGGCACTTTGTATTATGAGTTGCTCGACAATTGGATCTCTCTTGATCTGGGTTTAACGGCCAGACAATATGATGGTTTTATTGAAGTGGTACAAACTGATGGTCCGCTTTCTGATCGAGTAGACCTCGATCAAATCGTACCTATGTTGTACGCACATGCACGATTTGATATGCCTTTCTCAGGGCTTGCAGTCGGGCTGCGCGGTAACGGGATTGCTTATAAAGATAACAATCTGTTAGATATTGAGGCTTACTTACATCTTGAAGTTGATCTCATTCCACTGCTTGATGTGGGTATCCAAGGTGGCTTGCGTCGCATGAGTATGGATATTGAGGATGTGGGTGATTGGAATTCTAACGCGTCGTTAGAGGGGGCTTATATAGC